>JBIKII010000032.1:0-20888 GCA_044361705.1 Caulobacter sp.
GGCCGACAGGCGACATGATGCCCCTGATCGCGCTGATCGCCGACCCCCGCACGGTGATCACCGACGGCGACCAGGTCCGGCTGTCCGACGAACAGGCCCGCTCGATCCTGGCCCTCACCCTGTCCCGCCTGACGGGCCTGGGCCAGGAAGAAATCATGGGCGAGGCCCGCACGCTGGCGGGCTCGATCGCCACCCTGCTGGAACTGCTCAGCGACCGCGTCAACATCATGGCAGTGGTCCGCGAGGAGCTGGTCGACGTGCGCGAGCGCTTCGCCATTCCGCGCCGGACCCAGATGGTCGAGGGCGGCGCCGAGATGGAGGATGAAGACCTCATCCCCCGCGAGGACATGGTCATCACCGTCACCCATGGCGGCTATGTGAAGCGCACGGCGCTGTCGACCTACCGCAGCCAGAAGCACGGCGGCAAAGGCCGGTCCGGCATGTCGACCAAGGAAGAGGATGCGGTCACCCGCGTATTCTCCGCCTCGACCCACGCGCCGGTGCTGTTCTTCAGCTCCGGCGGCAAGGTCTATCGGCTGAAGGTGTGGCGCCTGCCGGTCGGTACGCCGACCTCGCGCGGCAAGGCGTTCGTGAATCTGCTGCCCATCGAGCCCGGCGAAAGCATCACCTCGATCCTTCCGCTGCCCGAGGACGAGGCCCAGTGGGACGCGCTGGACGTCATGTTCGCCACCCGGTCGGGCAACGTGCGCCGCAACAAGCTCAGCGACTTCGCCTCGATCAACCGCAACGGCAAGATCGCCATGAAGCTGGACGAGGGCGACTCCATCATCGGCGTCGGCCTCTGTGATCCGCGCAATGACGTGCTGCTGACGACCGCCCTGGGCCGTGCGATCCGCTTCGAGGTCGGCGAGGTGCGTGTGTTCGCGGGCCGCGAGTCGACCGGCGTGCGCGGCATCCGCCTGGCCGACGGCGACCAGGTGCTGTCGATGGCCATCCTGCACGGCGTCGACGCGACTCCGGCGGAACGCGCCAGCTATCTCAAATACGAGCGCGCCCGCATCAAGTCCGAGAGCGACGAGGGCGACGACGCCGCGCCGGCCGAGGACGAGGAAGACGTCGGCGAGGCTGAATTGACGCCGGAACGGATCATCGCCTTGCAGGCGGCGGAGGAGTTCATCCTCACCCTGTCGTCCGAAGGCATCGGCAAGCGAACCAGCGCCTACGACTTCCGGCGCACGGGCCGCGGCGGCCAGGGCCTGCTGGCCCAGGACCTGACCCGCAAGGGCGGCCGCCTGGTGGCCAGCTTCCCGGTCGACCAGGCCGATGAGATCCTGCTGGTCACCGATCAGGGCCAGCTGATCCGCTGCCCGGTGGCCAACATCCGCGTCGCCAGCCGCAACACCCAGGGCGTCATCGTCTTCCGCACCGCCGAAGATGAGCATGTCGTGAGCGTGGAAAGGCTTGAAGCGTCGGCCGAAAGCGGCGACGAAGACGACAACGAAATCGACGGCGACAGCGGGGACTCTCAGGCCCCCGCATAGCGGATCAGGCGCAAGGGGGTACCGGGTGAAGCGTATCGGACTCTATCCGGGCACGTTCGACCCGATGACCAACGGTCATCTGGATATCATCGGACGGGCCGTGAAGCTGGTGGACAAGCTGGTGATCGGCGTGGCCATCAACGAGGGCAAGGGGCCGCTGTTCAGCCTTGATGAGCGGGTGGCGATTGTCCGCGACGAAACCGCCCACCTGCAGAAGGTCGCCGAGATCGAGGTGATCCCCTTCAAGGGCCTGCTGATGCACTTCGCCCGTGAAGTTCACGCCGGCATTATCGTTCGGGGTCTGCGGGCCGTCGCGGATTTCGAATACGAGTTCCAGATGACGGCCATGAACCAGCAGCTCGATCGCGAGATCGAGACCGTGTTCCTGATGGCCGATCCGCGGCACCAGGCCGTGGCTTCGCGCCTGGTCAAGGAAATCGCCATGCTCGGCGGCGATATCACCAAGTTCGTGACTCCCGGCGTGGCCGAACGGCTGATGGGCAAGGTCCGGAAGGGGTGAATGCGGTCGACCTCGACGCCTTCGCCGCCGAGTGGATCGCCGCCTGGAACGCCCACGATCTGGAGCGCATCCTGTCGCACTATGCCGAGGACATCGTCTTCCGTAGCCCGGTCGTCCGGCAACGGTTCGGCAAGGCGTCGGGCGAGGTCAGCGGCAAGGACGAACTTCGCGCCTACTGGTCGGGCGCCTTCGCGCCGGGCGCGCCGGCGCTGCGGTTTGAGCTGATCGCTGTACTGGCCGGGGTGGATGGCGGAGCCATCCGCTATTTCAGCACCACGCGCGACTGCGAGGTGGTCGAGACCTTCACCTTCGACCACGCGGGGCTTGTGAAGCGGGCGGCGGCGTTCTACGCGGGCTGACGGGGCGTCAGTAGAGAAGGTTTTCCATGAAGGTCGCGCCGTTCGCGCTCGCTGCTGTTCTGTCCCTCGCCGCGGCGACGGTGCCCGTCCAGGCCCAGGCGCCTGTTCCGGGCGCCGCCGAGTGGCGTACGCCCGATCCCGAGAACGTCCTGGTGTTCGACACCAGCAAGGGACGGGTCATCGTCGAAATGGCGCCGGCCGCCGCCCCGGCCCATGTCGAGCGCGTGAGGACCCTGACGCGCGCCGGCTTCTACGACGGGCTGACCTTCTTCCGGGTGATCGACGGCTTCATGGCCCAGACGGGCGACCCCGAGAATAGCGGCGTCGGCGGATCTGACCTGCCAGACCTGAAGGCCGAGTACCCGTTCCGCCGAGGCCCGACGCCGGTCTTCACCGTCATCGACCGGCTGCCCGGCGATTTCAACACGCCGTCGGCGACCGAGGTCGGGTTCCTGGGCGTTCTGCCTGTGCGCTCGCTGCCGAGCATGCAGATGATGCTGGCGGCCGACGGCAAGGTGGCGTCCTGGGGCCTGTTCTGCTCGGGCGTCATGGGGATGGCGCGGGCCCAAAGTCCTGACAGCGCTAACAGCCAGTTCTTCTTCATGCGCTCGGCCTATCCCTCGCTCGACAACAAGTACACGGCCTGGGGGCGAGTCATCGCTGGTCAGGAGGTGGTTCGTGCGCTCAAGCTCGGTGAGCCGCCTGCTCCGCCGCTCGACATGATGACGAAGGTCCGGGTGCTCGCCGATCTGCCGGCCGGCCAGCGGCCCAGGGTGCAGGTGCTCGACGTCACGGGTCCGACGTTCAAGGCGATGGTCGCTGATGCCAAGGCGAGGGCCGGCGGACGGCCGCTCGACCCCTGCGATATCGAGATTCCTGCCAAGGTCGGCTGACGGAGGACCGCCATGCGCCATCACACCCTCTTCCTGGCCGCGGCCCTTCTGGCCAGCGCCTCGCCGGTGCTGGCCGCGCCAACGGCGGTCGACTGGCGCACGCCCAACGCCGACGACGTGCTGGTCATCGACACCAGCAAGGGTCGGGTGATCGTCGAGCTGGTTCCCGAGGTCGCGCCGGGCCATGTCGCGCGGCTGAAGGAACTGGCCCGCAAGGGAACCTACGACGGCCGGACCTTCTTCCGCGTCATCGACCGCTTCATGGCCCAGACCGGGGATCCGCAGGATACGGGCGAAGGCGGCACGGACCTGCCGGACCTGAAGGCGGAGTTCACCTTCCGCCGCGCCGCTGATACGGCGTTCACGGTCGCGTCCAGCCCCTGGGGGACGGAAGAAGGCTTCGTGAAGTCGCTGCCCGTGGTCAGCCAGGCGATGAGCTGGAGCGAGATGACCGCCGACAAGAAGGTCGCCGCCTGGGGAAGCTATTGCCCCGGCGTGGTCGGCATGGCCCGTGATGACAACCCCGACAGCGCCAACAGCCAGTTCTTCCTGATGCGCCAGCCCTACCTGTCGCTCGACAAGCGCTACACCGCCTTCGGCCGGGTCATCAGCGGCCTCGAGGCCATCCGCACCATCAAGACCGGCGAACCGGTCGCCGCGCCGCAGGACCGGATGGACCGCGTGCGCGTTCTGGCCGATATACCCGCTTCCGAACGCCCGACCGTCCGGGTCATCGACCCGGCCGGACCCTGGTTCAAGGGCGAGATCGATCGGCTGCGCAAGGAAAAGGGCGCCGACTTCTCGCTCTGTGACGTGAACATCCCTGTGAAGGTGGAATAACCCCCATGACGACCGAAGCCGAAAACACCCTGTTGCTGACCACCGAAACCGGGGTGGTCACCATCCAGCTCCGCCCCGACCTGGCCCCGGGCCACGTCGAGCGGATCAAGGAACTGACCCGCGAGGGCTTCTACAACGGCGTGGTCTTCCACCGCGTCATTCCTGGCTTCATGGCCCAGGGCGGCGACCCGACCGGCACCGGCTCGGGCGGCAGCAAGAAGCCGGACCTGAAGGCGGAGTTCTCGCGCGAGCCGCACCTGCGCGGCGTCTGCTCGATGGCCCGCACCAACCAGCCGAACACGGCTAACAGCCAGTTCTTCATCTGCTTCGACGACGCGACCTTCCTGGATGGGCAGTACACCGTCTGGGGCGTGGTCACCGACGGCATGGACCACATCGACGCCCTGCCCAAGGGCGAGCCGCCCCGCCAGCCCGGCAAGATTGTGTCGATGAAGGTCGCGGCGGACGTCTAGGCTCCCGGGCGGGGTCTTCGCGACCCCGCCATTCCGCCGTCAGGGCCGGGCCAGCCGGGCGACGACCGGATAGTGGTCCGACCCCAGCGCCGGCCCGCGACGAACCTCGACCGTCTTCCAGTCAGACCCGGCGTAGACCTGGTCGATCGCCAGGACCGGGAAGGGCGCCGCGAAGTCCAGGCGCGAGAACCGGCCCGCCGGCCAGGTGAACAGGGCGCGGGTGCGACGCTCGATGCCGAACAGGCGGTCCTGGCGTCTCAGCGAGAACGACCACGGCGTGGAGTTGAAGTCGCCGACAACAATCAGGCTCTCCTTCGGGAACCGCTCCAGCACCCGCGACAGCCGCAGGGTCTGCTGCTGCTGCGGCCCGGCCGGCAGCGGCCAGGTGTAGTGGGCGCCGACCACGGTGTAGGCGCCGCGGCGACCCTTGAAGGTGGCCCAGGCGCCGGACAGGTTGGCCTCGGACGCGCCGGCCTGCAGGCCGCCTTCAGCGACCGGCGCTCGCTTCGACAGGATCATCGTCGAACAGGCGAGGGGCTCGGCGCAGGTGGTGCGATGCGGATAGCGGCCGGACAGCGCCCGTGCGACGCCGCCTGACCTGGCGAACCCTTCCTGGAAGACGATGATGTCGGGATCCTCCTCCAGGATCCACCGGGTGGTGGCCTCCGGGTCCCTGTTGCGGCCCCAGAGATTGAACTGGATGACCTTCAGCGTCGGGCCCTCTGCCGGGCCGCGCTTCTGGCCCGCGGCTGCGGCCAGTTCGGGGGCCATCAGCACCATGGCCGACAGGACGCCCACCAGGGCGAGGACCGGGGTCAGTCGCCCCCGGCGACCGGCGACGGCCCAGATCGCCAGCCCGAAGAGCGCGCCGGCCAGCAACCACGGCGTGAAGTGTGTCACGATGTCGAGCCGGTCGCTGAACCGGCCGCCCTGGGCCAGCACCAGCAGCAGCGCGCAGCCGGCCGCCAGCATCAACGCGGCCGCGCGGGCAAGTGCGGACAGGATTTTGAGCAGGGGTCTCACAGGCCCCGTCTAACACGCGATTCGTGCAGGCGACGTGCAGCCCGGACGCGGGTTCGGCGCCGCGTCACTCGCCGACGAAGTAAACCATCGACACCGGGCGGGCCGGAGAGTCCCCGACCTTGAGCAGGCCCCGCAGGACCGGGGCCTGGCTGGAGCCTTCGTTGCGCGCCTGGGCCAGGGCGGCCGCATCGAACTGTCCGCTGAACAATACCTCGCCCAGCTTGGGATCAGCGCCCCTGAACGTCACCTTGCCGGTGGTCAGGCTGTAGGCCTGCGGCAGGATGCGAACGTTCACCGCGTGGGTCTCGCCGCCCATCTCGTTGGTCCGGACCGGGCTGCTGACATCGTCGAACTGCAGCAGGATTGGCCCGAACACCGAGGCGCGCTCACCCTTCTCCCACTGCTGGAAGTCACTCGGCGCTCCAATGCCCAGGTGGGTCAGGCGATAGGCGCCGATCTGCACCGGCTGGGGCGTCAGATAGAAGCCCGATGCGTCGAAGGCCGCTTCGTGCCGGAAGCCGGGAGCCACCTCGACGGCTTGTCCCTCGACAACCGGCGCGGCGGGCGCCGGCGCCTCGGCGGCGGCGGGTGGCGGGGCGTCGGCCCTGTCCGTCTTGCGGTTGCAGGCGGTGGCGAAGGCG
Source organism: Caulobacter sp. (assembly GCA_044361705.1). Classification (GTDB taxonomy): domain Bacteria; phylum Pseudomonadota; class Alphaproteobacteria; order Caulobacterales; family Caulobacteraceae; genus Caulobacter. The sequence goes on from JBIKII010000032.1 coordinate 6,252, forward strand.
GCGGCGCCGACAGTCAGCGCGATGATCGCAAAACGCATGGAGAACCCCGATGTTGTCCCGCCAATGTGTGTATCGGGAGCGGTGTTGTCTATCGCACGCTTGACGAAGACGCGCGGACGTGGCGCATCGCCCGGCCATGCGTCTCTCCGACTTTGACTTCGACCTGCCCGACGATCTCATCGCGCTGCGCCCCGCCAGCCCGCGCGAAAGCGCCCGGCTGCTGGTCGTCCGGCCCGGGGAGGGGCGCGAGGATCTGACCGTCGGCGATCTGCCCTCCTTGCTGCGCGCCGGTGACGCGCTGGTCTTCAACGACACACGTGTGATCCCTGCCCGGCTGGACGGCCTGCGGGAAGGACGCCTCGAGGGCGGCGGGGACGGATCCCCGGTGGCGGTCGAAGCGACGTTGCACAGACGCCTGGCGCCGGACCGCTGGAGCGCCTTCATGCGGCCGGGCAAACGCCTGAAGCCCGGTGACCGGGTCCGCTTCGGCGCGGCGACCGACCGGGGCTGCGAAGGCGCGCTCCTGGACGCCACGGTGGTCGAGAAGGGCGAGGGCGGAGAGGTCGTTCTGGCCTTCGATCTGTCCGGGCCCGATCTCGACATGGCGATCAATACGCGGGGGCATATGCCGCTTCCCCCCTACATCGCCGCCAAGCGGGGCGAGGACGATCAGGACCGCACCGACTACCAGACCGTCTATGCGCGTGAGGACGGCTCGGTGGCGGCGCCCACGGCGGGACTGCATTTCACGCCGGACCTGCTGGCGCGGCTGGCGGCGGCCGGCGTGTCGCAGCACTTCGTGACCCTGCACGTCGGGGCGGGCACCTTCCTGCCGGTCAAGGTGGACGACGTCGCCGACCACCGCATGCATCCCGAGTACGGCGAAGTCAGCGCCGCCACCGCCGCCGCCCTGAACGCCGTGCGCGCCGCCGGCGGGCGTATCGTCTGCGTCGGCACCACTTCGCTGCGTCTGTTGGAGAGCGCCGCGGGCGAGGACGGCGTGATCCGGCCGTGGGCCGAAGAGACGGCGATCTTCATCACGCCGGGCTACCGCTTCCGGGCGGCCGATGTGCTGATGACCAACTTCCACCTGCCGAAGTCGACGCTGTTCATGCTGGTCAGCGCGTTTGCGGGACAGGCCGTGATGCGCGAAGCCTACGACCACGCCATCGCGACCGGCTATCGCTTCTATTCCTACGGGGATTCAAGCCTGCTATTCCGCGCCTGACTTGATCCCGTGTTCCCGGCGAAGGCCGGGATCCATACCCATCCCCAGCGACTGCGGACCCGCATGGACCCCGGCCTTTGCCGGGGAGACGGAACAAAATTGGCGACCTTCCCCTTCGATATCTCCGCCACCGACGGCGCGGCCCGCACCGGGGTCCTGAAGACCCCGCGCGGCGACATCCGCACGCCGGCCTTCATGCCCGTGGGCACGGCCGGCACTGTAAAGGCCCTGACGGTCGACCAGGTCGCCGCCACCGGCGCCGACATCATCCTGGGCAACACCTATCACCTGATGCTGCGGCCGACGGCCGAGCGGGTCCAGCGGCTGGGCGGTCTGCACCGGTTCATGCGCTGGGACCGGCCGATCCTCACCGACAGCGGCGGCTTCCAGGTCATGAGCCTGTCGGGGATCAGCAAGGTGACGGAGGAGGCGGTGACTTTCGCCAGTCACCTGGACGGCTCAAAGCATGTGCTGACGCCGGAGCGGTCGATCGAGATCCAGGCGGATCTGCTCTGCAGCGACATCGTCATGCAGTTGGACGAGTGCGTCGCCTGGCCGGCCGAGGAAGCGCGGGCGCGGCAGGGGATGGAGCTCTCGGCCCGCTGGGGCGCGCGGTCCAAGGCCGCCTTCGGGACCCGCGACAGCCAGGCCCTGTTCGGCATCCAGCAGGGTTCGACCTTTGAAAACCTGCGCCGGGAGTCGTCGGAGCGGCTGATCGAGACCGGCTTCGACGGCTATGCGCTCGGGGGTTTGGCGGTCGGAGAGGGGCACGAAGCCATGTGCGACGTGCTCGACTACGCCACCGGCATGCTGCCCGCCGACCGGCCGCGCTACCTGATGGGCGTCGGCAAGCCGATCGACCTGGTCGAGGCGGTGGCCCGGGGCGTGGACATGTTCGACTGCGTGCTGCCGACGCGGTCAGGGCGCCATGGCCAGGCCTGGACCTGGGACGGGGCCATCAACCTGAAGAACGCCCGCTTCGCCGAGGACGATCATCCGCTCGACGCGGACAGCGACTGCCCGGCCAGCCGGGACTATTCGAAGGCCTATCTGCATCACCTGGTGCGGTCGGACGAGATTCTCGGACAGGTGCTGTTGTCCTGGCACAACATCGCCTTCTTCCAGGCCCTGACCGCCGCCATGCGCGCGGCCATCGCGGCGGGGACGTTCGAGTCCTTCCGGCGCGAGTTCCGCGCCCGGCATGTGAAGTAGGGGGCAGCTTCCCCTACTTGATCGGGTACTTCGGCCCCTTGCGCGGCGGTTCCTTGGGCAGGGCCGACTTCAGGTGACTGGGCGTGGCTGGCGGGTTGCAGCCGCGCGATTCGCCCAGGCCCTTGAGATAACCGCGACGGATGCCGCCGGCGGTGATCGCCGCCCGCACCAGCCTGTCGTGCCGTTCCGCGCCCGAGAGGCGGCGCACCCAGCCGCGCAGCGGGATCAGGTCCTGGGCCGCGTCGGCGACGAAGCCCAGCGCCGTGTCCTCGGCGACGTCGCGGCCCTTGTCGATCAGGCCGCGGTCATCGCCGCCCGTGTCAGGATCGTCGATGTCGGCGCCCAGCGCCTCGTAGAGCGGCCGCACCTGGGCGATGATCTCGGCGCAGGTGGCCGGATTGGGCCGCTTGTAGGGATCCTCCAGCGCGTCGAGCAGCACCTGCGGGATCTTCGTCCGCAGCATGTTGAGGTCGCGCGCAGGTGCGGTGACGGCGCCGGTGACGCTGCCCTTGTTGATCTGGTCTGTTGTCTGGACCCGACCGGGAGGGGGGGAGTTGCCGATGCTCGCGCAGGCCGTGAGCGACAGGCAGGCGAGGCTGGTGAGAAGCATACGCATGGCGACAGCATAATCATGCGCGCGGGGCCGCGGAAAGGCGTCGCGGCGGGTTGCCGCGCCGGATTGGCGCCACTATGGTCCGCGCCGCTTCGAACCGGCACAGCCGCTGCTTCGCGAGCGGGCCGGTAGCTCAGTGGTAGAGCATTCGACTTTTAATCGAATGGTCGTGGGTTCGACCCCCACCCGGCCTACCAAACGCCTTCCCCGCCAACGGTCCGTAGGCGGCGCATCCGGCCTGCGGGCCACGCCGACCCGCTGTTACTGTTGTTGCTGCTGTTGCTGCTCGCGGCGATGGATGTCGCCGGCGTTGAGCTTGCGGCGACCGCCCGGGAACGACGGGCGGGGCAGGCGCAGGAACTCCGGCTCCGCCAGGGCCGCGCGGGCCTTGCCCACCGACACCGCAACGGCCAGCTGGCTGTCAGCCTCGCCCTTGTAGACCCCCAGCGACGGCGGAATGTCGGCGTAGTCGCGGCCGATGGCCACGGCGATATGACGCTCGCCGGCGATGCTGTTGTTGGTCGGGTCGAGCCCGACCCAGCGCAGGGTCGGCAGGAAGACCTCGATCCATGCGTGGGTCGCGTCCGGGTCGGAGCGGTCGCCGTGCTGGCGATCGGTGAACAGGTAGCCAGAGACGTAGCGGGCCGGGATGCCCCAGCGGCGGCAGATCGCCAGCATGATGTGGGCGAAGTCCTGGCAGACGCCGCGACCGACGCCGAGCGCCAGGTCGATCGGGCTGTCTGCCGTGGTCACGCCGGGCGTGTAGTCGAAGGCGTCGTAGATGATCCGGTTCAGCGCCAGGACCGCCGACAGCGGGTCCTGCAGGCGCAGCGCGTCGAGGTTCTTCTCGACGATGAAGGTCTGCAGCGCCTGGGTGAACATCACGAAGCCGTGCGGCTGCAGGAAGTCGAAGCATTCGCCGCGCACGAAGTCGCTGCGCAGCCGGTCCCACTCGCCCTGGTCGACGCCGTCCGGCAGCACCGGATCGGGCTGGGTTTCGACCGCCGAGCGGGCCTCAATCCTCAGGTTGTCGTGCGGCTGGGGCACGTCGAAGTGATAGACGGCGTTCCCGAAGTTGTCGGCGTAGGAGAAGATCTGCGCCCGGGGCTCGAGGTCGAGCTCGAAGCTGATCAGCCGCTGCCCGGCGCTCTTGCGGGGCTGCATGCGCAGCTCCATCACGCTTTCGCGGACCGCGCGCTCGTAGTGGTACTGGGTGACATGCCGGACTTCGAGCAGCATTACGCGCCCTCAGGCTGAGTGTGAGCGGTCAGGCGCCCGGAGGGCGCGTCTGTTTTCAGGTGCGAACGCACCCGGACACAGAACCGGAATCCACTTTTTTCGGGTGCGTTCACGCAGGGAGCCTCATCTCGAGGGAGTAGGCGACAAAGGTGTCGTAGATCGCCTCGTGGATCCGGGCGCATTCGTTGACCACGGTGGTCAGCAGACCGCTGGCGCCCGTCGCCTCCAGTTCGTCTACGTCGGCGAACTGCAGGCGGGCCTTGAGCCGGCCGGCCAGGCGCTCGGGCGTGGCCAGGCCGCCGACCTCGACGTGACGCGAGACGCCCACGAGGTACTCCTCGATCCGCGCCGTCGCGAACCGGATCGAACGGGGAAACTCCTCGTCGAACAGCAGGAACTCCAGGATATAGCGCGGCTCGATCTCGGCGGTGTAGCGCCGCAGGTAAGGCTCCAGCGCGCAGGCCATGCGCAGCAAGTTCATGAGCGCCAGCCGGTCGGTGACGCTCTTGCCCCGGCCGTCGCCGAAACCGACCTCCAGCAAGCGCGCGATCAGGTGCGCGCGCTCCAGGTAGACGCCCAGCATCAGGAAGCGGAAGCCCTCGCCATGGCTCATGGTGGCGTCGGCGGCGCCCTTGAACAGGTGCAGATCGGCGATGACGTCGTGCAGGAAGGCCGAAGAACCGCCCTCGAACTCCGAGACCGTGCTGTCGGCGGTGACCTTCAGGAACAGCAGGTTGAGCCGTTCCCAGGTTTCCGTGGTGATCTGGTCGCGGACCTGGCGGGCGTTCTCGCGGGCATGGGCCAGCGACATCACCACCGAGTTCGGATCCTCGCGGCTCAGCACGAGGGCGCGAGCGGCCTCGTAGGTGCGAGAGGCGCGGGCCATGTCCGTGTCGCCGACCGCCGACAGGGCGATGTAGGCGGTCTGCGCCGCCGCGTCGGAACGGTCGAGCGTCGCGTTGAGCATCACGTCGGCCAGCCGCGAGAAGTGCTCGGCCCGCTCCACGTAGCGGCCGATCCAGTAGAGGCTGTCCGCCACCCGCGCGAGCATCATGGCCGGATCTCCTCGGGCGCATCCTCGTCAACCAGCACCCAGGTGTCCTTGGAGCCGCCGCCCTGGCTGGAATTGACCACCAGCGAGCCGCGCCGCAGCGCGACGCGGGTCAGGGCGCCCGGCGTCACGACGATCTTCTCGCCGGACAGGATGAAGGGACGCAGGTCCACATGGCGCGGCTCGATCCGGCCGTCGATCAGGCAGGGCGCCGTCGACAGCTGGATGGTGGGCTGGGCGATGTAGTTGGCGGGGTCCGCCTTGAGAGCCTCGGCGAAGGTCTCGCGTTCCTTGCGGGAGGCATGCGGCCCGACCAGCATGCCATAGCCGCCCGAGGCACCGACCGCCTTGACCACGAACTTGTCGAGGTTGGCCAGCACATGGGCGAGCTGCACCGGCTCCCGGCAGAGGAAGGTCTCGATGTTGGGCAGGATGGCGTCCTCGCCCAGGTAGTAGCGGATGATGTCCGGCACGTACGCGTAGACCGCCTTGTCGTCGGCGACGCCCGTGCCCGGCGCGTTGCAGATCACCACATTGCCGGCCCGGTAGGCGTTGAACAGACCCGGCAGGCCTAGCGAGGAGTCGCGGCGGAAGGTGAGGGGGTCGATGAAGTCGTCGTCGACGCGGCGATAGATAACGTCAACGCGCCGCAGACCGGTCGTGGTCCGCATGTAGACCATGTTCTCGTGCACCACGAGATCGCGGCCCTCGACCAGCGGCGCGCCCATGAGGCGGGCAAGGTAGGCATGCTCGTAGTAGGCGCTGTTGTAGACGCCGGGCGTCATGACCACGACCTGGGGATCGGGCCGCCACTCGGCCGCCATGCTCTTGAGGGTCGCCAGCAGCAGGTCCGGGTAGCGTTCGACCGGCCGGACGTTCGAGGCGCGGAAGGTGCCCGGGAAGGTCCGCTTGGCCGCGTCCCGATTGGCCAGCATGTAGGAGACGCCCGACGGGACGCGGAGGTTGTCCTCCAGCACCGCGAAGGCGCCGTCCTCACCCCGGATCAGGTCGGACCCGCAGACGTTGGCGTAGGCCTTGTGCGGCACATACAGGTGCTGCATTTCCCGGCGATAGGACGGGGCGCCGAGCACCAGCTCGCGGGGTACGATGCCGTCCATCAGGATCTGCTGGTCGCCGTAGATGTCGGCCAGGAACATGTTGAGCGCTCTCAGGCGCTGCGTCAGCCCTTCCTCGATCGTCTTCCATTCCGACGCGGGAATGATCCTGGGCACCAGGTCGGTCGGAATGATCCGCTCGGTCGTCGCCTCGGCGCCGTAGACGGTGAAGGTGATGCCCTGCAGCAGGAACGAGCGCTCGAGGGTTTTCTGGCGGTCGGCCAGGGCTTCCGGCGACAGGGTGGTCAGGCGGGTGTGGACGCCGGCGTAGTGGTCGCGGACCTCGCCGCCCTCCACATACATTTCGTCGAAGGCCAGCCCCGGAAGGTAGGCGGCGTCCGTCATCGGCAGCGCCGGGGGAGAGTCCAGGGTGTCGACTGTCGCCACGCTCACGTCGGGGTCCGTTTCGTTCACGGCCGGGAAGGCCTTTTCACGGTTCATTCGTAGCGCTCTTCGCCGGTCTGGCGTCTGGTTTCGATCCGACTCCGGACCGGATGCAGCGACTGCACTGCATTTGTGCAACTTTCGACGCCGCTGCAAAGGGTGGATGGACGTGACAGCCAGCCTGGGTCCGACTACACGGGATTCGGGGCGAACGAGGAGAAAAGAAGCTTGTCGCCTTCGCGTATCGCCCTGGCCGCCTCGGCCGCCGTCGTGCTGGGTTTCGGCGCGACCGCCGCGAACGCGCAGCAGGCCGCCGCGAGAATCGAGGGCGTGACCGACGCAGATCTCCTTGAGGCCATCGCCCGCGCCGTCGGCGAGAGCAAAAGTCCGGCCACCACCCGCTTCGAGGCCCGCCGCCGGGCGCGCGCGGCGGCCGAGGACGCCGAGGCGGCGATGCGGACGCAGGGCTACTACGGCTTCCGGGTCGAGCCCGACGTTGTCGATCCCGATGACGATGACAGCGGCGAGCCGCCGCGGGCGGTGATCCGCATCACCCCCGGCGCCCGGTTCCGCTTCGCCCGTCCGGCGATCGAGTGGGTCGGCGAGGAGCCGATCCCGGGCGTGGGCATCGCTGCCGAACAGGCCATGGCGTTGCGCCGCGCCGCGCCGGGCCGTGCCGCAGACGTGCTCGCCGCTGAAGGCCGCATCGTCGCGACGCTGCAGGCGCGGGGATACGCCGACGCCCGGCCGGGGACCCGGGAGGTCATCGTCGATCACGCCGACAACTCGATACAGCCGACGTTCCGCATCGTCTCCGGCGAGCTGGTCCGGATGGACGGTCTCGAACTCGGCGAGATCGGCAGGACCGACCCGGACTGGATCCAGGGCCTGGCCCCCTGGGCGCCCGGCGATGTCTACGACCCGGACGATATTGCCGAACTGGAGCGGCGGCTGCTGGATACCGGCGTCTACGACTCGGTCGGGGTGTCCCTGCTTCCGCGCGAGAAGGCCGACGCCGACGGCCGCCGCGCCGTTCTGGTGACGCTGGCCGATCGCGACCGGCGCACCCTCGAAGTCTCGGCAGGTTATTCGACGAGCGAGGGCGCAGGCCTGGATGTGCGTCGCACCCGCTACAACCGGCTGGGTCGCGCCGACACCACCGCCTACAGCCTGCGCCTCGCCGAACTCGAGCAGCGGCTCGAAGCCAGCATCCGCCTGCCGCACTGGCGACAGCCACAACAGACCCTGACCCTGCTGGCCGGCGTCTACAACCAGCAGACCGACGCCTATGACTCGATGGGGGTCGGGGCCAGCGGGGATCTCACGCGCCGCTTCGGCAAGACCTCCTATGTCACCGGCGGACTGTCGCTCGACGTCGCACGCAGCGCCGAGAAGGTCAGGATCAACAACACCACCTTCCGGGGCGAGGATCGCGACTTGGTCACCGCGGCGGCGCTGGCCGCCTTCGCCCTCGACCGGTCGGACGATCCGCTCGATCCGACCCGCGGCTGGCGGCTGGAAGCGCGGGTCGAACCCACCGCCACGTTCGGAGACTCCCAAGCCTTGTACCTGAAGGTGCAGAGTCAGGCGTCCTACTACCTCTCGCTCGACGAGGAAGCGACGACCGTGCTGGCGGCGCGGGCCAAGGCCGGATCCATCCTCGGCGCGGTGCTGGACGACGTCGCGTCTCCCCGTCGGTTCTATGCCGGCGGCGGCGGCTCGGTCCGCGGCTATGGCTGGCAGGCCATCGGCCCGCGCCTGCCCGACAACACGCCGGTCGGCGGCATCTCCGTCGTCGAGGCCAGCTTCGAGGTGCGCCGCAAGATCACCGAACGCTGGGGCGCCGTGGCCTTCATCGACGCCGGCGGCGTCGGCAGCGACTCCTTCCCGGGCGGCGACGACTTCGGCGTGGGCGTCGGATTCGGCGTGCGCTACGACCTCGGGTTCGGCCCCGTGCGGGCCGACATCGCCTTCCCGCTGGAGAAGCGCGAGGGCGACTCCGGCTTCCAGATCTACATCAGCATCGGACAGGCGTTTTGAGCGCCGCCGACGATCAGGCCCCTCCGCCCGCGGCTGCGGCGCAGCGGCGGCGCGTGCGGCTGCCTGCCAACGGCCCGGGCTGGATCATCCTGGCGTCGCTGATCGCTGTGCTGCTGGTCGGCGGCACAGCGCTGGTGCTTCGGTTCGGCCTCAACACCGCGCCGGGCCTGATGTTCGTGGAGGCAAGGGCAAACGGGCTCAAGCTCGGACGCTTCGGCAACCTTCGCATCGAGGGCCTCAGCGGCGACCTCTGGCGCAACTTCGGCATCCGCCGACTGACCATCACGGATGAGAAGGGCGTCTGGCTGGACGCCGCCGACGTTCAGATGACCTGGCGTTACCACGAGCTTTTCGTGAGGCGCTTCCACGCCGACGAGATCACCGCGCGGCAGGTCCGGGTGCTGCGCCGCCCCACGCTGACGCCCAAGACGACCACCCGGGGGCTGCCCGTCTCGATCCGCATCGCGCAGCTGCGGATTCCGGTCGAGACCTTGCCGGCCTTCAGCTACCAGCGCGGCCTGTTCCATGTCGCCGGCGAGATCGATGTCGTGCGCAAGGGCCCCGCGACCGTGGCGCTCGGCGCGGCCAGCCGCCTGCACAAGGGCGACCGGCTGATCCTTGCCATCGAGACCGGCAAGGGGCGGCCGCTGAAGGTGTTCGCCGACGCTCTCGAGGCCGAGGGCGGCGCACTGGCCGGGGCGCTGGGGCTGGCCGCCGATCAGCCGTTCATGCTCAAGGTCAACGCCGGGGGAACGGGCGACGAAGGCCGGTTCAGCCTGCTGGCGACGTCCGGCGCCACCCGACCGGCCGAGGCTTCGGGAACCTGGAACGCCGAGGGCGGGGCGGCCACCGGGCGTGTGTCGCTGGCGTCCTCGACCCTGACAACGCGCTACGCAGCGCTGTTTGGCGACGAGGTGCGGTTCTCCGGCCGGGGCGGCAAGGCCAGGAGCGGCCTCTACGCGATCGACGCGCGCGCCGGGAGTGAGGTTCTCACGGTCGTGGCCAGCGGTGAAGCCGACATCGGCAAGCGCGTCACCGGCAAGGACGGGGTCGCGGTGACCTTGACCACGCGTTCGCTGGGTCGCTTGACGTCCGAGGCCGTGCAAGGCGCTGCGGAGACTCGCGGCCGTCTGACGGGCGACCAGGCCTCCTGGCTCTACAGCGGCGCCCTGACGGCCACCGGTTTCAAGGCGGCGGGCTACAGCCTCGCCCGCGTCCAGGGACCGGTGACGGTGGGCATGAAGGCCGGCGAGCTGACGGTTCAGTCCGCGCTGACCGGCGATGGTGGCGCGGGCCAGGGTTACCTCGCCGCGTTGCTCGGCGCGCGTCCGGCGGCCGAGATCATCGCCGCGAGGCTGAAGGACGGCCGCCTGCTGTTGCGCCGGGTTCAGGCCGACGGCGCCGGCCTGAAGCTCGACGCGACCGGCGAGCGCACCCTGCTGGGCGGCCTGTCGTTCAAGGGCGACGCGGAAATGGCCAACCTCGAGGCCGCGCGGATCGGCGCCAAGGGGCGCGCCACGGCGACCTGGTCGGCGTCGCAAGGCGGGCGGGGCAAGCCGTGGGTGTTTTCGGTCGACGCCAGAGGCGCCGGCTTCGCCATGGGCCTGGGCGAGCTTGACCGGCTGCTCGGCGCCGCGCCGCGCCTGCGGGGCAAGGCGGAGTTCAGCCGGGGCGTGGTTTCCGTGGCCAATGCGGAGCTCGACGGCGCGCTGGGTTCGGCCCGTACCGCTGGCCAGATCGGCCCGGCCGGCGCCCTGAAACTCAAGCTCGACTGGAACGCCGCGGGTCCGTTCCGCGCCGGTCCTGTCGAGATATCCGGCGAGGCCAAGGGGACAGGCGCCATCACCGGCACGCTGTCCGCGCCCCGCGCCGACCTGATCGCCGACATCGCCGCGGTTGACCTGCCCAGGTTGCCGCTGAGGGCTGCCCGTGTCGTGCTCAGTTTCGCCCGCAGCGCCGGCGGGACCGACGGTGCGGTGACGGTGACCGCCGACAGCGAGTACGGCCCGGCCCGCGCGCGAACCGACTTCCGCTTCGCGCCGGGCGGACTGGATCTGACCGGACTCGACGCCGACGCCGGCGGGGTCAAGGCGACCGGCGGGCTGGCGCTTCGGCGGGGTCGTCCTTCGACCGCGAACCTGATCCTCGACATCGGTCCGGGCGCCATCCTGACTGCCGGCCAGATTACGGGCACGGCCGTGCTGACGGAAACCGGCTCCGACGGGCGGGCCACGCTCAACCTTACGGCCCGGGACGCGACGGTGCGTGGCGCCGGCGGCCTGCGGTTCGGGCGCGGCACGATCACTGCGGACGGTCCACTGGCGCGCCTGCCGATCGCCGTCGACATGCGCGGAACCTACGGGACCAACCGCTGGCGCTTCAAGGGCGACGGCGTCTATGCCGCCCAGGAGAACGCCACCGGGCTGGCCTTGAACGGCGAGGGCCGGTTCGGCAGCGCCGACTTCAAGACCCTCGAGACGGCGCGGCTCGGCTTCGGCGGCGGCCAGCGCTTCGCCGAGGTGAAGCTGGAGATCGAGGGCGGCCGGGCGGATATCAGCGCCCGGATGGACGGCGACGCCGCCGACATCGACGCGACCCTGGCCAAGGTGTCGCTGGGCGCCCTGAACGAGGATCTGGCCGGGACGGTCGACGGCAAGATGGCGCTGCAGGGGCGTGGCGCGCGGCTGAGCGGATCGATGGATGTCACGCTGGAGGGCGCCCGGGCCCGCGGCGCGGGCCGTGCGGTGTCCGTCGACGGCCGCGTGCGGGCGACCCTCAGTGACCAGTCCCTGTTCGTGGAAGCGGTCGCCAGCAACGCCGGCGGACTGCGATCCAGCGCCACGGTGACGCTGCCGGTGGTCGCCTCGGCCGCGCCGCTGCGGCTGGCCATCGCCAATCGCCAGCCGATGAGCGGCGTCTTCTCGGCGAATGGCGAGATCAAGCCGCTTTGGGACCTGCTGGTGGGCGGCGAGCGTACTCTGTCGGGCGTCGTCGACATGGACGGCACCATCGCCGGCTCGCTGGCCGATCCGCGCCTGTCGGGAACCGCCGAACTCGCGCAGGGCGCCTTCGAGGACGGACAGATCGGCCTGAAGCTGGTCGACCTGTCGGTGCGCGCCGTACTGGCCGACAACGCCATCGACGTCAGCCGCTTTTCGGCCACCGACGGCCGGGGCGGCCGCATCAGCGGCGGCGAGCGCGGCTCGCTGTCGGGCGGCGGCCGCATCAGCCTGCTCCGGGACGGCGCCAGCACCTTCCGGGTCGACCTCAAGGGCTTCCAACTGATCGAGAACGAGGCGGTCACCGCCGTCACATCGGGGCAGGCGACCCTCAATCGGTCCGCCGACGGCAAGGTTCAGGTTTCCGGGGCCCTGACCATCGACCGGGCCGCGATCGCCGCCGATCCGCCGACGCCGTCGGGCGTCATCCCGATGGCCGTGATCGAGCGCAACAAGCCGGGCTCCACCGACGGGGACGTCGTTCCAGAGGCCCGCCGGGGCCTGGTCGTGGCGCTGGATGTCACACTCAAGGCCAGTCGCGGCATATTCATCGAGGGGCGCGGCCTCGATGCGGAAATGTCGATCGACGCGCGCGTATCCGGCACGACCGCCCGCCCTGTCCTCGACGGCGTCGCCCGCATGGTGCGCGGCGAGTACGACTTCGCCGGCAAGCGGTTCGAGTTCGACACCCGCAGCGCGGTCTATCTCGCCGCATCGCCCGACCGCATCCGGCTGGACCTGACCGCGACGCGGGAAGACCCGGCGCTGACCGCCGTCATTCGCGTGCGGGGCACCGCCTCGCGGCCGGAGATCACCCTGACGTCGAGCCCGTCCTTGCCGCAGGACGAGGTCCTGTCGCGGGTGTTGTTCGGGACATCGGCCGCCCAGCTGTCGCCGCTGGAGGCCGCGCAGCTGGCCTCGGCCATCGCGGCCCTGGCCGGCGGGGGCGGCTTCGACGTGATCGGCAACCTGAAGAACTTCACCGGCCTCGACCGTCTGGTCTTCGCCGGGGGCGGGGAGGGCGGGGCGATGACCGTGGCCGGCGGCAAGTACCTGACCGACGACGTCTATCTGGAAATCATCGGCGGCGGTCGCGAAGGCCCGGCGGCCCAGGTCGAATGGCGGGTCCGCCGCAACCTGTCGATCATCTCCAAGCTGGCCGGCGAGGACTCCAGGCTCTCGGTCCGCTGGCGGAAGGATTACTGACGCGAGGCAGGGGTTCACCTAGCGGCGCCCGTGAGCTAGGTAGAGAGCGTTCAGCGACTCCCGTCTTGCGCCATTCCGGCGGGTCGCTTCGGTGAAGCACGCGTCGACCTGGTCCGCGGCAATGGCGTCATGAGTTGGACGATCAAACCGATGCGCCTGTCGCCGGAAGAGAAAGCCGTTCTGGACTCCATAGACGAACGCGGGTCGGCCATCGTCGAGCGCGCGGTGGTCTGGAGCGACGTGAACTCGGGCAGTCGCAACCTCGAGGGGCTGGAGACCGTGCGTGGCCTGCTGAAGGACGCCTTCGCCGTGCTGCCGACGGAACCGTTGGACATTCCGCTGCAGGCCTCCGTCGAGATCGGCGCTGACGGTCGCGAGAAGGAGCAGGCACACCCGCCATCCATGGCCGTGATCGTGCGCCCCGAGGCGCCGGTCCAGGTCGTGCTGACCGGGCACTATGACACCGTCTATCCGGCCGATAGCCGCTTCCAGACGGTCGGAACCCGCGCCGACGGCGCGCTGCACGGCCCTGGCATCGCCGACATGAAGGGCGGCATCAGCGTCATCCTGGCGGCGCTGGAGGCTTTCGAGGCCTCCGCCGACGCCGCCAACCTGGGCTACCGCGTGCTGATCTCGCCGGATGAAGAGATCGGATCGCTGGCGTCGGGACCGGTGCTGGCAGAGTTCGGGCGGCTGGGTCACGTCGGCCTGACCTATGAACCCTCGATGCTGCCCGACGGCACGCTGGCGAGCGAGCGCAAGGGCTCGGGCAACTTCCACATCCGGGTGACGGGCCGGACCGCTCATGCCGGCCGCGCCTTTGCCGAGGGACGCAACGCCATCACCGCCGCGGCCCGCATCGCCGGGGCGCTGGACGGCCTGAACGGCCGCCGCGACGGCGTCACCGTCAACATCGCGAAGATCGACGGCGGCTCGCCGCTGAACGTCGTCCCGGACATCGCCGTGGTCCGCTTCAACGTCCGCTTCCCGGACGCCGAGGCCGCCGCCTGGCTGGAAGCCGGCATCCGGGGGGCCATGAAGGCGGGCGAGGGCGAGGGTCTGCTGGTCAGCCAGCACGGCGGCTTCACCCGCCCGGCCAAGCCGTTCAACGCCGCCCAGACCGAACTGTTCGGCAAGGTGAAGCAGGTCGGCGCCCTGCTGGGCCAGGATATCGCCTGGAAGCCGTCGGGCGGCGTCTGCGAGGGCAACAACCTGTTCGCGGCGGGTCTGCCCAACGTCGATACCCTCGGCGTGCGCGGCGGCGACATCCACAGCGAGAACGAGTTCGCCTGGCCCGACAGCTTCGCCGAGCGGGCCCAGCTGTCGGCCCTGATCCTGATGAAGCTGGCGTCGGGCGAGATCGATGCGCGCGGCATCCGCGCCCTTATGGAGTCCCATTGATGCTGGTCGTGCGTCCCGCCGTTCCTGACGACTATGACGCGTTGATGGAGCTGGCCGTCCTGTCCGGGCGCGGCTTCACCAGCCTGCCGGAGGACGAGCCGACGCTGCGCTCCCGGCTGGACCTGTCCAAGGCCAGTTTCGCCGGCGAG
>JBIKII010000369.1:0-6246 GCA_044361705.1 Caulobacter sp.
TACGATCTTGTGCTTGATATCGAAGCCAAGCTAAAGGAGCGCAACAAATGAGTTACATAGTCGCATCCCTCCCGCCACTAAAATGTTTTGTGCGACGTGAGTTCCTGTACAACTTCACTAAAGGCTATGGCGAGTACGAACCCGCCATCTGGGTGAGCATCAAGGCATTGCGTGGCCAAGTGTTCCGCATTGAGTCGCTGTTACCCAACTACGGCGCACTGTACGACAAGCTGCCTATACACGCCTATGTCTGGCATCCCGACGCGCCTTCAAGCCTACCCATTGACACGCTACAACTGTGGGACTGCATGGGGTACAAGTTTACCGTTATTGAAAAGATTGGATTGCGTAATCTGGGCGTGAAGTTTTTGGGTAAAGATAAGACATGGCACTTTGGCCAGTACCTGTTCACCGTGGACTTCTGCGCGGATGGTTTGGACGTCGATACGGGTTTTACCGAACAGGCAGAAGAACATAAATCGTTTAACTTTATCAAATTAGATAACGGTCAGTTTGCCTGCCAGCCTAACAACCGGTGCCTGTGGTACGACCAAAGCCTGATACCTAGCGAGACAAAGTTCCCAGACTTTCAAGCAGCAAAGCACCTTTGGACAGTAGACGGCACACGCAAATGGTCAGTAGGCGATGATTGGTTTTACAACATAGAGGAGCGCAAATGAAAGAAGAACCAAAACCCTACAAACTTCCACCAGCCTTAAAGCTGGCAGCAGAAAAAGCTAAAAAGCAACAACCGGAGTTAATCGCTATTTCAGGGAAGATACGCTATGTACACCACGAATAAAGATATCTGCGTTTGCGAACACATTAATTTGTGTGAGGTAAACGACCGCTGCATGAAGAAGCTGCCATGCCCACTGACAGACGACCCATCATTCGTCTACGTCTCAGCCGCGTCTACCGACGTCCAAAAGACATGGCGCAAGTTCGGCTGGGTGCCAAGCTTACGCTAGCAGCGTATTTGCCTTGATTTTAACGGCAGCTACGCGATTAAGCCAGCCTTTACCGAATGTTTCAAAGGTGTTTAAACTGCGGTAAAAGGCTTCTTTGGCTTGGCTAAACTTCTCGACTAGCTCAACAGGGTCTTGAGCTTTGACAGCAGCAAGCGTAACTGGGCCAATGCCACCGTCAGCAGGCACACCAACAGCCGTCTGTAGGATCTTTGCAGAGCGTCCAACGCCAGCATTTACGGCGAAGTCAAACACAAGGTAATCAATACCCGCAGGCATATCGTCGCACTTGCAAGCATCCCAGAACTTACGTTTGTACAACGGCTCAACCATCTCAGGGGTCAGGGAGCGCATCTCTTTCTCGTTAGACTCACGACCAACCCACTCTTCCCAGACCCGTTTGGTCACGCCAAGGTTGGTCATGCCGCCTGGGTCGGACGGGTGGTTAACATAACCACCTTCTGAGGCAAGCATCATCTCAAATGCTTGTTTCCAATTACTTTGCATTCTCTTTTCCTTTTGTCATGGTTTCGGCGATTTTCTCAGCGCCTCGGGACCCGAAATAAAATCCAAAAGCTAGCATCCCCCATTGCCCTAGCAGCTCTACATAGGCAGTCTTTGCTTCAAAATCAAACACCGAGGCAACAGAGAACACGGTATAAGCAGAAAACAAACAGATCAGCATTAACGGACGAATGTTCTTAGAGAGCCATGAGTCGGAAGCCATATCCGCCGTATGACGCTTGGTTAGTTCTTGCTGTTCCTGTATGGTAGCCTGAATCTTTTGCAGCTCACCATCTTGCTGCATTTTTAAAAGCTCAAGCTGCGCCTTGGCTTTCTGCTCTGGATCGGGAAAGAACTTATCAACAAGTTTTGACCCAATATTTAAGATGTCGAGTATTGGGATCATGTTAGAACCTCACGCCTGAGAACCGGATTTTAATTGCTGTCCACTTGGCATCACACCAAGCCTTGAGTGTTTCCCATTTTGCTTTCATTTGTCCATCTCCGTAGCGGCTAGAATGATGCGGGTTTTGACTGAGGTAAGGTCTGATGGTTCTGCTTTAAATCCCACTGCAATGTATCCTGCAAACTTACCCATTTCGTTTGGTATTGAGCCACGGCACATATATGTTACGCCTTGCGACTTAGCCCATTCGCCAACTTGTGATGATGATTGAAACGGCTTACAGGATATCTCGTTATTAAGCATTGAAACAACGTCAGCGTTTCGTGCAGGGCTTTCATTAAAGAGCGATACAGTCACGCCTTCTAGCTTATGGTTACGCTCACCGTTGGCAATGGCTAGGATGGTTGTGCGGCTATTGGTGGCTAGGTTTACTTTATTGATTACGATCCCGACAGCGCCGATGTCTTTGACCAGCCTGTTTGCCAATGGCAATAATTCTTCGTGGGTCTTAAGCTGCGGCATTGAGCTATTGCTACTGATTGCTGCCAGAATAACCTGTCGGCTGTCCCAAGTCAGGTAGCCAAGGAAGAAAATGGTAGACAGCAGAATGACACTAACAAGTTTAAACGGGTTATCCACCCACTTAATAAGGTCTAGTAGTTTGTCCGTCATGTCCTGCTTTTGGACAGGCTTGGCACGCTTTACAGGTGCTTTTCTAATGGGTGCTTTCTTAGCCGCAACCATTATTTATCTGCCTTGCTGTCCATCTTTTCGTAGAGGCGGTCTAGGAGCATTTCAATGCGGTCAAAGCGCTTGTCCATGTCGGCGCGAAAGCTGTCCACTTCTGACTTCTTGACGTAGTTTTCACTCATGTGAAGGCGAATGCCTGCAATGTCGTTCTTGAGTTCTTTAACAGAATCCCACAACTGGCGGGCGAACCAGCCCATTACGCCAAGCGCTGCTGCGCCACCAAGATTGATGATGAATTGAAAGTCCATGCTACGGCCTCAGGGAGTTGCGGTTTTCTTGTTCAGGTGCAAGGTTGTTTAATTGCAAAAGTGCAGGGTGTTTTAATAAACTTTTAGTTGTCGCGCCCATTGATTCTGCTCTTGCTTTATTGCGTTGACCTTTAGCCTCACGCAATAACGCTGCTTCAAGCGTGGCTGCGGATGCTTTAGGGTCAAGCATTTCTAAGGCCATCTCGGTTGCTAAACGACGATTAATTCTGCCTTCAAGCCTATCAATAATGACGTTTGCAATTGTAGCCACGCGGTTCATCAAACCAGGGAGCTTTGTGCCGCCAGTTACATCTGCAAGTGCTTGCGACGCAATATCAGAGCCTCTAGAAGTTGCCCTTCCTGCGGCGGCTTGTTCCTCAAACTTAGCGGTGCGCGCTAACTCATCTTTGATCTGACTTACAACTTTTACTTGGTCAGGTGTTAAAACTTCGTTAAGGTTTTGAAACCGCGCTTGACCAGTAGTGCGTTTTAAAGTTTGAGGCGCGTCTTCAACAGCTTTTACAAATGCTGCCGTTTTTAATTTGCCGGTTTCTTCTGTCATCGCAGGAGCTAGTTTTTCTTTTAAAAACGTAGCAACTTGCGCTTGATTAATAGGCTCGCTTTTTGCAGCAAAAGTTTCCTGCGCTTGTCGATAGCCTGGAATAGCGTCGGTCAAATCAGTTTTAATGTTGTTAAGCTGATCCTTGATAAATGCGTTTTCTTTCTTAGCTAACGCTGCTTTTATTCCGTCTAACGTAGATGATACTTGTTGAGCATTGACACGGGGGTTGCCTGTTTCGTCAATCAAACTTGACCGAAGTTTAGACATTTCAGTAACAAGTTCGGAGTTGCCTGGGTTCTTATCTAAAATATCGTCTATTTTTGAAATGACAGGTACAGTATCAACAACATCGCCGGCGCCTCTTGCTGCTGTGTATAACGGGGCGGCTGCAACTTGACGCTGTATTTCAGCAATAGGCATATAAGTCTCGTCCACCGACAAAGGCCGCAACAACGCTTCTTTGCGTTGCCCTGCGCGAGCGAGATATTCTTTTGGCATAACTTTAGCTAAGTCAGCCGCAAGCGCTGCGTATCGAGGTGCGTTAACTGTCGCCGCTGCTTCACCGGCAGTTGGAAGACTGCCAGGTAAAATTTCTGGATTGCGCAACGCGTTAATAATTTCAGGTGCGCTGCCTTCGGCTGCTTGAAGCGCTGCTGCACCTTTTGGGTTTGCTAAATAGTTGTAAACGCCACCAACACCTCTAGCTGTTGCGCGCACTGGAAGCGCTGCTGTGGCGACTATAGGAGTTAGAGGATTGGTGGCTGAAGCGGCGGAAGACAACACGCGCGCCGTTCCGGTTAGCCCTGCCACACCGGCTGCCCCTGCGCCACCAGATAGAATAGTCGACAAATCAGCAGCCGCACCGACAGGGTCAGTAGCCAAAGTTTTCTTAAGCCCTTCTACCGAACCGTAACGCTCTTTGTAAATGCCACCAATAGCGTCGGCGATAGCTACCGCTTCATTAATTTTGCCTGGCTCAGAACTAATTGAAGTGATAAAATCTGTGACCGGCTTAGGCAAAATGTTCTTAAGGCCGCCAGCCGCAGCCATACCGATTGTTTTTACAGTTTCAATTGGGTTTGTTACGGCTTCGTAAATGCCGCCCACAAACTTACCCGCGCTTTCAGGAAGATTAGTCAACGCTTGCCCAGGCACATCTTTCCATTCCAAAGGCTTGGCAGTTTCGCCGCCTACAACGGGATCGGATTGCCACCCACTTTGTATAACAGGATCATCTTTCCAGCCCATTATTTTTTCCTCCGAGTTGTACCTTCGGGGTCAATATACGTTGCGCCAGAGGGCAAAGAATTGTACTCATCCATAGAACTAATACGCTTCGGCGCTGTTGAAGGGGGCGTTGCTTGTTTTGCGCCAGGGCCTGCTGCAATATCAAACCCTTTAATTGCCGCTTCGCGGTTTAACCGCTTTTGTTCAATAACTTCAGCGCTGTCACCAGGTTGTGGAAAATATTGTTTTTTAGCGTTGTTAAATTCACCTTCGTTAATTGCTGCGCCGGATTCTTGGCGAAGCACAGCGTTAATAAAGTTTCTTTGTGCTTGCTCAACTTGTTGTTGCGCAGGAGATTGTGTGACGTTTAATGCGGTACCAAGACCTTCACCAATAAACGGAATTGCTTCAGCGCCGCGTTTAATAAGACCAGGCTGTACTTTGCCGTCTTGACCAATAGTGTTAAGCACTTCGTGCGCTTGCTTGGCACGAATAGAAAAGTTAGTCGCTTTACCTTGCGCTTCAGTAAGGCTTTCATTTTTACTTTTAGGCATTGCAAATGTTGGTCCTGCCGGCGTTTGCGTTGGCAGCGCGTTAGGATTTAAAGCATTTACGTTTGGCGCAGGCGCAGCGCCGCCTTGAGGCGCTAAAGCGTTAACATTAGGCGCACCGCCACCAGAAGGTTGAAATGACGAAGTTGCCGAACTAGGCGAAATATCAACGCGCATAGGCATTGGCGCGACTTCTAATGGTATTAAATCGCCACCACGAATATTGCGACGCGTTTGAATTTCTATTCGTTCTTTTGGGTTTTCTGGGTTGGGAATAGTGGTATTAACAACAGCACCACCGTACTTTAATTCATCATTATATTTTTCACGCGCAAGTCGCGCGTTCATTATTGGAGCCGCAGCACTTACATCCGTGTTACGACGCGATGTCTGGTCTTTAAACCAACCATCCAAACCCATTGCGGATTTTTTAAGTACAGTCTCAAAGCCTGATGTTGTTAATTCTTTTTGGAGATTAGCCGCAGCAGCTTCAGGAGTCAGACCCTGTGCTTTTAGCCGTGGCCCAATTAGGGGGTCATTAAATTGGCTAACGGTGTACGCAAGCAAGTCTTCAGGGGTGCGAACCATGCTAAGTGATTCTCTTGCGTTTACAAATGATTTTGCCAACGCATCCTGTTGTTTAACGCGCCCTTCTCCTGCCGCTTTAAACGCCTCAATACCGCGCTTGCCGTATTGCAACATACGGGGGTCGCCTGCATCCATGCCGCCGGTTATAGCGCTTCTAACGCCTTCATAGCCTTCAGTCTCTTGTTGCGCAGCTCTAATCGCCATAATCTGAGCATACTGCGCCAACATATTAGGCTGTTGCTGAATGGGCTGTACGCCTAGGGCGATGTTTGGGTTGATTGCCATGATTTATCTCTTATGGTCTTAAGTTAATAAACAACGCCGCCAGGGTCTTGTAAATTGTTGTAAGGCGAATTAGCGTAAGGGTTTCTATTCCTATCTAACAAATTCAGCATCTGATTCTGGTAATACATATTGGTTATGCCGCTTACGCCTTGGTTGA
>JBIKII010000190.1:0-6132 GCA_044361705.1 Caulobacter sp.
GCCGTAGTGGGCGGCGGCTTCCAGGGTCAGCTCGGTCAGGCGCTGGCCGACCTCGGTGCCCTTGACCTTCAGCAGGCTGGCTTCCGGCCCGGGCCCCTTGCCGGACGCTTCACCGGCCAGGGTGCGGAGCTCGGTGTACTCGAGCGCGGCCAGGTCGATCTCCAGCTCGGCGATCTTGCGGCGGAAGTCGGCGTCCTTCATCAGCGCCTGGGCGTCGTCGCCGGGCTCGGACGCGGCGAGCTCGCGCAGCTTCTCGATGCCGCGCTTGGAGCGGGCGACGCCGGCGATTCCGGTGCGCTCGTGGCCGAGCAGGTACTTGGCCACCGTCCAGCCCTTGTTCTCCTGGCCGATCAGGTTCTCGACCGGGACCTTCACGTTGTCGAGGAAGACGTCGTTGACCTCGTGGCCGCCCTCGATGGTGATGATCGGGCGCACGGTGATGCCGGGGCTGGTCATGTCGATCAGCAGGAAGGAGATGCCCTCCTGCTTCTTGGCCGTGGCGTCGGTGCGGACCAGGAAGAAGCCCCAGTCGGCGAAATGGCCCTGGGTGGTCCAGGTCTTCTGGCCGGTGACGACGTAGTATTCCTTGCCGTCGTCGCCCTTGATGCGCTCGGCCTTGGTCGACAGTCCGGCGAGGTCGGAGCCGGCGCCGGGCTCGGAGTAGCCCTGGCACCACCAGATGTCGCCGTTCATGGTCCCGGGCAGGAACTTGGCCTTCTGCTCGGGCGTCCCGAAGGTGTAGAGCACCGGCCCGATCATGCCGATGCCGAAGCTGGTCTGGCTGGTCTGCGCCCGGGCGAGCTCCTCGGAAAAGATGTACTTGCGCACCGAATCCCAGCCGGTGCCGCCGTACTCGACCGGCCAGGACGGGGTCAGCCAGCCCTTGTTGTTGAGGATCCGGTGCCAGGAGAGGATGTCCTCCTTGGTCAGATGCTCGCCGGCGTCCATCTTGCGGCGGTTCTCGGCCGGGAAGTTCGCCTCGATCCAGTCGCGGACTTCCCTGCGGAACTCGGCGTGCTCAGGCAGAAAATCGAGGTCCATCGTGCTTCTCCCATGGCTGCGTACTGGACTCTGACGGCCCGGCTCGGCAGTTTGCGCTCAAACAAGTGTTTCAACGAACATAAGGGGCGACGCGCCATGGCCGCAATCAATTCCGTCACCGATCTGAGCAACGAGGGCGACGTCGCCGTCATCACCCTCAACAGCCCGCCGGTGAACGCGCTGTCGGCCAATGTGCGCGACGGCCTGTACGAAGGCTTCAAGGCCGCCATCGCCGACGACAGCGTCAAGTCGATCGTCCTGATCTGCGACGGCCGCACCTTCATCGCCGGCGCCGACATCAGCGAGTTCGGCGGCGCGTCCAAGGGCGCCAGCCTGTTCGACGTCCAGAACATGATGGAAAACTCGCCCAAGGCCGTCGTGGCGGCGATCCACGGCACCGCGCTCGGCGGCGGCCTGGAAGTGGCCCTGACCGCCCACTACCGCGTGGCGGTTCCCTCGGCCAAGGTCGGCCTGCCGGAAGTGAACCTGGGCCTGCTGCCCGGCGCCGGCGGCACCCAGCGCCTGCCCCGCATCGTCGGCGCCCAGAAGGCGCTGGAGATGATGACCAGCGGCAGCCACGTCCCGGCCAAGGCCGCCAACGCCATGGGCCTGGTCGACGAGATGGTCGAGGAGGGCGCCCTCCGCGCCGGCGCCATCGCTTTCGCGAAAAAGGTCATCGCCGAGAACTGGCCGCTGAAGAAGGTCCGCGACCGCGACGTGGCCGGCGGCACGCCGGAAGTCTTCGCCGAGTTCCGCAAGGCCAACGCCCGCAAGTTCCGCGGCTTCAAGGCTCCCGAGTCGAACATCCAGTGCATCGAGGCCGCCGCCACCCTGCCCTTCGAGGAGGGCCTGAAGGTCGAGCGCACCCTGTTCATGGAGCTGATGACCGGCCCGCAGTCGGCCGCCCAGCGCTATGTCTTCTTCGCCGAACGCGCCGCCAACAAGATCCCCGACGTGCCGGACGACACCGAGATCCTGCCGGTCAAGAAGGTCGGCGTGATCGGCGCCGGCACCATGGGCGGCGGCATCTCGATGAACTTCCTCAACGCCGGCATCGCGGTGACCATCGTCGAGATGAAGCAGGAGGCCCTGGATCGCGGTCTCGGCGTCATCCGCAAGAACTACGAAAACACCGCCGCCAAGGGTCGTCTGACGATGGACGACGTCGAGAAGCGGATGGGCCTGCTGACCGGCTCGCTGAACCTCGAGGACCTGGCCGACTGCGACCTGATCATCGAGGCCGTGTTCGAGAACATGGACATCAAGAAGGATGTCTTCGGCAAGCTCGACAAGATCGCCAAGGCCGGCGCCATCCTGGCCTCCAACACCAGCTACCTGGACGTCAACGAGATCGCCTCGGCGACCAGCCGTCCCGAGAGCGTGATCGGCCTGCACTTCTTCTCGCCGGCCAACGTCATGCGCCTGCTGGAGATCGTGCGCGGCGACGCCACGTCCAAGCCGGTCATCGCCACCTCGATGAAGCTGGCCAAGACCATCGGCAAGGTCGGCGTCCTGGTCGGCGTCTGCCCCGGCTTCGTCGGCAACCGCATGCTGTCCTCGCGTCAGGGCCAGGCCCAGGCGCTGGTCGCCGAGGGCGCGATGCCCTGGGACGTCGATCGCGTGCTCTACGACTTCGGTTTCCCGATGGGTCCGTTCGCGATGAGCGACCTGGCCGGCCTCGACATCGGCTGGAGCAAGGAGACCAACAAGAGCGCGACCATCCGCGACAAGCTCTGCGAACTGGATCGCCGCGGCCAGAAGACCGGCGCCGGCTACTATGACTACGACGAGAAGCGTAACGCCAAGCCCTCGCCGGTCACCGAGCAGATCATCAAGGACTTCGCCGCCAAGTCGGGCGTCAACGCCCGCACGGTCGACGACCAGGAGATCCTCGAGCGCACCATCCTTCCGATGATCAACGAGGGCGCGAAGATCCTCGAAGAGGGCAAGGCGATCCGCGCCAGCGACGTCGATACCGTGTGGATCAACGGCTACGGCTGGCCGGTCTACCGCGGCGGCCCGATGCACTACGGCGACAGCCTGGGCCTGGCCCATGTCGTGGCGCGGTTGAAAGAGTACCAGGACAAGCACGGCGACTTCTTCAAGCCGTCCGCCCTGCTCGAAAAGCTCGCCGCCGAAGGCAAGGGCTTCAAGGACCTGTAGGGCAGAAACACCCCTTCTCCCCTCGCGGGAGAAGGTGGCCCGCGAAGCGGGTCGGATGAGGGGGCGCACAGCCTGTCCGCATTCGACCCGGCCGCTACGCGAACCCGACGGGTCCGGGGTCCCCCTCATCCGTCGGCTTTGCCGACACCTTCTCCCGCAAGGGGAGAAGGGAACATGGTGAAAGACCGCGCATGACCCTCGACCAGATGATCGCCGAGGACTTCGGGACTGTCCCGGACCTCATCCGGCTGTACGCGGCGCAGAAGCCGACGCATCCGGCGCTGGTCCAGGACGGGCGGTCGCTGAGCTACGCCGAGCTCGACGCGCTGATGGACCGCATCGCCGCGGGGCTGCAGCGGGACGGGCTGACGCAGGGCCAGGCGGTGTCGGTCTGCGCGACGACCTCCATCGAATACGCGGCGCTGTTCCTGGGCGGCCTGCGGGCCGGGGCGGCGGTGGCGCCGATCGCGCCGTCGTCGACGCCGGACCAGATCGTGGCCATGGTCAACGACAGCGGGGCCGGCCTGTTCTTCCTCGACAAGACGGTGGCGGCGGAGATGGGCGACAGGCTCAGCGACGTCATCACCCGGCAGATCGCGCTGGACGGCTCCGACGTCGGCCTGCCCTTCGCGCAGTGGCTGCCGGCGGAAGGCATTGCGCCCAAGCCGGTGACCATCGACCGCAAGGACCCGTTCAACATCATCTACAGCTCGGGCACGACGGGCACGCCCAAGGGCATCGTGCAGAGCCACGGCATGCGCTGGCGCCACCTGGCCCCGCGCGCCGACGGCATCGGCTATGGTCCCGACGCGGTCGGCTTCATCTCCACGCCGCTCTACTCGAACACCACCCTGGTCTGCTTCTTCCCGACCCTGGCGGGCGGCGGGACCATGGTCATGCTGCCGAAGTTCGACGTGCTGAAGTGGCTTCAGGCCGCGCAGGACAACCGCGTCACCCACGCCATGCTGGTGCCGGTGCAGTACCGCCGCCTGCTCGAACACCCGGACTTCGACAAATACGACCTGTCCAGCTTCCAGATGAAGTTCGCCACCAGCGCGCCCTTCCCCGCCGAGCTGAAGAAGCAGGCCATCGAGCGCTGGCCGGGCGGGCTGACCGAGTACTACGGCATGACCGAAGGCGGCGGCGGCTTCATGCTGCAGGCCCACCTCTACCCCGACAAGCTGCACACCGTCGGCCTGCCCAGCCCCGGCGCGGTCATCAAGCTGATCGACGAAGAGGGCAATGAGGTCGGCCCCGGCGAGGTCGGCGAGATCATCGGCCGCTCGCCCGCGACCATGAGCGGCTACCACAACCAGCCGGGCAAGACGTCGGAGGCCCAGTGGGTCTGCCCGAAGACCGGCGACCGCTACATCCGCACCGGCGATGTCGGCCGGCTGGACGAGGACGGCTTCCTGACCCTGATGGATCGCCGCAAGGACATGATCATCACCGGCGGCTTCAACGTCTATCCCAGCGACCTGGAAGCGGTGCTGATGCAGCACGAGGCCGTCGCCGAGGCCGCCGTGATCGCCGCCCCGTCCGACCAGTGGGGCGAGACGCCGGTGGCCTATGTGGCGCTGAAGGACGGCGCGACGGCGACGCCGGACGCGCTGAAGGCCTTCACCAACGGCCAGGTCGGCAAGACCCAGCGCCTCGCCGACGTCGTGCTGATCGACGTCCTGCCCCGCAGCCACATCGGCAAGGTGCTGAAGCGGGAGTTGCGGGATGCCTATGTGGCGCTGGGCCGCCAGGTCTGATGCTGACGGGGACATGCACTTCAGTGCGTGTCCCCCGCCGCCCCTACCCCGTCATGGCCCGACTTGTTCGGGCCACCCTTCAACACGGCAGTCGTCGTGCGTCCTTCGACACGCCAC
The DNA here is from genome assembly GCA_044361705.1 of Caulobacter sp. Classification (GTDB taxonomy): domain Bacteria; phylum Pseudomonadota; class Alphaproteobacteria; order Caulobacterales; family Caulobacteraceae; genus Caulobacter. The sequence continues at coordinate 5,079 of JBIKII010000190.1, forward strand.
TGCGCGACTGCTCAGGATGACTGAGCTGGAAGGCTATCCGCCATAGTCATGCTGAGCAGCGCTCGAAGAGCGCGTGTCGAAGCACGCAGGAGGCCAGCCGGCTCAACACGCATGGGTGGCCCGAACAAGTCGGGCCATGACGGAAAGGGGTGTTCCTAGGCCGCCTCAACCACTGCCCGGTTCGCCTGCGCCGTGATCTCGAACGAGCGAAGCCGCGCGGCGTGGTCGTGGACCGAGGCGGTGACCATCAGCTCGTCGGCGCCGGTCCAGGCCACGAAGTCGGCCAGACCCTTGCGCACCGTCTCCGGCCCGCCGACGATCGAGCAGCGCAGGGCCTGGGCCAGCCGGGCCGAGGCCATGCCGTCGAGCCGGTCGCCGAAGCCCTCCAGCGGCGGCGGCAGGCGGCCGGGCGTGCCCAGGGCCATGTTGACGAACGCCTGCTGCAGCGAGGTGAACAGCAGCTTCGCCTCCGCGTCGGTGTCGGCGGCGATGATGTTCACCCCCAGCATCACATAGGGCTTGTCGAGGTATTCCGACGGCTCGAACTTCGCGCGATAGGCGGCGATGGCCGCCTCCATCTCGGCCGGCGCGAAGTGGGAGGCGAAGGCGTAGGGCAGGCCCAGGGCCGCGGCCAGATGGGCCCCGAACTGGCTGGAGCCTAGGATCCAAACCGGCACATTGGTCCCCTCCCCCGGCGTCGCCACCACGCCCTGGTTCGGGACGGCGGGCTTGAGGAAGTGCAGCAGCTCGACGACGTCCTGCGGGAAGCGGTCGACGTCGCCGACCATGGTCCGGCGCAGCGCGCGGGCGGTCAGCTGGTCGGTCCCCGGCGCCCGGCCCAGGCCCAGGTCAATGCGCGGCCCGTAGAGCTCGGCCAGGGTGCCGAACTGCTCGGCGATCTGCAGCGGCGCGTGGTTGGGCAGCATGACGCCGCCGGCGCCGACCCGGATGGTCGAGGTGCCCTCGGCCACATGGGCGATGACCACGCTGGTCGCGGCGCTGGCGATGCCGCGCATGTTGTGGTGCTCGGCCAGCCAGAACCGGTTGTAGCCCC
>JBIKII010000191.1:0-6125 GCA_044361705.1 Caulobacter sp.
TCGACGCGGGCGGTGATCGCCTCGCCCTGCAGGAAGGGCAGCACATAGTAGCCGTGCAGCCGCTTCTCGGCCGGGGTGTAGATCTCCAGGCGGATCCGGATGTCGAACAGGCGCTCGGTGCGATCTCGGAACCAGATCAGGTTGTCGAACGGCGACAGCAGGGCGTGGGCCTCGACCTTGCGGGGGATCTTCGCGGAGGGGTGGAGATAGCCCGGCTTTCTCCAGCCCTCGACGCTGACCGGGGTCAATTCGCCCGCCTCGACCAGTTCGCGAACGGCGCGGCGGGCGTGCTCCAGCGGCAGGCGGAAGTAGTCGCGCAGGTCAGCCTCGGTCGCCACGCCCATGGCGAGGGCCGAGCGGCGGACCAGCTCGCGGATCGCGTCAGCCTCGTCCGGCGTCGGGGCGTTGACGATCACGGACGGCAGGGCGCGCTCGGTGATGTCGTAGACCCGCTCGAACCCGCGCCGCGTCCTGGTGGTCACATGACCGGCCCAGAACAGCCACTCCAGCGCGCGCTTGCCGTCCGACCAGGACCACCAGCCGGGCTGACCGCGCGGCCCGGTCGCGAAGTCGCCGCCGGTGACCGGCCCGCGCTGCTCGATCTCGGCCAGGATGGTGTCGATGTAGACGCGCTTCTCACGCCCGAACCGCGCCAGGCCGCCCCATTGCTCGCCCGCCTCGGCGCGCGCCATGCGCCAGCGGAACAGGGGCTGCATATCCATCGGCAGCAGCGAGGCCTCGTGGCCCCAATACTCGAACATCGACCGCTTCTTCCCCCAGGCCTCAGCCTCCAGCACCTCGCGCGGGTAGTCGCCCAGCCGCGAGAAGGCCGGCAGGTAATGGGTGCGGGTGACGACGTTGACGCTGTCGATCTGGATGACGCCCAGCCGGTCGGCCGTCTTGCGGAAGTGTCGCGCGCCCGGCGCGTCGTGGCGGCGGGAGTCGGCGAAGCCCTGGGCGGCCAGCGCGATGCGCCGGGCCTGGCGGGCGGAGAGTTCGTGGGTCTTCTTCATGGGGTCCGTCGGCTGCCCGTCCGGATCACCATGCCTGATTCAGCATGTTCGCCCAATGTTCCGGACCGTCATCCTCGCGCTTGTCGCGAGGATGACGGGGAGAGGGGCGACGAGAATCGCTACCCGTGATCCAGCACCGGCTTGGGCTGGTAGGGCTTCTCCAGCGCCGCGACCTCCTCGTCGGTCAGCGTCACCGCCAGCGCCGAAAGCGCCTCGGACAGGTGGTGCATCTTGGAGGCGCCGACGATCGGCGCGGTGATGGCGCTGTTCTTCAGCACCCAGGCCAGGGCCACCTGGGTGTTGGACAGGCCCCGGGCCTTCGCGATCGCCTCGACCGCGTCCACCACGGCAAAGTCGGCGTCGCGGTAGTAGAGGCGGGGCGAGAACTCGTCGGTGCGGGCCCGCTCGGTATTGCCCTCGCCCACCGCCTTGCGGCCGCCGGCCAGGAAGCCCCGCGCCAGCGGCGACCAGGGGATGACCCCGACGCCCTCGGCCTTGCAGAGCGGCAGCATCTCGCGCTCCTCCTCACGGTAGACGAGGTTGTACTGCGGCTGCATCGAGACGAACTTCGTCCAGCCGTTCCGTTCGCTGACGCTGAGCATCTTCGCGAACTGCCAGGCGTACATGGACGAGGCGCCGATGTAGCGGACCTTGCCGGCCTTCACGACGGCGTGGAGCGCCTCCAGCGTCTCCTCGATGGGCGTGTCGTAGTCGAAGCGGTGGATCTGGTAGAGGTCGATGTAGTCGGTCCCGAGGTTCTTCAGCGACCGGTCGACGGCGTCCATGATGTGCTTGCGCGACAGGCCGCCGGTGTTGGGCCCCTTGCCGTGCGGGAAGAAGACCTTGGTGGCGATCACCGTCTCCTCGCGCCGCGCGAATTCCTTCAGCGCCTTGCCGGTGACGACCTCGCTCTGGCCGTTCGAGTACATGTCGGCCGTGTCGAAGAAGTTGATCCCGCCCTCGACCGCCGCCTTGAAGAAGGGGTGGCTCGCCTCCTCTTCCAGCACCCACGGCCGCCAGCTGCTGGCGCCGTAGGTCATGCACCCCAGGCACAGCCGCGACACCTTCAGGCCGCTCGTTCCCAGTCTGACGTAGTCCATGGATCGCGCCCTCCCTGCGCGGCGCGGGTTCGCCGTCTGTCTTTCGAGCACAGCTTGGGGCGCCGCGCCGGTTTGGCAAGCGAGACGCCGCGCGCCGCCGCGTCTTCAGACCGGCAGGAACAGAAAGTCGCCCGGCTCGACGTAGGTCTCGATGCGCTGCCTGTCGGTGGAATAGGCGGCGTAGCCGCGCGCCCCGAGCCAGTCGAACAGCCCCTGGGCGCTCTCGCCGGCGCGGACGAGGTGGGCGTCGGACACCTCAAGGAACAGCGCCGGCTCGTCCCGGGCCAGCACCTTTTCGGCCCCGCGCAGGGCATGCAGCTCCCAGCCCTCGATATCGGCCTTGATGAAATCGACCCGCGCGATGCCGTGTTCGACGACGAAGGCGTCCAGCGTGGTCAGTCTGACCGTCTGGGCGACGGTCGGCCGCGAGCCGTCGTCCTCGCCGAGATGGGCCGCGCCGAAGCCCAGTCCGCCGGCCTTCTTGACCGGCGTATGCAGCACCAGTTCGCCCGGGGCGTCCGAAAGGCCCATCGGCACAAGCGTGATGTTGTCGATGCGGCGGATGGCGGCGGCGCTGGTCATCACCGAGCGGGCGTATTCCGACGGCTCGAACGACCAGACCCGGCCCTTGGGCGCCATGCCGGCGAACAGCCGGGCGAACTGGCCGGCGTGGGCGCCGACGTCGATGATCACCGAGTCCTCGGAAATGTGCGGCGCGAAGACGGGGATCAGCTCCCGATGGTGCTGCTGGAAGCCGGCCTTCAGGACGTGGGCGACCCAGTCGCTTCGCTGGCGGAAGGTCAAACGCATGCAGTCAAACCTCGCCGACGGTGTCGTTCGTTACTTCGCCGGGACGCGGCGCCGCTTCCAGACCGCATCCTGCTTGAGTCGGCGCCGGATGTCGGCCCGCTTGGCGATGCTGTCATAGCCTTTGCGCAGCCGGCGCTCGAGCTGCTGCATCAACGTGCCCTTGTCCTCAAGCTCGTCCTCCTTGCGGAAACGCTCCTGTCCGATCACCGACTCGAAGTCGTGGTCGTGGAACACTGGCCATGGGCGAACGCCGAGGATGTCCAGGCCGTGCCGCCAGGAGCGGTTCATGGCCACGTCGATCGGATAGCGGATCGGCATGCCGTAGCCGAGGAAGCGCTTCGCCCCGGCCAGGGTGATGACGTAGGCGACCGTCGAGTTGCAGACGTTGTGGTGGCGGACGAGCTTCGACTCGGCGGTCAGGTCGACGATGACATCGTAGGAGCGCGAAAGCTCCGTCTCGCTGATCGCCAGCTTGATGAGATCATAGGGCGGCAGATCGTCCCCGGTCAGGGCGTCGAGCACGGCCGGCAGGTCGTCGGCGACGATCAGGTCGTCCTCGAGGACCAGGGCCTGGGGAATGCCCTCGGCGACCATGGTCTCGAAGATGCGCCAGTGGGACAGGTAGCAGCCCATCTCGCCCGGCATCAGCGGCTTGGCCGCGCGGCGCAGACGGCCCTCGACATCCTGCAGGGCGGCGTCGGCGGCGCTCATTTCGCGGCCGTTGACCGCCTCGATGAAGGTCGGCGTCAGACCGACCCGCGCCAGCTGCGCGGCGACCGCCTCACGCCGCTCGACATGGTGCTTCATGTTCACGACGAAGATCGGGTAGGGCCACATGGTCGGCATCTCTTGGGGAACCGCGCAGGTATAGTCTGTCGGCGGGCGTTGCAATATCGCGTCGGGAAACTAGGGTGCGCCGACCGTTTCCCTCCCGCCCCCGGCCGATATGATCAGCTTCAAACGTGCCCGGCAGTGGCTGCGCAACCGCCTCTTCCGCCTCCTCAACGATCGGGACGAGATCAGCAATCTCGGACTGAGGCTCTGGACGCGTCACCCGGCGGTCACCGACAAAATGTTCTTCGCCATGTCCCGCCGCTACGAACGCGCCGAAGCGGATCTGGCGACGAAGTACATCCGGCCCGAGCACAGGGTTCTGGAGATCGGGGCCGGCGTCGGCTTCCTGGCCTGCCACAACCGCCGGAACATCGGCGTGCGCGACTATGCGATCGTCGAGGCCAATCCGCGCCTGATCGACCTGATCGCCAAGAATCTGGAGCTGAACGGGGCCGCCGACGTGCCGCTGATCAACGCCGCGGTCGCGCCCGCAGACGGAACGATCAGCTTCACCCTGTCGGACGAGTTCTGGGCCAGCTCGACCGCGCACGACGACGGGGAGATGATCGAGGTGGAGGCCCAGACCATCGACAGCCTGCGCGCGCGCCTGGCCTTCGCGCCGGACACCCTTATCATCGACATCGAGGGCGGCGAGATCGGTCTGCCCATCGAGCACTTCGCCGGCTTCCAGCGGATCGTCATGGAAACCCACCCGCAGATCGTTGGCGCGGCGCCGAACAAGGCGATGCTCGACCGCTTCGCGGAGGCGGGCTTTATCCTGCGGGACGAGAACGACAACGTCGTCTTCCTCGAGCGCGCCTGACCTCAGCGCGCCAGGCGCCCGTCGCTCAGCGCTTCAGGCTCGAACGTGAACAGCACGGCCGGGTCGGGCTTTTCGACGCCCTTGCGCAGCTTCGCCGGCGCGATGACCGACAGCAGGTGCTGGATGATGGCCAGCCGCGCGACCTTCTTGTCGTCGGCCTTCACGCAGACCCAGGGGTGGATGACGCTGTGGGTGTGGGTCAGCATCTCGTCGCGGGCGGCGCTGTAGGCCTTCCACTTTTCCTGGGCGACGGCGTCCAGCGGGCTGACCTTCAGCGCCTTGAGCGGATCACTGCGCCGGTCGTCGAGACGGCGGTCCTGCTCGTCCTTGCTGATGTCGAGCCAGAGCTTGATCAGGGTGATCCCGCTGTCGATCAGCATGGATTCGAAGGCCGGAACGTCGCGCAGGAACACCTCTGCCTCGGCCTTGGTGCAGAAGCCCATGACCGGCTCGACGCCACCGCGGTTATACCAGGAGCGGTTGAAGATCACGAGTTCGCCAGCCGCCGGGAGGTGGTTCACGTAGCGCTGGAAGTACCACTGCGAGCGTTCGCGATCCGACGGCTTGGGCAGGGCGACCACCCGGGTGGAGCGGATCGAGAGATATTCGGTGATCCGCTTGATCGAGCCATCCTTGCCGGCCGCATCGCGCCCTTCGAAGATGACCAGGACCTTGTCGCCGCGCTCCATGGCCAGTTGCTGCCAGCGGACGAGGCCGACCTGCAGCTTTTCGAGGGTCTTGTCGTAGGCCTTGTCGCTCATGCGAGGGAGCTAAACACGACGGGCGATCCCGCGCTAGAAGGTCGTCATGATCCGACTCCATGTCCCCGACGCCCTCGCCCCCGGCGCCCCGGTCCTCCCCTCGCCCGAGCAGAGCCGCTACCTGATCGCGGTCATGCGGCTGGCCATCGGGTCGGAGGTGCTGCTGTTCAACGGCCGGGACGGCGAATGGCGGGCCACGGTGGTCGAGGCGAACAAGCGCGGCTGTCGACTGACGGTCGGGTCGAACATGCGGCCGATGGTTCAGGGTCCGGACCTCGACCTGGTGGTGGCGCTGGTCAAGCGCGGGCCGCTGGAGACGATTGTCGAGAAGGCCGTCGAGCTGGGCGTGCGCCGCATCCGCCTGGTCCAGACCCGGCGCACCAACGCCGACCGCGCCAACATCGGCCGACTGCAGGCCATCGCCACCGAGGCCACCGAACAGACCGGCCGGCTCGAAGTCCCGGAGATCCTGGGGCCGGAGAAGCTGGATCGCGTACTGGACGGCTGGCCGGCGAATCGGCGGCTCATGTTCTGCGACGAGGCGGGCGGGGTTCCGCCGGCGCTGTCGGCCCTGACGGCGGCGGACGGCGGCCCGTGGGCCGTGCTGATCGGTCCGGAGGGCGGCTTCGATCCGGCGGAAGGGGAGCGTCTGCGCGCCCTGCCCTTTGTCACAAGCGTGTCGCTGGGACCGCGCATCCTGCGCGCCGACACCGCCGCCATCGCCGCCCTGACGCTCTGGCAGGCGGCGCTGGGAGATTGGCTCACGGCCTCTTGAGACCGTAGC
>JBIKII010000034.1:0-20092 GCA_044361705.1 Caulobacter sp.
TGGCCCATCGCCCGGACCTCGTCGGGAGACGCGACGCCGCTGTCGCTGGCCCGCCGCAGGGTCTCGCCCATGACGTCGTCGATCATGGCGCCGATCATCCGGCGCACCGCCTCAAGCCGGGTCAGGCGATCGTCGAGATCCGGGCGCTCGGCCTGGACGCCGTGCAGGATCGGCCCGATCAGCGGCACGTCGAGCAGGTCGCCCAGCTGGAACAGTCCCGCCTGCAGGCCATCGTCGACATCGTGGTTGTTGTAGGCGATGTCGTCGGCCACCGCAGCGACCTGGGCCTCGGCCGACGCCCAGGTGCCGAGCTTGAGGTCGTAGCTGGCGTCAAACTGGCGGACCATGTTCCAGGACGGGCGCGACAGCTTCTCGGTCACCGGCCCGTTGTGCTTGATGACGCCCTCCAGCGTCTCCCAGGTCAGGTTCAGCCCCTCGAAGTCCGGATAGCGGTGCTCGAGCTTGGCCACGACCCGGAAGGTCTGCACGTTGTGGTCGAAGCCGCCGAAGGGCTTCATGCTTTCGTCGATCTGGTCCTCGCCCGCGTGGCCGAACGGCGGGTGGCCCAGGTCGTGGGCCAGGGCGATGGTCTCGGCCAGGTCGTTGTCGAGTCCGAGCGCCGTGGAGAGCGACCGGGCGATCTGCGCCACCTCCAGCGAGTGGGTCAGCCGCGTGCGGTAGTGATCGCCCTCGTGGGCCACGAAGACCTGGGTCTTTTCCTTCAGACGCCGGAACGCGGTGCAGTGGATGATCCGGTCACGGTCGCGGGCGAACGGAGTCCGCGTCCGGCTTTCGCTTCCAGGGTGCTGTCGCCCCCGCGACAGCGCCGGATTCTCGGCGTAGGGCGCTCTGGGCGGCGGCTGGAATAAACTGGACATTCGTCGGTCCTGCGTTGCGCCCCCTTCCCTGGAGGCGCGGGGTTGCACATATATGAAGTCGCAGAGTTTTCCACAGCCTTGAGTCCCGCGTTGACCACCCAGCAAGTCACCCTCTCCGAACAGGCCGCCCGCCGCCTGCACGCCATCGGCGCCGCCGAGGGACGCAAGGTGATGCTGCGCGTGGCCGTGGACGGCGGCGGCTGCTCCGGCTTCCAGTACCGCTTCGACCTCGTCGAGGACGCCGAGGCGGAGGACCTGCGGGTCGAACGCGACGGCGCCGCCGCCCTGGTCGATCCGATCTCGCTGGCGCTTCTGGGCGGCTCGGAGATCGACTTCGTGGACGAGCTGGCCGGCGCCGAGTTCCGGGTCCGCAATCCCAACGCCAAGTCCAGCTGCGGCTGCGGCGTCAGCTTCTCGATCTAGCGCCGCCAGAGAAGGGGGACCGGGGCATGTTCATCGCAATCGTGATGGCGGCGGCCCTGGCCGCCGCCCCCGTCGAATCCGCAGTTGAGATCCCCGGCGGGCTCGCGCCGTTGAAAGCAACCGAGCTCGCGCCAGGCGGCAAGCCCCAGGCGGCCGTAGTCATCCTGCCCGGATCCGGCCCGACGGACCGTGACGGCAACAACCCGATGGGCGTTCGCGGATCGAGCTATCGCCTGCTGGCCGAAGGGCTGGCCGCCCAAGGGGTCGCCAGCCTGCGCATGGACAAGCGCGGCATGTTCGCCAGCGGTCCGGCCGCCGCCGATCCAAACGCAGTGACAGTCACTGTCCTCGCGGCTGATGCGAACGCCTGGGCAAGCGATCTGAAGCGGCGCACAGGCCTGCGCTGCGTCTGGCTTCTGGGCCATAGCGAAGGCGGACTGGTCGCCCTGATCGCGGCGGGCGCCGACAATCCCGATATCTGCGGGCTGGTCCTCGTCGCCGCGCCCGGCCGTCCGCTGGGCGCCGTCATCCGCGAACAGCTACAGGCAAACCCCGCCAATGCGCCGGTGTTGCCTCAGGCCCTGAACGCAATCAGCGAACTGGAGGCCGGTCGCAAGGTCGACACGACAGCGATGCATCCGGCGCTGCTGCCGCTCTTCCGCCCCGCCGTGCAGGCGTTTCTGATCGAGTCGTTCCGCCAGGACCCCGCCGGGCTGGCGGCGAAGATCGACAAACCCATCCTCATCCTGCAGGGCGAAACCGACCTGCAGGTGACTGTCGCGGACGCCCGGACGCTGAAGGCCGCGCAGCCGAAGGCGTCGCTGGTGCTCCTGCCTCAGGTGAACCACCTGCTGAAGGTCGCCCCCGCCGACCGGGGCCCGAACCTGGCCACCTATGCCGACCCGTCGCTGCCGTTGGCGCCCGGCGTCGTCGAGGCGATCGCGACCTTTCTGAAGCCCTAGCCCGGGATGAACTGAATAACGATCGTCAGCAGCAGGCCCCAGATCAGCGGGACGCTCATCGCCGACCAGGCCAATCGCTCGCGCTTGCGGCGCCAGAAAACCCAGGCGACCAGCGGCGCGACCAGGCAGACGATCCAGAACGTGATCATCAGGAAGAAGCCGATCCAGGCCAGCGGATTGAGCAGATTTCCGCGATCGTCGAAGACCAGGGGCGAAAACAGCGTGCCCACCGCCCCCAGCGGCGCTATGCCGACACAGACCAGCGTCGCCAGGATCATCAGAATGAACCTGGCGCGGTGATCACGCTCCGCTACGGTCTTGAGCCGCCCCGCCATGGTCCCTAGCCTTCTCCTCTCGCTACGGAGCCGTCAATGCGACTCGCCACCTGGAACGTGAACTCGGTCAACGCTCGCCTGGAAACGGTGCTGGCGTGGTTCGAGGCCGCCTCGCCTGACGTGGCGGTGCTGCAGGAAATCAAATGCATCGACGAGAAGTTCCCGGCCGAGGCCTTTGAGCGCCTCGGCTACAACGTCGCCGTCCACGGCCAGAAGACCTACAACGGCGTGGCGATGCTTTCGAAGACTCCGATGGACGACATCCGCAAGGGGCTTCCCGGCGACGAGGCTGACGAACAGGCCCGCTACATCGAGGCTGTGGTCTCCGGCCCGACGCCGGTGCGGGTGATCGGCATCTACCTGCCCAACGGCAATCCGATCGGCACGGAGAAGTTCGCCTACAAGCTGGCCTGGATGGACCGCCTGAACCGTCACGTCCGCACGCTCCTGCCACTGGAGGAGGCGATGGTCATCGCCGGCGACTACAACGTCATCCCTTTCGAACAGGACGTCGAGAAGCCGAAGGACTGGCTCGGCGACGCCCTGTTCCAGCCGGAGAGCCGCGGCGCGTACCGCGCGCTGCAGAACCTTGGACTGACCGACGCCTATATGGCCGCCGACGGCGCGCCGGGCGGCTACACCTTCTGGGACTATCAGGCCGGCGCCTGGCCCCGGAACAACGGCATCCGCATTGACCACGCCCTGCTCTCGCCCCAGGCCGCCGACCGGCTGGTGCGCGTGGACATCCACCGCGACGTGCGCGGCGGCGAAAAGCCTTCTGACCATGTGCCGGTCGTCGTGGAGCTGAACCTGTGATCAAGCTGACCTTCTGCCTCGTCCGGCTGCCGCACCTGACCCGCGAGGCGTTCCAGGACTACTGGCTGAACACGCACGGCCCGCTGGTCGCCAGTGTGAAGGACCCGCTGCGCATCCGTCGGTATGTCCAGCTGCACAGCTTCGATCCGGCGGTCAGCGCCGACTCCCGCGCCAGCCGCGGCGGGCCCGAGCAGTTCGACGGCGTGGCCCAGCTGTGGTGGGACAGCTTCGACGACATGGCCCTGACCGCCCAGGATCCCGCGGCTCGCGAGGCCGGCCGGATGCTGCTGGAGGACGAGAAGCGCTTCATCGACCTGGCCCGCTCGCCGCTTTGGTGGGGCGAGGAGAAGGTCATCATCGGCGCCTGACGTCGCGGGGCGCTGACGAACGCCGGGACTCCCGCTAAGCCTCGTTCCCATGACGGACATGTGGCGCCTGCTGATGATGCTCGGGCTGGCGGGAACGGCGGTGACGTTCCTGGGCAGCCTGGCGCTGTGGTGGCACAACGACGAGCGCCGGATCCGGCGGGCGCTGGGCAACGTGCTGCGCAGCGAGCCGGAGGCGATGATCATCGCCCAGGGCCGCGGGCGGGGCGCCGGCTTCTCCTTCGCCTCCGGTCTGATCGCCGTGGCCTGGGACCGGGGCGACTGGTGCCTGATCTACCGCATCGACGAGGTGATCGGCGCCGAGCTGATCATCGACGGCCAGGTGGTCGCCAAGGCTTTCCGGGGCGAGGCCCGCCGGGCGCTGGAACAGGTGGTGTCCTCGGCCGACCAGGTCACCCTGCGGCTGCTGTTCGACGACCCGAAGAGCCCGGACTTCGAGCTGGATCTGTGGCTGCGCGGGGACGAGGCGCGGCGGGATGAATGGTCGCCCCGCGCGGCGATCAGCGAGGCCAACCGCTGGCTGGCTCGGGTGGAGGCCATCGTCCGCCGGCCGGTGCGTCCGCCGGCGCCCCCGCCCCAGGTCGCCGCTCCGCCTGCGCCGCGCGTGGCCGAAGCGCCGCCCCGACCGGAACCTCGACGACCGGCGCCGCCCCCCGCGACCGACGACGACCCGCCGTGGGACGGCGACCCGGAGTTCGACTTCGGCCCCGACGACGATGACGACACGGGCCGCGAACGCGATAATTGACAGTGTAAAGCTCTCGGCGCACCCTCCCGGTCATCATCCCGGGGAGGACCGTCATGACCGCACTGATCGCCGCCGCTGCATTCTTCGTCCTGCTGCACCTGCTGGTCTCGGGCACGGCCCTGCGCGGCGTACTGGTCGGGGCGATCAAGGAAGGCCCCTACATGGGGTTGTTCTCGCTGGCCTCGGTCGGCGGCATTGTCTGGCTGTCGATGGCCTATGGCGACGCGAAGGGTCTGGGGCCGGTCTACTGGGACCTGGGCCCCGGCGCCCGCCACGCCGGCCTGCTGATCATGCTGCTGGCGCTGCTGCTGGTCGTGCCCGGCCTGCTCACCCCCAACCCCACCAGCGTCAAGCAGGAGGGCGCGCTCGACAAGCCGGATGCGGTGAAGGGCATGCTGCGGATCACCCGTCACCCGTTCCTGTGGGGCGTAGCGGTCTGGGCCTTAGGCCACCTGCTGTCTAACGGCGATCTGCCCAGCGTGATCCTGTTCGGCTCCATGCTGGCGCTGGGGGTATTCGGCACGGTCAGCATCGACGCCAAGCGCAAGAAGGCCCTGGGCGCCAAGTGGGACGCCTTCGCGGCCCAGACCTCCAATGTGCCGTTCGGCGCCGTCCTGACCGGCCGTCAGAAGCTGTCCCTGGGCGAGATCGGCTGGTGGCGACTGGCGCTGGCCGTGGCCATCTGGGCGGCGCTGCTGTGGGCGCACCCGATGCTGTTCGGCGTCTCGCCGCTGGCTTGATGTGCGGGCCCTGCGGGCTGATGCTGGCGACAGGTCCCGGAGTCCCGCAATGAAAGCCGCCGTCGTTCTCGCCGCCCTGGTGCTGTCGGCGCCCACGCTCGCCCTTGCGCAGGGCCAACCCCTGCGCCTGCTCAATCCGGCCGACGCCGATCGCGATGGCGTGGTCACCGACGACGAGCGCGCCGACTATCTGGCGAAGAAGGCCGCCGGCGCCCGGGACGAGCCGCCCCTGCCCGTCTCGGCCCCGAAGGCGGGCGGCAATGACACCATCATCCTGGGCAAGCCCGGCGCCCAGCCGGGCGACGACACTGGCGCGGCGGGCGAGCCCCCGGCCGCCGCCAGCGACTTCGAGAAGTCGGTGGAAACGAAGATCCGCAAGGACCGCGAAGACTAGGCCTTACCCGTCTCCGCCCAGACGTTCGACGGCGGGGCGAGGATGGTGTCGATCAGGCCCAGCACAGCCCGCAGCTCGGCCACGCCCTTTTCGGTCGCCGCGCGATCAGGCAGCGGCTTGAACACGTCGACGATCTCGAACAGGTCGCCACCTTCCACCGCCACCAGCAGGTCGCCGCCTTCGAAGGCGCAGCGCAGGGACTTGCCGGCCATGGCCGTCTCGACCGCCATCAGCCGTTCCATGAAGACTGGATGGACCAGGAAGCGGGCCTCGACCTGATCGGTGCCGAACACCTCGAACACCTTCTCGAAGCGGCTCCATTCGAGCCCGATCCGCTGGAATCCGGCCGGCTTGAACCAGCGCTGGATGTCGCGCTGGACGATGGTCACGCCCAGGAACCGCTTGGGGAAAGCGATGCGCATCAGCTGGCCGGCGAAGACGGTATGCCGGTTCTTGCCGCTGCCCCTGGTCAGCCGGGCCTCGTACAGCTGGAACCGCGCGCCCTGGCGCTCGCCGGTGAACAGATCCTCGAAGGTCGAGTCCTCGTAGTCGGGGTCGATGAGGCGCAGGGCCTTGAAGCGGTCGATGGCCGGCGGCTCGAAATCCGTCCGCTGGTAGGTCATGTCCAGCGTCCGGGCCAAATCGCCCAGCGCGCGGTCCTTGCAGCGCAGCTGGAAGCCATGAACCGGCATGTAGCCGAGGCCCGCCGCGGCGACGGTGACGAACACCACCGTGAAGAACAGCCCTTCCAGATCGATGTCGCGGCTGATGACCGCCATGCCGGTCGCCAGCAGGAGTCCGCCGACGCCGCCCGTCATCACGAAGCGCCAGAACCGGCCGACCACCTGCCCGCGCTCCGCCTCGTAGGGCGCAAGCGCAGGGGCGATCACCTGGTCGAACAGGCGGTCGAACTGGTCGAGGCCTGGCGCCGGCGAAGGCGTTGCGGATCCGTCGTTCAAGCGCGCGCTCCCCGGTGTGTCAGGCGCAGCCTACACCGGCTTTGCGCCGCTGAAACCGGGGTGCGGCCCTCCCCGGACTTCAGCGCTCGACCTGGCTGACGTCCCGGACCGCGCCGCGGGCGGCGTTGGTGGTCATGGCGGCGTAGGCGCGCAGCGCGGGGCTGACCTCGCGCACCCGGCCCAGCGGCTTCCAGGCGTCCTTGCCCCGGGCGACCATCGCCGCCTGCCGCTGCGCGATCACCGCATCGGTCAGCTCAAGGGTGATGCCGCGGTTCGGAATGTCGATCAGGATCGGGTCGCCGGTCTCGACCAGCGCGATCAGGCCGCCCTCGCCGGCTTCGGGCGAGACGTGGCCGATGGAGAGACCCGAGGTGCCGCCGGAGAACCGGCCGTCGGTGATCAGGGCGCAGGCGGCGCCGAGGCCCTTCGATTTCAGGTAGGTGGTCGGATACAGCATCTCCTGCATGCCCGGCCCGCCCTTGGGGCCTTCGTAGCGGATCACCACGACGTCGCCGGCCTTGACCTTGCCGCCCAGGATGCCGCTGACCGCCGCCTCCTGGCTTTCATAGACCTTGGCCGTCCCCCGGAAGGTCAGGATCGACTCGTCGACCCCGGCCGTCTTCACGATACAGCCCTCGGGCGCCAGGTTGCCGAACAGCACCGCCAGGCCGCCGTCCTTCGAGAACGGATGCTCGACCGAGCGGATGACCCCGGCCTCGCGGTCGGTGTCCAGCTCTTCCCAGCGCGAGGCCTGGCTGAAGGCGACCTGGGTGGGCACCCCGCCGGGCGCGGCGCTGAACAGGTCGCGGGCCACCTGGTTGTTGGTCCGGCCGATGTCCCAGCGGGCCAGGGAGTCGGCCATGGTCGGGGCGTGCACGGTCGGTTGGGTCGCGTCGATCAGGCCGCCGCGCTCCAGCTCGCCCAGGATGGACATGACGCCGCCGGCCCGGTGGACGTCCTCCATGTGGACGTCGGCCTTGGCCGGCGCGACCTTGCACAGGCAGGGCACGCGGCGTGACAGCCGGTCGATGTCGGCCATACCGAAGTCGACCTCGCCCTCGTGGGCGGCGGCCAGCAGGTGCAGCACGGTATTGGTCGAGCCGCCCATGGCGATGTCCAGGCTCATGGCGTTCTCGAACGCGGCCCGGGTGGCGATGCCGCGCGGCAGGGCGGTGGGGTCGTCCTGCTCGTACCAGCGCCGGCACAGGTCGACGACCAGCCGGCCGGCCTCCTTGAACAGCGCCTCGCGGTCGGCGTGGGTGGCCAGGACCGAGCCGTTGCCCGGCAGCGACAGGCCCAGCGCCTCGGTCAGGCAGTTCATCGAGTTGGCTGTGAACATGCCCGAGCAGGAGCCGCAGGTCGGACAGGCGGCCTTCTCGATCTCGGCGACCTCCTCGTCGCTGTAGCTGTCGTCAGCGGCCACAACCATGGCGTCGACCAGGTCGAGCGAGCGGATCTGACCCTTCACCACAACCTTGCCGGCCTCCATCGGGCCGCCGGAGACGAACACCACCGGGATGTTCAGCCGCATGGCGGCCATCAGCATGCCGGGCGTGATCTTGTCGCAGTTGGAGATGCAGACCATGGCGTCGGCGCAGTGGGCGTTGACCATGTACTCGACCGCGTCGGCGATCAGCTCGCGGCTGGGCAGCGAATAGAGCATGCCGCCGTGGCCCATCGCGATGCCGTCGTCGACGGCGATGGTGTTGAACTCCTTGGCCACACCGCCAGCCGCCTCGATCTCGCGGGCGACCAGCTGGCCGAGATCCTTCAGGTGCACGTGACCCGGCACGAACTGGGTGAAGCTGTTGGCCACGGCGATGATCGGCTTGCCGAAGTCGCTGTCCTTCATGCCGGTGGCCCGCCACAGGCCCCGGGCGCCGGCCATGTTGCGGCCGTGGGTGGAGGTGCGCGAACGAAGGGCGGGCATGGCGGAGGTCTCGATCTGAAGGAAGCCCTGATCCTAGCGCGCTTCTGATCGGGGCCGAAATATATTACCCAGCGCCGACTAGGTCGCTGGAGGTATCGAATGGACGTCCGTCAGCTGCGCCATTTCCTCGCGGTGGCGGAGACCCTGCACTTCGGCCGCGCCGCCGACCGTCTGGGCATGACCCAGCCGCCGCTCAGCCAGTCGATCATGGCGCTGGAGCGCGACCTCGGCGCGCCGCTGTTCGTGCGGACAAAGCGCAGCGTCGGCCTGACCGCGCTCGGCGAGCAGTGGCTGCCGCACGTCCGGGACGCACTGGCGGCGGTCGAGGCCCTGCCGGAGACGGCCCGGCGGTTGCGCGACGGCCAGACCGGCTATCTGTCGCTCTCCTTCGTCAGCACGGCCGACTACAGCGTCCTGCCGGACCTGGTGCGCCGCTACGCCGAGACCTGTCCGGCCGTCGACATCCGCCTGACCGAGGCGACCAGCGACCTGCAGATCCCGGCCGTCGCCGCCGGCGAACGCCATGCCGGCATCATCATCCCGCCCCACGACCGCGCCCTGCCCGCGGGTCTGGCCTATCGCCGGCTGGTCAGCGAGCCGCTGGTCGCCGTGGTCCCGGCCGCCTGGGTCGCCGACGGCCGGCTGGCGGTGCGCGACGGGGTCCTGAAGCCGGAGGCCGTCGTCGCGGCGCCGGTCGTGCTGTTCCCGCGCGGGGTGGCGCCGGCCTTCCACGACCTGGTCACCGGCTACTTCACCGAACACGGCGGGACGGCGCGGATCGTCCAGGAGGCCATCCAGATGCAGACAATCATCAGCCTGGTCTCGGCGGGCCTGGGCGTGGCGCTGGTCCCGGCCTCCCTGCGCAACCTGGCCCGGGCCGGGGTCACCTACCTGGATCTGGTCGCGCCGCCGATCCTGGAGACCGGGCTGGTCTGGCGGCCCGACGACGCCGCCCCGACGCTGCGCAACCTGCTGGCCCTGCTGGACAGCCCGGGCTGAGCGGTCAGGCGGTCATGAACCCTTCGGCCAGCCGTTGGGCCGGCGTCAGCGGGTCTATGGGCAGGTCGCCCATGTTGGACAGGATGGCCACAGACATCGCCGCCTCGGGGATGACCATGATGATGGACCTGCCACCGATGATGCTGCCGGCGTGGTGATAGCGCAGGCGCCCGGCCGGATCGCGGTCGATGCGCCAGCCCAGCCCCACCTGCACCGGCGCCGGCTCGCGGCTCGGGACGACCGGCCGGAAGGTCTCCTCCAGCGCGGCCATCGACAGGTAGCCGGGATTGAGCAGCGCGTCGCCGAAGCGGGCGATGTCGCCGGCCGCGCCCAACAGGCCTCCGCCGGCCCACTTGTAGGCCGGGTTGACCAGCGGCGCGGGGCCGATCTGGCCGGTGTCCCAGGAGCGGTGGTAGCAGCGCACCCGGTCGGGCACCCGGGCCCCGATAATGTCGGGCCCGACGGTCTGCAGATCGAGCGGGCGGGTAACCTCGCGCTCGACCAGATAGGGGAAGCTCAGCCGCGTCGCCGACTCCAGCACGGCGCTCATCAGGGTGTAGCCGAAGGTGCTGTAGTTGAAGGCTTCGCCCGGGACCGAGACCAGCGGGTCGTTGATGAACAGCGACAACGCCTCGTCGGTGTTGCGATAGGTCCGCTGGTCGATGGCCCCGCCCGGCCGGCGCGGGTCGTGGTCGCCGCCGACGTAGTGGCGGATGCCGCCGGTGTGGGCCAGCAGCTGGCGCAGGGTGGTGGCGTGGTGCGCCGGCGGCAAGCTTGGGCGGTACTGGCCGATGGGCGCGTCCAGGTCGACCACGCCGCGCTCGGCCAGCCGCGCCGCCACGGCCGCGGCGATGACCTTGGACACGCTGGCGAGGCGATAGCGGCCGGCCGTGGTGGCGGGGCGCTGCGCCTCCACATCGGCCCAGCCGAACGCCTCGGCCCAGACCAGCCGGCCGTCCTGCACGACGGCGGCCGACAGCGACGGCATCCGCGCCGCCTCCATGATCTCGCGGGTCACCTGCCGTCCGCCCAGCACGCCGGGCGACGGTGGCGCGGCCGAGCCGGTCGCCCCCGGACGGTCCGCCGCCAAGGCGCGCAGCGGCGCCGCCGCGCCGGCGAACAGCGCGGCCGACAGGCCGATCAGCGATCGTCTGGACAAGTTCACCCTGCGAAACCCCGACTTCAGGGCACAGATACGCACGAACCGGGCCAACTCAAGTGAAACCCTTGTGAGGAAGGTGTGTAGGGAAAAGGGGGACAGTCACTCATTTCCGACGGATCGCCGGAATTGCGCGCAGGGGAAATGAGTGACTGTCCCCCTTTTCCCCAACGCACGGCTTCGCCGCCCGGGCGGGCGAACCCGAACAGGTTGGGGAGGTGGCGGAGCGCCACGGCTCCCGTCCGGGACCGTGGGGGTAGTTGTGTGTGTGTTTCAACGAGAACCTGACGCGCTCCGCCGCGGAGAGGCTGCGGAGGCTGTGCGCAATGGGCATTTTCCACCCGCTCGCTTTCGCCTCGCCGGGGCTTCTACCTCCCGGCGCCCTGGCCGTTCCTCACAGCGAGGCCCGGCGGGCGGGGATCAACCGACGATCCCCGGACCCCGTGGTTCTTGCCCCGGTGCGCCTTGGGAGCGGGCCAGGGTCCACGGGCAAGTCCCGCATCTCCGCATCACCGTCGCCGTATCGGGCCGGATCCGTACGCCCTCCCCTGCGACGGGGACCTGCAGAGAATACGGGCGGCCCGGGGGGTGGGGGATAGACGTCGAGGATGGCGTTAGAGCGCCGCCTCGATGGCCGCCTTGATCTCGGGGTCCTGGGGGTCGGTGCGGGGGCCGAAGACGTTGACCAGCGACCCGTCCTTGCCGACCAGCAGCTTGTGGAAGTTCCATACCGGCTCGGCCGGCTCGCCGACCTCAGCGACCGCCCATTTGTAGAAGGGGTGGGCCGCCTCGCCCTTCACGTCGACCTTGGAGGTCATCGGGAAGTCGACGCCGAAGGTCGTGCGGCAGAACTCCGCGATCTGCGCCTCCGTCCCCGGCTCCTGGCCCATGAACTGGTTGCAGGGCACGCCGAGCACGACCAGCCCCTGGTCGCGATAGTCGCTGTAGAGCTTCTCCAGCCCGTCATACTGCGGCGTCAGCCCGCACCGGCTGGCCACGTTCACCACCAGCACGACCTTGTCCTTGAAGGTGGTCATCGGCAGGGCCGAGCCGTCGATGGCGGTGAAGGCGTGGTCGTGGGCGGTGGTCATGGCGGGGGCTCCTGGGGCTTTGCGGAACTATACCCGCCCGATCGCCAAGACCAACGCCCCCCAAACACTCCGCTCATCCTCGCGGAAGCGAGGGCGCAAGTCTTTCAATGCAGCCGCTCGTCGCGGGGGCTCGCAAACACATCCTTTGGAATGCGTGCACCGGCCGCAGACCTGGGTCCTCGCTTCCGCGAGGATGAGCAGGGAAATGGGGTAGTTAGGGGCAGCTACGGACGGAAAGCAGACGCAGAATTCCTGGGGAAGGCACTTCGTGGGGTCTGCGGCTCCATGGCTGGGGTCAGGCGTGTCCGCTTCCCCGCTTAGACCCGAACCAGACTATTGCGACCTCCACTGGACCTGATCCGCGCCCATTCTCTGGAGCACTCGGAGCGAGAGCTTCCTCGCCTGTGGTCGAGCGGATCCTCAAGGACCGCCCCGACAGCGCCTTTTCGGTCAATGTCCAGCAGGGCTACCTGTCCTCGAAGATGCGCGCCAGCATGATCGGCGCCGGCATCGACGCCTCCAAAGCCGACACGGGATTCGAGCTCACGTACTCGGACCGTCTGAACGACCGCATCACCCTGCAGCCAGACGTGCAGATCATCCTCGATCCGGGCGGTGAGAGCGGGGCCGATCCTGTCGTGGTTCTGGGGTTGCGGGTTACGGTCGAGCTTTTCTAGCCGCCGCGTCGGCCTCGCGGTCCCACATCACCTTGTAAGGGGCCCCGTCCAGCAGCCGCTGGGCGGGGCTCTGCTTTTCGATCTGACCGATCAGGCCGCGATAGACGCCGTAGCCGACAAGTTCCTGCAGGCGAGGCTCGAAGGTCTTCACCAGCTCGACGGGCAGGCCAAGCTGCTGGTTCTCCTGCTGGCGGATATAGCCGGCGCAGTAGTTCATGGCGATGCCGGTGCGCCGGCCCTGACTACGGTTGGCGCCGCCGCCGTGCCACAGCGCGCCGTCCCAGATCAGCACCGAGCCGGCCTTCATCACCGCGGGGATGGTCTTGTAGTCGCCGCCGTATTCGGGGTTTGGCCCCAGGTGGCTGCCGGGGACCAGGCGGGTGGCGCCGTTCTCGTCGGTGAAGTCAGTCAGGGCCCACATCGAATTGCAGACCACGGCCGGGTGCGGTTTTGGAATGGGGATGATCTGGTCGTCGGCGTGGATCGGCTGGGCGATCTGGCCAGGATCGATGGCGATCGAGGCCAGGGAGGAGATCAGGCATTCGGGGCCGAGTACCGCGTCGATCAGCGGCAGGACGGCGGGATGGATCGGCACCTTGGCGAACACCTCGCCCAAGGCCAGAAGATTGTAGATGCGGACGGTGTTGTCGCCCTCGAACGGGTTCATCGCCGGCTTTGCGCCGAGGTCGCGTTCGAGGCGCTCGACGGATTCGAGGAGTTCCGCCACCAGGTCCGGGGCGATGGCATCCTCGACGATGGTATAGCCGTCGGCCTTCAGCCGCGCGACGTGCTGGTCGAACATCTCATGCCCTTACCTGTCCTGAAGCCGAGTATAGCTGGAAATCGACCCGGCGCGGGATTGGTCGTGTCAGTTTAACCCATCTCGGCCACAAAGGCCCCTACCCGGCCGGCAGCGGTCGCAGCCGCGCAAGTCCGATGAGCGACGGCCCGGAGGTGGCGTAGAGTCGGTCGGCGGATCTGATGAGGCTGGAGATTGAAGGTATCGTAGAGCGAGGCGCGAGGGTCTGAGAACGTCCGCTTCGGGCCGGAAGCGGACTCCCCCCTAGAACCCGCCCGCCTGCTCCACCGCCAGCCCCAGGTCCAGCGCCCGCGCGGCCTCCTCGCCGGTGACCACCGGCCTCGGCGATAGCCCGCGCACCGCCGCCACGAAACCGCCCACGCTCGTCCCCAGCGGATCCCGCCCGGCCGGCGTCTCGGTGAAGGCCTCGTTCAGCGGGAACGGCGTGGTGTTGGTGAAGGCGCGGGTGATGAAGTCGATCTCCAGCGTGCCTGACGGATAGACGATCTTCATCGTCCGCTCGCGGGCCTCGGCCCGGCGGCTGGCCGTGAACACGGCGGTGAAGCCGTCGTCGAAGGTGGCCTCGGCGGTGACCTCGTCGCCGTCGCCGTCGGCCTCGACGGTCAGCGGCTCGGCGTCGGTCAGCGAGAGGGCGAGATCGATGTCGTGGATCATCAGGTCGAGCACCACCGACACGTCCTTGCTGCGGATCGACGGCGTGCCCTTGCGCACCGCCTCCAGCCGCAGGGGTTTTTCGGGGATGTCGAGCAGGCCCATGGCCTGGGAGACGACCCGCTCCTGATGGCCGCAGGCGAGGACCACGCCCTGTTTCGCGGCTTCCGCGATCAGGGCGTCGGCCTCCTCGAGCGTCGTGGCCAGCGGCTTTTCGACATAGACCGAGCGGCCGGCCTTCAGCGCCTGCAGCGCCGCGCCCGCATGGGTCGTGGCCGGCGAGGCGACCGTGATGATGTCGCAGGCGGCGATCAGGTCGGCCAGATCGCCATAGGCCTCGGCGCCCAGCTGGTTGGCCATCTCGAAGCAGCGCTCGGGATGGATGTCGAAGATGCCGACGAGCTGGATCCCGTCCATCTCCGCGTACTTCTTGGCGTGGTAGCCGCCGAACACGCCGGAGCCCACGACTCCGGCCTTGAGGATCTGTGTCATGAGGCGCTTCTAGCGAGATTTGGGTGGTCGCGCGACAGGCGCCGAAGCCCGCCTCCACTTTCGACTGTCGCACTCCGCTTCGACGACTTCCGCAAGGTCACGGAACGGGCTAAACAAACGTTTGAAAGCGCGCCGCCAATGGCGCCGTCCCCCGGAGAAACCCCATGACCACCTCGCGCGAGATCCGCCTCAAGAGCCGGCCCGTGGGCACCCCTGTCGCCGACAACTTCGAACTGGCCAGCGTCGAGCTGCCCGCGCCCGGCGCCGGCGAGGTGCAGGTGCGCAACCACTGGATGACGGTCGACCCCTACATGCGCGGCCGCATGAACGACGTGAAGAGCTACAGCCCGCCGTTCGCGCTGGGCGAGGCCATGCAGGGCGGCGCCGTGGGCGAGGTCATCGCCTCCAACGATCCGTCGCTGAAGGTCGGCGACCTGGTGCAGTCGATGTACGGCTGGCGCGAGGCGTTCAATGCCCCGGCCGCCGCCGTGCAGAAGCTCGACACCTTCGGCCTGCCGCCCCAGGCCTTCCTGGGCGTGGCCGGCATGCCGGGCATGACCGCCTGGGTGGGCCTGCTGAAGATCGCGGCGATGAAGGACGGCGACGTCGTCTTCGTGTCCGGCGCCGCCGGCGCGGTCGGCCAGATCGTCGTGCAGATCGCCAAGATCAAGGGCAACACCGTCATCGGCTCCTGCGGCGGGGCCGACAAGGTGGCTTACCTGAAGTCGATCGGCTGCGACGAGGTCATCGACTACAAGGCCGAGAAGGACCTGACCGCCGCCCTCAACCGCGTCGCGCCCAAGGGCATCGACGTCTATTTCGAGAACGTCGGCGGCGAGCACATGGACGCCGCCATCGCCGCCGCCCGCCCGTTCGCCCGCTTCGCCCTGTGCGGCATGATCAGCCAGTACAACTCGACCGGCGAGATGTACGGCGTGAAGAACCTGATCCAGGCGGTCGGCAAGAGCCTGCGGCTGGAAGGCTTCATCGTCTCCAACAGCTTCCAGCACCTGCCCGAGTTCCTGACGGACATGTCCAGCTGGATCGCCGAGGGCAAGATCCACTGGAAGGAGACCATCGACGAGGGCATCGAGAACGCCCCCGGCGCCTTCCTCAAGCTGTTCCGCGGCGAGAACACCGGCAAGATGCTGGTCAAGCTGAGCTAGGCACTCTCCTGCGAAGGCGTGGGGACAGCCTGGCGACGCCTCGCTGTCCCTCGCTACCCTCCCACTGTCATGGCCCGACTTGTTCGGGCCAGCCATGCGTGGTGACGCGAATGATTGGCTGCCAGGGCTCCCGCTTGTTCTGGCCAGGCCTTGATCATGGGTGGCCCGAACAAGTCGGGCCATGACGGAGGTTTGGAGAGCTCCACGCGATCACGATCCGTCATGTTGTGAACCGCGCCGCTTCCTCCGGCGCGTGAGCGGGGCTACAAGCGCCGCCATTCCCCGGAGGACGATGCCGTGTCGCGCCTGTTCAGCGCCTATGTGATGATCGACTGGAGCGCCGCCGCCGCGCCGCGCCAGGGCAAGGACTCCATCTGGATCGGCGTCATCAAGCGCGACATCCGGTTCCGTCCGACCTTCGAGGCCTTCAACCCGGCCACCCGCGACGCGGCGATGGTCCAGCTGCGCGACATCCTGGCCGACCTCGGCCGCCGGGGCGAGCGGGCGCTGGTCGGCGTCGACTTCGCGCTGGGCTATCCCGAGGGGACAGCCTCGCTCCTGAAGGTCAAGGGAGAGGACTGGGCCGGCCTGTGGGCCTTCCTGGCCAAGGACGTCGTCGACAAGCCGACCAACGTCAACAACCGCTTCCAGGTCGCCGCCAAGATGAACCGGCTGATGACCGACCAGCCGTGGCCGTTCTGGGGCTGCCCGGCCAATGACGCCCAGCGCTGGCTGTCGACGACCAAGCCCGACTACGACCGCACCGGCCTGCCCGCCGACCTGCGCCGCACAGACCTGGCGACGAAGGGCAAGGGGAAGTCGGGCGCCAAGAGCGTCTGGCAGATCTTCGGCAACGGCACGGTCGGCAGCCAGGCCATCACCGGCATCCCCCGCGTCAAGGCGCTGGCGGACGCGCTGGGCGACAAGGCCCGCGTCTGGCCGTTCCAGACCGGCTGGAAGCCGCTCAAGGACGCCGACCTCGAGGGCGTCGACGCCGTCTTCGCCGAGGTCTACCCGGCGCTGGGCGAGGTCCGTCCCGAGCCCGGCGAGGTCGTCGACCGCGCCCAGGTCCGCGCGCTGTGTGAACACTTCCTGCGCCTCGACGAGGCCGGCAAGCTGGGCGTCGAGTTCGGGCCGAAGGGCGAGGCCTCCGAGGCCGACATCGCCGCCGTCGAGCGGGAAGAAGGCTGGATCCTCGGCGCCTGATCGCGGCCGGCGACGGAGCCGGCGCCCCTGACCGTTTGAGAGCCATGATCGACAGACGCGCCCTGCTCGGCCTCGCCGCCGCCCTCGCCCTCCCCGCCACCGCCGCCCGCGCTGCGGACGAGATCGCCTATGGCCAGGGTCCCGACCGCAGGCTGGACGTCCACGGCCGCCCGGGGCTGAGCGGCGCGCCGGTGCTGGTCTACGTCCATGGCGGCGGCTGGCGGCGCGGCGACAAGCGGATGGTCCACGACCTGCCCGCTTATGCCCAGCGCCACGGCCTGCTGCTGGTTTCCGTCAACTACCGCATGGCGCCGGAAGTCGACGCCGGCGGCTGCGCCGAGGATGTCGCCGCGGCCGTGGCCTGGGTGCGGACCAACATCGCGCGGTACGGCGGCGACCCGGCCCGCATCTTCGTCTCCGGACACTCGGCCGGGGCCCATCTGGCCGCCCTGATCGCCATCGACCGCCAGTACCTGGGCGTCCACGGCGTCGATCCGGCGACCCTGGCCGGGATCATCACCATCGACGGGGCCGGCTATGACGCCGTGGCGCAGATGGCCTGGCTGAAGGACCGCCAGGTGCTGCTGTCGAGCATGTACGAGAACGCCTTCGGCGGCCGCGCGGCCGAGCTGTCGCCGACCCTGCTGGTGAAGGCTGGCCAGGCCTATCCGCCGTTCCTGATCTTCCACATCGCCAGCCGGCCGGACGCCCAGCGCCAGTCCAACGGCCTCGCCGACGCCCTGCGCGCCGCCGGCGGCCAGGCGGAGGTCGTGGTCGCGCCTGGCGACAGCCACCGCAGCATCAACGTCGAGTTCGGCGCGGCGGGCGACGCCGAGGGCGAGCGCGCGGCGGCGTGGATCAAGGGATAATCCTCTCCCCGTGGGAGAGGTGGCCTCGCGGAGCGAGGTCGGAGAGGGACGCGCCGCGCCCAACTGACAAGTCTCCGCGCTTCCCTCTCAGTCATGGCTCCGCCATGACAGCTCTCCCGCAGGGAGAGCGCGACCTCAGCCCGCCTCCCGCAAGCCCTCGCGCCCGTTCTTCAGGCGCTCCGCCACGAGGAAGGCCAGCTCCAGCGCCTGTTCGCCGTTGAGGCGCGGGTCGCAGTGGGTGTGGTAGCGGTCGCCCAGCTCCCCCTCGGTCAGGGCGCGGGCCCCGCCGGTGCATTCGGTGACGTTCTGGCCGGTCATCTCCAGGTGTACGCCGCCGGGGTGGACGCCCTCGGCCTCGGCCACGTCGACGAAGCCCTTCACCTCCTGCAGGATCCGGTCGAACGGCCGGGTCTTGTAGCCGGTGTTGGCCTTCAGCGTGTTGCCGTGCATAGGGTCGGTCGACCAGATCACCGCCCGGCCAGCCCGCTTGGTCGCCTGCATCAGGCGCGGCAGCCGCTCGTGCACCTTGTCGGCGCCGAAGCGGCCGATCAGGGTCAGGCGGCCCGGCTCATTGGCCGGGTTGAGCACGTCGATCAGCCGCAACAGGTCGTCGGGCTCCAGCGTCGGGCCGACCTTGACGCCGATGGGGTTCTTGACCCCCTTCATGAACTCGACATGGGCGCCGTCCAGCTGGCGGGTGCGCTCGCCGATCCACAGCATGTGGGCCGAGGTGTCGTACCAGTCGCCCGAGGTGCTATCGATCCGGGTCATCGCCTCCTCGAAGCCCAGCAGCAGGGCCTCGTGGCTGGTGAAGAACTCCACCTGCTTCATGCCCGGATGGGTCTGCGGCGTCACGCCGATGGCGGCCATGAAGGCCAGGCTCTCGCTGATCTTGTCGGAAAGCTCGCGGTAGCGCGCGCCCTGGGGACTGTCGGCGACGAAGCCCAGTGTCCAGCGGTGGATGTTGTGCAGGTCGGCATAGCCGCCGCCGGCGAAGGCGCGCAGCAGGTTCAGCGTCGAGGCCGACTGGCCGTAGGCCTTCAGCAGCCGCTCCGGATCGGGCGCTCGCTCGGCGGCGTCGAAGGCCATGCCGTTGATGTTGTCGCCCCGGTAGGAGGGCAGCGTCACCCCGTCGATGGTCTCGATCGGCTCGGAGCGCGGCTTGGCGAACTGGCCGGCGATGCGGCCGACCTTCACCACCGGCTTGCCGCCGGAGAAGGTCAGCACCACCGCCATCTGCAGGATCAGGCGGAAGGTGTCGCGGATGTTGTCCGCATGGAATTCCTTGAAGCTCTCGGCGCAGTCGCCGCCCTGCAGCAGGAAGGCGTCACCGCGCGCCACATCGCCCAGCAGGCTCTTCAGCCGGCGCGCCTCGCCGGCGAACACCAGCGGCGGCATCCGGCGAAGATCGTCTTCCACGCGCTCGACAACGGCCTGATCCGGATAGTCGGTCGGCACATGTTTGGCGGGCTTTGCTCTCCAGGACGACGGGGTCCAGCGCTCGGTCATGGTCTCAAACTCTAAAAAGGGACGCGGTTCTTACCCTAGAGCACGTCCAAAGGCAAAATTATGCGCCTGATGCGGGTGAATGTTGCGTGAAGGGGTATGGGATTGCGCGAAGGTTGCTGATGCAACGATTTCATCGTGGAACCTGAGGAAATGGCGTGTCGCGAGCGTCAGGGGAAGGCCGGTTGGTGGTTATCGGGCCTTCCCCGGCGTGATAAACCGCCGGCCCCAAGCGCGCCGACAGGCGGGCCGGAACGACTTGCGTAAGGAAGTGTATCGATGAGCAAGGTGCTTGTTATCGGCGCTGGCGGCGTGGGTTCGGTGGCCGTCCACAAGATGGCCATGAACGCGGACGTCTTCTCGCACATCACGCTGGCGAGCCGCACGAAGTCGAAGTGCGACGCCATCGCCGCCTCGGTCAGGCAGCGGACCGGCGTCAGCATCGACACCGCGCAGCTGGACGCCGACGATGTCCAGGCGACGGTGGCGCTGCTCAAGACGGTGCAGCCCGCCCTCGTGGTCAACCTCGCCCTGCCCTATCAGGACCTGAACATCATGGATGCCTGCCTCAAGGCGGGCGTGAACTACCTCGACACGGCCAACTACGAGCCGCGCGACGAGGCGAAGTTCGAATACAGCTGGCAGTGGGCCTATCAGGACCGGTTCCGGGAAGCCGGGCTGATGGCCCTGCTCGGCAGCGGCTTCGACCCCGGCGTCACCTCGGTGTTCGCGAGCTGGACCAGAAAGCACCTGCTCGATCGTATCGACACGCTCGATATCCTCGACTGCAACGGCGGCGACACCGGCCTGCCGTTCGCCACCAACTTCAATCCCGAGATCAACCTGCGCGAAGTGACCGCGCCGTCGCGGCACTGGGAGAACGGC
>JBIKII010000192.1:0-6106 GCA_044361705.1 Caulobacter sp.
TTCACCGTCGATTGCAGCAAGCTTCCCAGCGCCCGCGGCCACGGCGAGCCGCTGAGGCTGATGGTCGATATCGACGACAAGGTGAAGCTGATCGACGTCTTCCCGCACAAACCGGGCCGCAAGCGGTTCCTGGCCAGCAAGGCTGGCTACGGCTTCATCCTGCCCGAGGACGAGGCCCTGGCCTTCCGCCGGGCCGGCAAGCAGGTGCTGAACGGCGACGCCCTGGTGTCGCTGGAGGCCGTGGGCGACCGCGTGGCGGTGGTCGGCGACAACGGCAAGATCCTGATCTTCGCCATGGACGAGTTGCCGGAGATGCCGCGCGGCAAGGGCGTCAAGCTGCAGAGCTACCGCGAAGGCGGCCTGCGCGACGCGGTGGCCTTCGACAGCGCGACCGGCGCCGGCTGGATCGACGCCGCCGGCCGCACCCGCGAGTGGACGGACTGGCAGGGCTGGGTCGGCAAGCGAAGCGGCGCCGGCAAGCTGGCCCCCAAGGGCTTCCCGACCAGCAAGCGGTTCCGGCCGAAGTAGGAAAAGGGGGACAGTCACTCATTTCCCCAGCGGGCCGTCGCGTCCGCCGCCGGAAATACGTGACTGTCCCCCTTTTCCGGCGGCGTCGCGAAGGACGCACAGACAGACTTGCCGCGCCGTCTCGCCCCGCTATTCTCGATTCAAACGGCCGTTTGAGCCGAGGGGGAGTCTCTATGATCGATCTGCGCAGGGGCCTGCTGGCCGCCGCGACCGCGCTGGCGCTGACAGGGATGGTCGCGGCGCCGGCCTTCGCCGCCGAGAAGCCTGTCGCCGTCGGCGTTCCCGCGGCGAAGCCCGAGAGTGTCGGCTTCTCGTCGGAGCGGCTGGCGCGGCTGGACGCCGGCATGCGCGCCGTCGTCGACAAGGGCATGGTCCCGGGCATCGCCACGGTGCTGGTCCGTCACGGCAAGGTCGTTCACACCGACATCTACGGCAAGGTCGACAGCGCCAGCGGCGCGCCGGTGACCCGCGACACCCTGTGGCGGATGTACAGCCAGACCAAGCCGGTCACCGGTGTGGCCATGATGATGCTCTACGAAGAGGGCAAATGGCGGCTGGACGACCCGGTGACCAAGTATGTGCCCGAGTTCGCCGGTCTGAAGGTGTTCAAGGGCCTGGACGCTGACGGCAAGCCGATCCTTGAGCCGATCAGCCGCTCGGCGACCATGCGCGAGCTGATGACCCACACCGCCGGCTTCGCCTACGGCCTGGTCGCCGACAACTATGTCGACAAGGTCTACCAGGAGAGCGGCATGTTCCGCGCCCCGACCCTGGTTGCGGGCATGACCGAGGCGAGCAAGCTGCCGCTGGCCAGCCAGCCGGGCACGGAATGGAAGTACTCCATCGCCGTCGATATCCAGGGCTACATCATCGAGAAGCTGTCGGGCCAGACGCTGCCGGACTTCATGCGCAGCCGGATCTTCACGCCGCTGAAGATGGTCGACACCGACTTCTGGGTTCCGGAAGACAAGCGCTCGCGGCTGGCGACGCTGTACGCCTTCAATCCGAAGACCGGCCAGCTGATCCCGGCCGACGGCTTCATGGTGTTGCCGGTCGACAAGATGCCCACCGCCCCGAACGGCGGCGGCGGGCTGGTCTCGACCATGGCCGACTTCACCCGGTTCGCGACCATGCTGAGCAACGAGGGCGAGCTGGACAGCGTGCGGATTCTCGCCCCGGCGACCATCAGGCTGATGGCGACCAACCACCTGACCGACGACCAACTGGCGAAGAAGCCGCTGGGCGACGGCGTCGGCTTCGGCCTCGGCGTGGCGGTGATCATGGACCCGGCCAGGGCCGGCACGATCGCCGGCAAGGGCAGCTACAGCTGGGGCGGCGCGGCCGGCACCTGGTTCTGGGTCGACCCGGAGAACGATGTCGCCTTCCTGGGCTATATCCAGGTGCTGGGCGGCAGCCGCCTGCGGCTGGACGAACTGTCGGCGCAGCTGGTCTACCAGGCGCTGGTCGATCCGGAAAAGTAGCGATACCGTCGGCCGTTCACCGCCTCGGAAGGGCCCGCTATGGAACTGATCATCCTCCTGGTCGTCGTCGGGGTCCTGGCCCTGCTGGTGGTCGGCATCTACAATCGCCTGGTCGCCCTGCGGGCCCGGGCCGACCAGGCCTTCGCCGACATCGACGTGCAGCTGAAGCAGCGCCACGACCTGATCCCCAACCTGGTCGAGATCGTGAAGGGCTACGCCGCGCACGAGAAGAGCACGCTGGACGCCGTCATCTCCGCCCGCAACGCGGCGACGCACGCCGGCTCGGTCGAGGAGAAGGTCCAGGCCGAGGGGGTGCTGACCGGCGCCCTGGGCCGGCTGTTCGCGCTGTCGGAGGCCTATCCGGACCTCAAGGCCAACACCAACTTCCTGGGCCTGCAGAGCGAGCTGTCGGACGTCGAGAACAAGCTGGCCGCCGCCCGCCGGTTCTTCAACAACGCCATCGCCGAGTACAACACCGGCCGCCAGTCGTTCCCGGCCGTGATCTTCGCCGGCATGTTCGGCTTCGCCGAGCGCAGCAGCTTCGATCTGGGCGACCAGCGCGCCGCGCTCGATGTGGCTCCGGCGGTGAAGTTCTGATCTCCGTTTCCCCGGCGAAGGCCGGGGGCCACGGGCCAGCGCGGTGCATGGGACGTGGTTCCCGGCCTTCGCCGGGATGAGCGGAGTAAGATGATGGGGGCGTTCGGCCTCTACACCCACATCCAGGCCAATAACCTCCGGTCGGCGATCCTGCTGGCCGGGTTTCCGCTGCTGCTGCTCGGGATCGTCTACGCCCTGACGCTGGGTCTGATCGGGACAGGCTATCTGCCGTCGACCCGCACGCTGGACGGCGACATGGCGCTGGCCGGCCGGATGATGATCGCCGGGGCGCCGCTGGCCCTGGGCGTGGCGGGCGTCTGGTTCCTCATCGCCTGGTTCGGCAACACGGCCATCATCGACTTGGCCACCGGGGCCCGGAAGGTGACCCGGACGCAGCAGCCGGAGCTCTACAACCTGCTGGAAAACCTCTGCATCTCCCGCGGCGTGCCCATGCCGAGCCTGCGGATCATCGACAGCGAGGCGATGAACGCCTTCGCCAGCGGCGTGAACGAGAAGCAGTACAGCATTACCGTGACCCGCGGCCTGATGGAGGCCCTGGACGAGGCCGAGCTGGAAGCGGTGCTGGCTCATGAGCTGACCCATGTGGTGAACCGCGACGTGCGGACCATGATCATCGCCTCGGTCTTCGCCGGGGTGATCACCCTGATCGCCCAGATCATCTTCCGGAGCGTGCAGTGTCGCGGCGGCGGGCGGTCGGGCAAGGGCGGCAAGGGCGCGGGCCTGTTCATCCTGATCGCCCTGGCCGTGGCGGCGGTCGGCTACGTGCTGGCCATCGTCATCCGCATGACCCTGTCGCGGGCCCGGGAGTATGTCGCCGACGCCGGCGCCGTGGAGCTGACCCGAAACCCCGACGCCATGATCGGCGCCCTGCGCAAGATCTCGGCCGCGCCGGTGAAGCTGGCGGCGCCCGAGGCGGTGCAGGCGATGTTCCTCGACAACGAACCATCCGGAATGATGGACATCTTCGCCACCCACCCGCCGATCGAGAAGCGGATCGCGGCGCTGGTGAGGTACGCCGGCGGCGTGGACGGTCCCGGGGCGATCGTCGCGCCGGGGAAGGGACTCTGGGGGTAGGACCGGTTAGGAGAGTTCCAGTGTCCCGTCTTTCCAGGGGCCGGACCCAGAGCAAGGACAGCATGTACGAGATTCAACTCACCCGATCGCACTTCCCGGCTCAGCAGGACGACGAGGTCCTGGAGACCACCGTCGGCGGCGTGCTGCGGACCCAGGCCGCCCTGACCCCCGACGCCGGCGCGCTGGTCGAGGCCGATCTCGCCGGCCGGATCGGCCGGTCCTGGACCTATTTGGAGCTGCTGGCCGACGCTGAGCGCCTGGCCAGCGCGCTGGCGTCCCGCTACGCCGTCGGCGAGCGAATCTGCGTTTGGTCGCCCAATATCCCCGAGTGGGTGATCCTGGAGTATGCCGCGGGCCTGGCCGGCCTGATCCTGGTCACGGCCAACCCGGCTTACCGGCCCCGCGAGCTGAAGTTCGTGCTCGAACAGTCGCGGTCGGCCGGCCTGTTCCTGACGCGGGAGTATCGCGGCAACCCGATGTGGGACATCGCCGCCGAGGTCGCCGTCGACATTCCGGCCCTGCGCGAGGTCATCGACCTGGACGATCACGCGGCGCTGTTCGCGGGCGAGGACGCCGGCGCGACGTTGCCGGACGTACTGCCGGGCGATCCGGTGCAGATCCAGTACACGTCCGGCACCACGGGCTTTCCCAAGGGTGCTGTGCTGCACCACCGGGGCGTGACCAACAACGCCCGCTACAGCCATGCGAGGTCGGGATCGCGGCCAGGCGACACGCTCCTCAACTTCATGCCGATGTTCCATACCGCCGGATGCGGTCTGGCGACGCTCGGGTCGGCGCAGTTCGGGTGCCGGATGATCCTGGCCAAGCTGTTCGACCCGGGCGCCATGCTGGACATCTGCGAGGCTGAGGGCGTCACCTCAATTCTCGGGGTGCCGACCATGCTGGTGGCTCTGGTCGAGGCGCAGCGGGCCCGGCCGCGGTCGCTGCCGCTGCTGAGGCTGGCCGCGTCCGGCGGTTCGATGGTCGCACCGGAGCTCGTGCGCGAGGTGCGAGCCCTGTTCAGCTGCGACTTCCAGACGGTCTACGGCCAGACCGAGACGTCCCCGCTGTTGACCCAGATCCGTAGTGAGGACTCGATCGAGGACATGTGCGGGACCGTCGGTCAGGCCATGCCTCAGACCGAGCTGGCGATCCTCGATCCGGCCACCAGCGCTGTCGTCCCGGTCGGCCAGGTGGGCGAGATCTGTGCCCGCGGCTACTGCCTGATGCTCGGCTACAACGACAACCCTGAGGCCAACGCCAAAACCATCGACACCGACGGCTGGCTGCACACCGGCGACCTGGGGACGATGGACTCGCGCGGCTATGTGCGGATCACCGGCCGGGTGAAGGAGATGATCATCCGAGGCGGCGAGAACCTGTTCCCGGCCGAGATCGAGAACGTGCTTCTGGAGCATCCCGACGTCGCCGAGGTTGCCGTGGTCGGGGCCCCCGACGAACGCTGGGGCGAGATCGTGGTCTGCTTCCTGCGGATGCGGCCTGGGGCGGGGCTGGATGCGGCGGCGCTGGTCGGCCACTGCCGTCAGCACATCGCGCCGCAGAAGACGCCGGCGCACTGGATCGAGATCGACGAATGGCCGCTGACCGGCTCGGGCAAGATCCAGAAGTTCGTGCTGCGCGACCGCTTCGTCGCAGGGGAGTGGGCCTGAGCGCTACTTCTTGCCGAGCCTCGGAACCACCGGGCCACGCAGCCGCCGTTCGCGGGCCAGGGCTTCGCCGGCCTCGTCGCGCTCGCGGGCCGACATCAGCATCCAGCCCTGGGGCTTGAGCACTTCCAGCGGCGAGAAGCGCGCCTTGTAGGCCATCTTCTCGCTGCCCGGCACCCAGTAGCCCAGGTAGACGTAGGGCAGACCGTTCAGGCTGGCCTGGACGATGTGGTCCAGGATGATGAAGGTGCCGAGGCTGCGGCGTTCCTCGCGCGGCTCGTAGAAGCTGTAGACCATCGACAGGCCGTCACCCATCAGATCGACGAGGATGCAGGCGATCAGGTCGCCGGGCCCGCCGTCCTTCGAGGGGGTGCGGTACTCGATGATGTGGGTGCGGACCGCCGTGTCCTCGACCATGGCGACGTAGTCGGGCCAGGTCATCTCGGCCATGCCGCCGTCGGCGTGCCGGGCCAGCAGATAACGGCGCAGCAGGTCGAACTGCTCCATCGTCGCCTCGGCCTCGACCAGGTGACGGCGGATGTCGCTGTTGCGGCCGAGGATTTTCCGCTCCGAGCGGCTGAACTGGTAGTCGCCGACCGGAATGCGGGCGGAGGTGCAGGCGCTGCAGGTTTCGCAGGCCGGGCGGTAGGCGATGTGCTGGGACCGGCGGAAGCCGGACTGGGTCAGGCTGTCGTTGACGGACGGGCCGTCGCCGGGCGGCAGGTGGGCGAAGACCTT
>JBIKII010000358.1:0-5109 GCA_044361705.1 Caulobacter sp.
AGCCGCCCGAACGCCTCCAGCGTAGCGCCGAGCGCCCGGGCCCAGTCGCTCTCGACCGAGAC
The DNA here is from genome assembly GCA_044361705.1 of Caulobacter sp. Taxonomy (GTDB): domain Bacteria; phylum Pseudomonadota; class Alphaproteobacteria; order Caulobacterales; family Caulobacteraceae; genus Caulobacter. Next base: position 63 of record JBIKII010000358.1, read on the forward strand.
GTCGCCGCTGATGACAATGGAGCGCCTCCCATGGGCTGCGACAGCAGCGACGGCAGCGTTCATGTCCGCGCCTGGAAGGTCAAACAGCGCCACGTCAGCGCCAGCCCGGGCGAGCGCATCTGACGCGGCCAGACCGATCCCCTTCGCCGCGCCCGTGACCAGAGCGGCGCGCCCTTCCAGCCCCGAATGGATCATGTCAAATATCCTGTTTCCGGTTGAGCTTCTGGTGGTCGCGGCTGACCGCCTCGAGCACACGCGGGTGAGACAGCGCGCTGACGGACAGCGCTTCCGCCCCGGGCGCCCAGGTAATCAGCTCAAGGACGTTGCCGTCCGGATCGCGCAGATAGGCGGCCCGCGCGCGACCCAGATCCTCCGGCGACCCATGCGGTCGGGCGCCCAGCTCCACGGCCCGGGCGAAGACGGCCTCCAGATCATCGACCTCGAACGCCACGTGTGAGTAGCCGAGGTCCGAGACTGGCCGGTCATCGGAGCGGGCGACCGTTTCCGGGCTGAGATACTGCCAGAACTCGAGCGCCAGATTGCTGCCGCGGACCCAGGCCGCGAGCACATCGACGCCCGTCAGTCCGGTCACCCGGTCGTAGCGTTCGCTGCCGCGCAGACGCGGGCTGAACTGCGGCTCCACGCCGAGCAGTGCGGCGTAGAACCCGACGAGCCGTTCTAGGTCGTGGGTCGCGAACGCGACATGGCCCATCCAGCTGGCGGGTTCGGCCTGGGCGAACGGCGCGCCTTCGGTTTCGATCACCGCTCCGTCGCGCGAGCGGCCGTAGGCGTAGAGGAAGCCCGTGCCGAGGTCGACCGGCGACTCGGGGAAGCTGAAGCCCTGAGGGATGAGGTTGGCATACAGGTCGTCGATCGAGCGGCCCTGGGCGCAAACATGGGTGATGCCCGGCGCGTTGACCGGCGGGCTGGACGGAGCGCCCGGAGCGGGAACGGCGAACTCGAAAAGTTCCAGGCAGGCGTTGACGCCCTTGAGCAGCGCTACCTTAGCGGACACCGCGGGCAGGCCCATCAGACGGCGTGCCTGGTCCGTGTTCTCGACCGTGAAGCGGGCGATCTCGGTCAGCCCGGCGACCGCGCCGTAGTCCGCCACGGCCTGGTCCAGATTGCTGACTGACAGGCCGACGTGATGCACGCCCTTGATCATTGAAACGTCCTTTCCCCTCCGACCTACTGTTCTATTATACAAATAGTCAATAGCATCGATCCAGGTCGCCCGAGTCGAGTGGTGGTCCCGGTGGAGTCGGCATGGTGCGGTCAGGGTTGTGTCAGGAGAGGGCGGCGGTACGCCGCCGCCGAGCGTCGCCGGCCAGTCCGGGGCGCCCGGGTTCGGAGCGCCTGTCATGACCGCAGTCTGCGTCGCCGACAGCCGCTGTGCGTTGGGCGAGGGCCCATGTTGGGATCCGCGGGATGGGCGGCTTTGGTGGGTCGATATCCTCGCCAGGTGTGTCCATTGGCTCGACCCAGTCACCGGCGCGGCTGGCGCGCGCTCGTCAACCGATCAGATCACGGCGCTGGGGCTGAGGCGCGGCGGCGGCTTCGTCGCGGCCACCCCTGCTGGCGCGGGGGTGTTCGACCCCGCATCCGGCGCGTTCACACTGCGCTGGCCTACGCCCGATGAGCCCGCCGACAACCGCAGCAATGACGGAAACGTCGGGGCGGACGGCAGCTTCTGGTTCGGCACGATGCACGCCCGTGCGGCCGGGCGGTCGGGCGCGGTCTACCAGGTCCGGCCGGACTGGACCGGCCGTCGCGTCGTCGAGCGTTGGGGCATCGCCAATACCCTGCGCACCTCGCCGGACGGACGGCGGCTCTACCTGGCGGACTCGATGGATCAGCGAATTTTCGCGGTCGACATCACGCCCGATGGCCTCGGCCTCCGCCACGAGTTCGCAGGGACGATGGGTCAGGCCGCCACGCCTGATGGATCGGCGGTCGATTCAGAAGGCTTCCTTTGGAACGCCCAGTGGGACGGCTGGCGCGTCGTTCGCTATGCCCCCGATGGCCGACTGGACCGGGTGATCGATCTGCCGGTGCAGCGGCCGACCAGCTGCACGTTCGGAGGACCGGGCGGGACCACCCTGTTCATCACCAGCGCCTGCGACGACCTCACCGACGCCCAGCTGTCCACCCAGCCGCTGGCGGGCGGCGTGTTCGCGGTCGCGCTGGACGTCGCCGGCGCCGCGCCACTCTACTTTGAAGGATAGTGAGGGATGCAGCTCGGCGTTTGCTACTACCCCGAACAATGGCCGCGCGCCTGGTGGGCCGACGACGCCCAGCGCATGGTCGAGACCGGGATCTCCCTGGTCCGCATCGGCGAATTCGCCTGGAGCCGAATCGAGCCGCAGCCCGGCCGGTTCGACTGGGACTGGCTGGATGGGGCGGTCGAGACCCTGCACGCGGCCGGCCTGAAGGTCGTGATGGGCACGCCCACGGCGACCCCGCCCAAATGGCTGGTCGACCGGCTTCCCGACATGCTGGCCGTCGATGCGTCGGGCCGACCCCGCAGGTTCGGGTCCAGGCGGCACTACTGCTTTTCACACGAAGGCTACCGGGCCGAATGCGCGCGCATCGTCGAGGCCATGGCCCGTCGCTACGGCGATCATCCAGCGGTGACGGCCTGGCAGACCGACAACGAGTACGGCTGCCATGACACCACGATCAGCTATTCCGCCGCCGCCGCAGAGCGCTTCCGGCTCTGGCTGGCGCGACGCTACGGCGATGTCGCGACGCTGAACGCGGCGTGGGGCGGGGTGTTCTGGTCCCAGGACTACCGCGCCTTCGACGAGATCGACCCGCCCAACCTGACGGTAACTGAAGCCAACCCCAGCCACCGGCTGGACTACAACCGGTTCGCGTCGGACGAGGTGGTCAGCTTCAACCGTCTTCAGGTCGACATCCTGCGCCAGCATTCGCCGGGCCGGGACATCACCCACAACTTCATGGGCTTCTACACCGAGTTCGACCATTTCGCGGTCGGCCGGGACCTCGATGTCGCCACCTGGGACAGCTATCCGCTCGGCTTCCTCGAGCAGTTCTGGTTCAGCCCCGAGGACAAGGCGCTCTACCTGCGTCAGGGCCATCCGGATATCGCCGCCTTCCATCACGACCTGTACCGCGGCTGCGGCCAGGGGCGCTGGTGGGTCATGGAGCAGCAGCCGGGGCCGGTGAACTGGGCCGGGTTCAATCCGGCGCCGCTGCCCGGGATGGTTCGCGCCTGGACCTGGGAGGCCTTCGCGCATGGCGCGGAAGTCGTCTCCTATTTCCGCTGGCGCCAGGCGCCGTTCGCCCAGGAGCAGATGCACGCCGGCCTCAACCGGCCCGACCGCACGGAGGACACGGGCGGCCGCGAGGCGCGCCAGGTCTCGGCCGATCTCGCCCGCGTCGGTGACCCTGGTCCCCGGGGCCCATCCCCCGTCGCGCTGGTCTTCTCCTACGAGGGCGACTGGGTCACCGGGATCCAGCCGCAGGGCCAAGGCTTCCGCGCGCTGAAGGAGGCCTTCGCCTGGTACTCTGCGCTGCGTCGCCGGGGGCTGGATGTGGACATCGTCCCGCCGGGCGCCGAGCTGTCCGCCTACGCTCTGGTGGTCGCGCCCTGCCTGCCTATTGCGTCGCCCCAGTCGCAGGCCGCGTTCGAGGCCTGCGGCGCTGTCATTGTCTTCGGTGCCCGCGCGGGGTCTAAGACGCGTGACCTGCATATTCCCGCCAGCTTGCCGCCTGGCGACCTGTCGGCGCTCCTGCCGATGCGGGTGTTGCGCGTCGAAAGCCTGCGCCCCGGCACGCCCCTGCCGGTGACGACCGCGGCCGGGGTCTTCGCCGGCGAGGCCTGGCGCGAGGACGTTGAGACCGACGCCCTGGTCCTCGGCCGGTTCGATGACGGCGGACCGGCCTGGCTTCGGTCCGGCCGATGCGACTACCTCGCCTGTTCGCCGGACGCGGCTTTGCTGGACGTCGTCCTGGCGGATGCGGCAGATCGCGCGGGACTTGCGACGGCGCTCCTGGCCGAAGGCGTCCGCGTCAGTCGTCGGGGCGATCTCCTCCTTGCGGTCAACTACGCGCCCGAACTGCGCCTGGCCCCCGCCCCTGATGACGCGGTGTTCCTCGTCGGCGGTCGGGAGCTCCCGCCCGCCGGCGTTTCGATCTGGCGCCCCGGATGAGTGACGATGACGCGCTACGGGCCGTTGCGCCCGGCGCACATTGCGGGATGATGGCGGACTCTCGCCGGATGATCTGAATGACGCTCGCTGAACCCCGAAAACGCACCCGACTGGCCCCTGAAGTCCGTCGCTCCCAGATCCTGGATGACGCCGCGCAGCTGATTCTGGAGGAGGGGTTGTCAGCGGTATCGATGGAACGGCTCGGGCGGGAAAGCGGGGTCAGCAAGGCGCTGGTCTACAACTACTTCCCGAGCAGGGAGGTCCTTCTGGCCTCGCTGCTGCACCGGGAGCAGGCCGACCTCGACAGCCGTGGGATAGAGCGGGCGCTTGAGGCGAATTCCTACGAAGAGCTCATCCGGCAGACAACCCGGGTCTATCTTGAGCACACCAGCGAGCGCGGCGCCCTGATCCAGACCCTGCTCGCTGATCCGTCGGTGGCCCGACTGATGGAGGCCGAGTCCGCCGCGGGGCTTGAGCGCACCGTCCGCTACTTTGTCCGCGAGACGCGGCGTGAGTACGGGCTCAGCCGCGAGATGGCGTTGCTCGCGGTGCAGATGCTGATGGCCATGACCGACCGCGCCGGAAAACTGGTGGCCGAAGGGCAGGTCGACATCCCCACGGCCGAGGAGATGTGCGTTCAGATCATTACCGGAGGCGCGAAGCAGCTGGCGGCGAGGCTTGGCCCATCTATTGACGAATAATATAATAGAAGCCATTCCGGACGGGGCCAGGTTTCGGTCGCGATCTTCAGGGAAGGCTCTCCTTTGTCTCGCAAGCCGCTGCGAAGCGCACGCACCTACGGAAAACTGGACCGCGACGGCTTCATCCACCGCAGCTGGATGAAAAGTCAGGGTCTGCCGGACGACGCGTTC
>JBIKII010000364.1:0-6036 GCA_044361705.1 Caulobacter sp.
GGGCAAACGCCGAGCGTGCAGTGGTGAACTACCTCAAAGCGGAGGGGTGGTTACACGCAAGGCGGGTTCTTGCTGGCGACGGGCACCAACACTCAGACATCGAATGCTGGCAAGGTGTCAGCATCGAGATTAAGGACCGGACATCGAGCTCGTGGCCTTCATGGCGTGAGCAAGCAGTCACACAGGCTCGACCAGGAGACCTGATTGTCGTCACCAGACGCACAAGGGGCACACCCGATGTCGGCCAATGGGCTGCGCAGATGCCGCAACGGGATTACATCTGGATCGGCGGCAAAGGACTGCTCCCCTTCCCATGTAAACGGCTCAAAGAACTATGGGTTGAAACAACCTTCGCAAACGTCTGTGCGCTAGTGCGTGCGACAGAACAGGACAAACAATGCAACATGTAGGAGACGAACAACCAGAACTGCTGATGCTGACACTGCGGATGCTGTCAGAGATGGCACCCGCAACCGACATCGCAGAATGGTCGCATCAGATGGGCGTTCAAAACAAGACGATCAGACCATTCTGCAGCGGTATCGACTACGGGCACGACCTAGTGCTCGACTGGGGGCTCATCGCCTTGCGCATCAAGGAATGCAGTTTCAACCCTCGAGGCGGGCAACAATACCCAGAGATCAAAGCGTATGTGGTGCGCAGCGTCGAGCTCACACACGAACAGGTCGCAGAAGCCATCGAGGCTTACCGTCCACCACAACAACAGTTTGATGTCTGATGGGCGCACGGGAAGCGTCCGCACGCACCATGCGAGCAATCAAAGCAACCGTGTACCAAGAACTAGAAGAGATCGACTTCTACCACACGAACGCAAAGATGGTCGATGTCAGGGTGCGTGGCGATGACGTAGGCCATATGAGTTTCAGTATCGGCAAAGCGGTGTTCTTCCTTGAGGGTACCGGCACCAAGCTGCAGCAATGCCAAGCAATCCGAGACATCGCACAAGCAATCACGACTGCAGCGGACCTGCTTGAAGCAGAAATTGCTGAGGCCGAAGCGCACTTCTCGCAAATGCTGTTAGGTGAGTGACCTCATGCGGCTACCAGTACGATCAGAAATGATCGACCACCTCACCATCATCGTCGAAGACTGCAACAAACAAGCCCACTGGCGTAAACACGCTGCGTGCCGTGGGATGGACACCAACCTGTTCTACCCAGAACCGGGATACAACGGGCACAGGAAACAACGGCAAGCGCAAGCAGTGTGCGCAGGATGCCCAGTACGAGACGAATGCTTGCAAGCTTTGGGTGCGTACAGGGGTGGGATAGTCGGCGGGCAAACAACAGCGCAACGCACCAAAGGCCACATGATCAAAAGCAACCTTGAACTGTTGCAGCTACGTGACCACATCATCCGCACAGAACCCCTAGAAATCGCAGCGCACGACCTTGGCATAACACCGTTATCACTCAAAAAACATATACACCGACACCCCGAAGGAGTCGCAACATGACTGCTAAACCAACGATCCCAGAAGGCTATCGACCCTACGGATCTACCAACCCAGATTATCTACCAGCACTCACAACCTTCTGCGAACAACGAGGCTACAGAGTGCATGAAAAATTCATATGGGCGTGCCTACGCCGATTACAAAACCCCTCGCATACATGCACACGTTGTGACAAAAGCTCATTCCCAAGACCATACGACTCACTGCTAGATCACTTCATACTGCTCAAAGCTGTCGATGATTCTCACTGGGCCTACCTCGGACAGCCTTACTTTCCAGAAAGATGGTTGCAAACGGCAGCCCAAGAACTTTGCTGGTCAGGCCAATGCAACACCTTTGAGGTCATCGAGCCAGCACCCTACGGCCACAACACAACAGGCATACTCCTTATCGGCAACACCAAAGAACAGATGTGGCCCAAAGAAACAAAAGCGATCATGCGTGAACGCATCGAAGCGCTCCACTGGGCAGACATCAAAAAAATAGGCAGGTTCCATGACGACATAGCGCCAGAACAATGCTTCGCTAACAAATTGTTTGCTTTGACATTCAGCTTTGTCGATGGCGTAAAGGCCGATGCATCCAACGCACACCTCAAGCATCGCAGCAACGAGCTCTTAACAATCCTGATTGAACGTCAGAGACTAATCCAAGGTCTCAACTGCGACTGGACACGCAACGCACAGGTGACCCGATGAACCATCCGCAACCACCACAACAGCACTGCCACCAGTGCGGCAAGGAAGTAACACCAGGTGTTGACCACGACACAGCAAACATCAACGGCATCAGATGGTGGTGCCCAGAACACTGCCCACAATGCAGAGAATCCCCCACCACCAATGACACCTGACGAATGGGATGTAGCAGCCTGCAGGTTTCACCCCAAAAAACTGTTCTTCCCAGACCGCAACAACTACGGGCAAGCATGGGATCAGGCCCGCAGGATCTGCCAAGAATGCCCAGTCAAAGCCGCATGCCTCCAAGACGGGCAACACGAAGTGTTCGGCATGTGGGGCGGGCTCACACCAGCAGAACGAGGGTACGGAAGATCAACCAACGCAGCACCAATGAGCACAGAACGCATCGCAGCGCTACTCGAACACGTTGGCGAACCCATGACAGTCAAACAAGTCTACCTAGCCTTACACCCGCACTACACGAAACACGCCACACGCAACGCCTTAACCAGACTCGCACAAGGCGGCATCGCAACCCGCACAAGCAACACACAACCCGAACCCGACACCTACCAATGGAACCACCACACATGACAGACCCGCACAACACAGCCAACCAGTACGCACAACGAGGATGGCGGGTCGTACCCATTGTGCCAGGAGAGAAACGACCAGCGCTCAACCAATGGCAACACCAAGCAACCACAGACACCGCAACGATTGACCGATGGTGGTTGGGTGAACATTCCGGCTGTGGTGTCGGCATCGCAACCGGGCAAGCCTCCGGCATCTGGGTTCTAGACATCGACGACCGTGACGCACTCTACGAACTCGAACGTGAACACGGTGAGCTACCGCCAACACTCACATCGATCACAGGTAGCGGCGGTGAGCATCAGGTGTACTTGTGGCCGGCAGATGGGCGCACCATCCACAACAGCGCATCAGGGTTCATACAAGGCATCGATGTCAGGGGTGAAGGCGGGCAGATCGTCGCACCACCAACCATCCACCCCAACGGCAACCCATACGAATGGGACGAACAATGCACCGAGATCGCTGCAGCACCAGAATGGCTGTTAGCCCTCATCTGCGACAAAGACCCCGAACCCACCACCACACAACCCACCTCGAGCAGTACCACAACTGATCGACCAGGAGACCTGTGGGCACAGCAGACCGACTGGGCATACATCCTTATACCCGACGGCTGGCAACTCTCACACACCGACAACAACGGCGAACGCTACTGGGTTAGACCCGGCAAAGAACCAAGAGACGGCATCAGCGCCACCACAGGCAACACCCACAACGACAACCTCCACGTATTCACAAGCTCAGTACCCAACCTCCGAGCAGAAGAAACATACACAAAACTCGGATACCTCGCAGCCATACACCACAACCACGACCACGCTGCAGCGGCACGAGCCCTAGCGGCACAAGGATTCACCACACCACAACCCGACCTCAACATCCTCGACCACCTCACCACCACCACTGCCAGCGGTGAACCAGACCCGAACCCGCTCGCCCCATACCTCATCGACTGGCAAACCTTCTGGACAACAGACCACACCGAAACAGAATGGCTACTCGAACCCCTCTTCGCCAAAGGCAGGGCCCACGCCATCTACGCAGGCGCAAAAGTAGGCAAATCATTCGTCACACTCGCAGCATGCGCAGCCCTCGCAACCGGCCAACCATTCCTACGCAAACCCCAAACAAACCCACAACACGTTCTGTACGTCGATTACGAGATGACACCAACAGACCTATACGACAGGCTCACCGAATTCGGATACGAATCCACAATCTTTGACCACCTCCACTACGCACAACTCCCAGTCATCGCACCCCTCGACACCTCACAAGGCGGCATCGCACTCTGCCAAGCAGCACACGCAGTCGGCGCAGAAATAGTAATCATCGACACCACAGGCCGAGCAGTACAAGGAGAAGAAAACGACGCAGGCACCTACCAAGACTTCTACCGCCACACAGGCATGCAACTCAAACGCATGGGCATCACATGGGCACGCCTCGACCACGCAGGCAAAGACACCACCAGAGGCCAACGAGGATCATCAGCAAAAAACGACGACGTAGACATCGTAGTCAACCTCACACGCACACCAACCGGCATCACATGGACAGCAACCCACCGTCGCATGTCCTGGTACCCAGAACGATCAGACATCACCATCGCAGAACTAGACGACCAAGCCACCTTCACCATGCAAGGCGGCAACCTCGAACAGTTCGAACTCCACATCTTCGACCTCTCAGACTGGCTCGACGAACAAGGAATCCCAGCCAACGCACCCATACGAGACTGCTGGTCCCACACCAAAACAAACGGGCCCGCAGGCACCCTCAAAAAGGACGTAGAAGCGGCAGTCAGGTACCGCAAATCGGCACAGTATTCGCTGCGAAAAACAGGGCGGGACAGAGCTCAGGACACTACTCAGGACAAAACTGCGGGACAAACTGCGGGACACTCTGGGACAGAACCCAAAACCCATACAAACAAAGGCGGGACAGAGGACGGGACACTGCGGGACACTATTGAGCAGGCACAGCGGGACACTCTGTCACCCCGTAGGGGGGACAGAGTTCCCAGCCCACAACCCGAACACCCAAACCAACCCACATACGAAGAGTTCTAAGGACAACAAACCATGCCCATATGTCAATGCCAATACCGAGGTGACCTACTCACACAAGGACACCGAGACCACCACCGCAACTGGGAACAAACCCAACCCACCACCAGACACCCAACCACATCCACCACAACCCAAATCGAGATCACACAACTCATCATCGCCATCGACCAACTCACCGCAGCCCTACACGGCGGCCCACCACCACCACTCACACCAGGAGCACAAGCAATCATCGCCAACCACCACAGGAGCAACAAGTGAAAGACCTAGACCAGCTCACAGCCCTAGCCCACACCATCACACGCATCCTCGAAGCAGGCGCACAAGCACTCATCGAACAACGCTCCGGCTTCCCCGCAGGCGGCACAGGCGGCACACCAAGCTCAACCAGCGACCGAACAGGCAGGCTCGCAACAACACGAGCAGATCGTGGCCCAGAACGATCAGACCAAGACTACGACCGCACCATAGCGATCCTCATCGAACTAGAAGACATCCTCAACAGGGCACGCCCACCCAAACGCACAACCACCCACATCCAAGCCACCACCACACAAGCCGACGACGGCTGCAGATCCTGCGCACGAGTAGGCACATGGACCGCACGAACCAAGAACAACCCCATGTGCCGCACATGCAACGAACTCATCCTCCGCATACAAATGCAACACAACATCACCCTCGAGCTACCACCAACCACACTCGTTGACCGCCAACGCCAAGGCCGACGCATCACCACACGAGAAATCAACCAAGCACTCCACGAAAATAAAACCCGGTGATAACCTTGACGATCGCCACCACCACATGTAACGCTTACGGCAGTCTCACCACACCCAGCCTAGAAGCAGGTGGACGATGCCACGAAGCAAACGCCCACACCACCAAGGCGGATACCAGGCACAAGCACGAGCAGTACGCAACGCAGCCAACGCCAACCCAGACACACGATGCTGGCGGTGCGGTCAAACCAAAGCAGAACACCAGCAGCCATGGCAGGCAGGCCACCTACACGACGGACAAGCAGGCGGCATCCTGATGCCAGAGTGCAGAAGGTGCAACGCATCAGCAGGTGCCACCTACGGCAACAACCTCAGACGGGCCTTCAAACCCACACGCAAATGGTGATTGAAATTCTGAATTTGATTTTGAAATTTTGAATTTAATTTTCAAATTTTGAAATTCATTTTTTTAAAAATTCAAAAATTTG
>JBIKII010000373.1:0-6018 GCA_044361705.1 Caulobacter sp.
GAATACAGAAATAGATTAGTGGAAGCCCAAGGCAAATTGACGCAAGGGCGCAGAAACGTGGAAGAAGTTATCCAGACGGCATCTGGCATTGGGGAAAATTTACTTTTCCCAGGCGGTGGCGTGATGGGTCGATTAGAGCAAAAAGTTTTGTCTGCAATGAAAAGCAGTGAATACGATATGCTTGCCAAAGACTTGGCAAACCTTGCGTTATCTAATGCCACAGCTATGGGTGGTGCTGGCAATACTGTTGCTGGATTGGATATGCAAGCGGTGGCTAACGGCACAATTAAAGTGCCGCCAGAAGTGTTGATAAAAATTGCCCGTAGAGTGCAAGCTGATCAAACCAATCTGGATATGCAAGCCACAGGCGCACAACAGTTTTCCCAAAAATTTGGCGACAACAACATGAAGGCTTATCAGCAAGCATGGAACGCTAATGCTGACAGCAAGATTTTTGAAGCTATAAACATAACACGCGATATAACTGACCCTGCAAAGCAAAAAGCAGAGTTAAATCGCCTTTTCCCAAATCCCGCACAATTTAATGATTTTTTGAAAAAATATCAAAACATCAAGAGACTGTCGGAAACTGGGGTTAGTAAATGAATGACGTTTTAGAACAATTCTTTGGTGGTCAAGCGGTTGCAGAACCGCCAAAAAAGCCAGCCGAATCAACCCGAGTTGCGTCTAATGTACAGGCCCAGCGGGATAAAGATTCTCTGTCTATCTTGCAATCTGAACTAAGCAAAGCACAGGCGGCGCTGACAAAAACAACTGACCCTAAACAAAAACTGCGGTTAGAAGCCGATATTGCTGGATTGACTAGGGAAATATCCCGTGCGCCAGCAAGTAAGGCACAACCCACCGCGCAACCCGCTGCACCATCTGCACCATCTGCGCCTGTTGCCGCCTCTGGCGACCCGCTAGAAGCGTTTTTGTCTGGCAAGACTGCCACCGCACCCGTTGCGGCAAAAGCCGCCCCTATCGCCCCGCAAGCCGCCCCTGCTGCCACGATTGAACAACCGCCCACAAGTGGCGCACGGCAAGCCATTGCACAAACAGCAGCACAAGTTACTGAGCCTGGGGGCGTTCGCCAATTGGTTGGCAAGTTCTTAAAAGGTGCGTTAGAAACCAAGCGCGATATGCCCGAGCGTGTGGCTGGCGCAATTGACACCCTTTATGGGGTTGTCCCTGCAACGTATGGTGCGTTTGTACAAGGATTGGCAAGGACAGCACAAAGCCCCGAACGAGCAGAACAAACAGGGCAAGCAGCCGCTGCAAGCATTGACAAGCCCGTAGGCAAATTCTTTGGCCTAACAGGTAAAGAAACGTATCAAAAGCCATTGGGCGGAATTACTGAACCTGTTATTGAGCAAGTCAAAAAGATGGCTGAACAGTTGGGCATGACTCCCAAACAGATTTCTGAAAAGACAGGCATACCCGAACAAGACATTAAAAACATGGTGGTCATTGGGTCTGTTGCTGTGCCGCAAGCAATTAAAGAAGTTGCCCCTGTTGTAAAAGAAACGGTACAAGCTGTTACCACACCAATCAAGCAAGCTGCCGCTGAGTTGCAAATTGTTAAGCCTGGACAGCTAACCAAAGAACAAGCGCAAGCCCAGTTTGAGGCCAAGCAAGCACCAGCGGGAAGTGCTGGCGCTGCCGCCGCCGCAAACAATCCCTTTGCTGGCAAGATTACTGGCGAGGAAACTGTGCGGGGGCAATTCCCACAAATCAAACTTTCTAAAACCCCGACAGATGTGCCTGTTAATGAACAAATATTGCGTTCGCAAGCTGTGCAAGAAGTGATGCCAGGGGTAGGCGTAAGGCCAGGAGTGGTGACAGGCAATGAAAACTTGTTGCGTAACGAACACACAAAAGCAAAACTAGACACGCCCGAGGGCCAATTATTTAAACAGCAAATTGCCAATGAACAAATTGCATTGTCTAAGTATGCAGATGAACGAGTTGATGCCACGGGCGCATCACGCACTTTGATCAATGATGAACAACGTGGTGGGCGTATCAATGATGTTTTGTATGGCACATCACCTGATGACATGGCATCGTCTAGCATCATGGGGTATTTGAATCAAGCCAAAAAACAGGTTTACGATTCGGCATATAAAAGGGTTGGCGGCAATCAAATTAAAACAACCAATGTTGATGATTTGCTGAAAAACCCCCAATGGGCGGCAGGGCTAAAAATCAAAGGCGTTGAGGGCGTACAGTCAGCCGCCAAAGATTATTTGAACCTTGCAAAGACAGTTGGCTTTGAAGATATTAATGGCGTGATGCACCCGCCTGGGTCTGTCGCTGCTTATGATGCCGTGCGTAAAGCAATCAATGCTGATTGGACACCGCAAAACGCTAACGCCATTCGGCGGGTTAACCAAGCCATAGACAAAGACATTGCGGCAGTTGCTGACCCTGCTTTGTACAAGCTAGGCGACAGAATCCATGAAGTGGAAAAAACCATTTTTGGTTCTAAAGGCATAAAAACTTTGTTTGGCGAGATGGACAAAAACGGGGTGATTACATCATCCACCCCATTGGAAAAAATCCCATCCAAGATGAATAATTTGCCCAAAGACCAATGGCGGCACATTCGGGAAACTTTGAACGATCTTGCAAATGGCAATGTAAAAGGTGCGCCAGAAGGTATGCCGCCAGTTCCACAGGAGTTGCGCCAATCAGCCGCTGCTGCTGTTGCTGAAATTGATGGTGCTTTAGCCCGTGAGGTGCAAAAAGCTGGGTCTGACAAAATGGGCGTTTGGAATCAAAACTCAGCCAACAAAACAATGAATTCATTGGTTGGTGAAAAGATTTTAGAAACATTCCCACCTGATGAAGTTCGTAGGTTTCACCTGTTGAACACGGTTGGGCAGATAGTGCCAGGAATCCACGCATATGAGGGTGCGGCATTGCAAGCTAGACGGGTTGGCGTGATAGAAGGCAACTTACCCAAAATTGGTGCTGGCGCTGGTGCTGCCCTTGGTGGGTTTGTTGGTGAAGCCCCTGGCGCTGCCGTTGGTACATATCTTGGGCAACAAGCTGGCGCAAAATACAAAACCAAAATAGAAGAAAAAGCATTGACCAAAGAGGCTAAAAAATCCCAAAAAGAAATGGAAAAAGCTACGGCCCTTGGCAAGCAAACGGGCAAAAACAAACTTGAAGATTTGAACAAGTGATGGCAGACATCGACCTTGTTAAATATGGCGTACTCTGGCAAAAGGTCGAGGACTACGAGCGCCGATTTGATGACATGGACAAGAAGATGACCAAGATGGAGGCCCAGCTAGAACAACTGGTTGCCCTTGCCAATCAGGGTCGAGGCGGGTTCTGGGCTGGCATGGCGCTGGTGTCTGCTATATCTAGTGCAATGGGCTATGTGTCCCACTGGATTGGCAAATCAAATTAATTTGGTAAAAGCATGATTGATTTAACCAAAGCCATTGGCGCTGTTGCCGCAAGCGTTGCCGCATTAGGTGGCAGTTACACGTTGGCTGACAAGTTTGGCTGGTTTGATAGGGCTATTCTTGAATGGTCACCAGAGCATTTTAAAATTGTGGCAGAGGTTGGACAACCCATAAATGTCACTGTTGCACGAATCAAAAAACGGGATGATTGTTCTGTTGAGAGTTTCACCCCAAGCATTCGGGATGCGGCGGGTATGGTGCATGAGGCAACCACCACGGCAAGCAGATTCAGCGGCCCAGCAGGGCCAGAGATTGACACGTTTACCTACCAGTTGACGATGGTGAGAAAAGAAAAGATTGCTGAAGGCAAGGCAACTTTGCTGGCAACGATCAAATACAAATGTCCCGAGGGTGAACGTGTTGTTCAATACCCCCGCCATGCCAATCTAAGTTTTGATTTAAAAGGCTAAAAAATGCTAACCTTGTTTTCATCCCTAGTCAGCTTCCTGATGGGTGGTCTGCCCAAAATCCTTGAATTCATCCAAGACCGTGCCGACAAAAAGCATGAACTGGCGCTGGCGGCAATGCAAACCGAACGGGAACTGACCCTAAAAAAAGCTGGCTTGGAAGCACAGGAACGTATTGAGCATATCCAGACTGAGCAGATACAGATTAACGCAGAGGTCACCAATGCCCAGACCGCCATGCAAGAACGCCAAGCCCTGTATGCCCATGATGTGGCGCTAGGCCAAGGTGCATCAATTTGGGTGATCAACATGAGGGCGGCAACCCGTTCGGTCATTACTTACGGTATGTTTGTGATGTTTATGTTTGTCGAAATCTTTGGTTTTTACTATGCTTGGCACACAGACGTAGCTTTTGATGTGGCGCTAAACCATTTGTGGGATGATGAGACTCAGATTATTTGGGCTTGCATTGTGTCGTTTTGGTTTGGCGGTCAAGCGTTCAAAAAATGAACATTAGCCTTGAAGCTGTTGAGATGGTCAAGCACCATGAAGGTGTGCGGTTTAAGCCTTACCGTTGCCCTGCAAAACTTTGGACGATTGGAGTTGGTCATGTACTTTACCCAGATCAAGGCAAGATGCCTGTTGATCAAAGAGATGGTTATCAGCTACGTCCAGAGGATAACCGCACGTTTTCAGCAGAAGAAGTAAATGCCATTCTCAGAAACGATCTTGCAAGGTTTGAACGTGGAGTACACACTTTATTTCCTGTCGATCTCAGCCAAGGTATGTTTGACAGTCTTGTTTCTTTTTCTTTTAACTGCGGCTTGGGAACAGCCCAGCGTTCAACGCTACGCCAGAAAGTGCTTAGAGGCGACAAGGCGGGTGCTGCGGATGAATTCCTAAAGTACACCAAGGGCGGTGGCAAAGTCCTGCCAGGACTGGTTAAACGCCGCCAGGATGAACGGGCGCTATTCCTCCATCCATAGCAGGATTTGAACGAATACCCAGGCGACTGCCACCACAACGGCAGCGCCCAGGCACAAGACCAAAAACAAACCCATCATGTGTTTTCCTGTGGTGGTGTGCAAGTGTGAATGGTGATTAAATCTGGTGTGCGCTTGCCGCATCGGGGGCAAAAGTTTTGCTCTGTGCGCTGTGCCAATGCTTCTTTGAGTGCGGTAATGGCTTCATTAACATGGCGGCTTTGTGTGAAATGTATTTTCACAATGTCCAATGCAAAAAGCGCCAGCTTCATTGCTTCTTTGTCAGTCATGCTTGTCCCCTTGTTTTCTACATTTTCAGCGTACCGCATGATCTGGTGTTTGCGTGACCCCTGCATACCCCAATCCCCTTGTCGCTTTGCTAAATCCTCAAATGCTTCATCTTCTTCATTCATGTCAAACCCTCACTAAAGTTGTGCGCCATTCCCTTTCCTGGCGCTTTGATTTAGATGCGACTGTTTTGCCTGTCAATTCAATCAATCCCAGCGTTTCCAGTTCTTTTAAACGCCGTGCCACTTGATTGCCATCCAGACCCGTGTGGGTGGCGATTCCATCTTTGCCCAATGGCCCGTGCTGGACAAGGCATTGAACAATAATTGAACCGTGTTTTTTAGCTAATTCCTTGGCTGAATCCGCTGCCACAAACGAGGTCAGCGGGTCAGATTTACGCACTCGCGGAAATATGAAATCAAACATAATTAAAACGGCAGGTCATCATCGTTATCTGCTGGCAAGCCTTTAGGCTCAACAGGGCGCGGGTCGTTCAAATATGCCCACCCGTCCCAACCGTTTTCCTTCAAAGGGATTACATCCAGTTTGAGCATTTCGCCATTGCGTGTGTCAATGATTGACCCGATGCGCTGATAGCGATTCTTTTGCTGACCTTGGGCATTGGTGTACTGGCCCACGATGGCGGTGATTTCTTTTTTAACTTTTGACATAATTTGCTTTCAATGATTGCGTTTAGTTGTTGAACTTGGGATTTGACTTCTGCAAGAAATTTGACAATCTCTGCTTCAATCTCTGCGATATATGCGTCATCACGGTCAACCCGTTTGACAAACAATTGCGCCTTGGCTGGCATTCTGGGGTCAAATGAAACATAGTCAGTCCATTTGCGCCCTGTGCAAG
>JBIKII010000280.1:0-2860 GCA_044361705.1 Caulobacter sp.
ACCGAAGAACAATCGATGCTGCGCGACGCCGCCAAGGCGTGGGTGCAGGAAAAGGCGCCCGTGGGCGCTCTGCGCAAGGCGCGGGACAGCGGCAGCCTGCTCGGCTACGCGCCGGAGGCCTTCGCCGACATGGCCGCCATGGGCTGGGCCGGAGTCGTCGTGCCGGAAGCCTATGGCGGCTCCGAGTTCGGCTATCTCAGCCTGGGGCTCGTACTCGAGGAACTGGGCCGCACCCTCGCTGCCTCGCCGCTGGCGGTCTCGTCCATGGCTGCGGCCCACGCGCTGATCCGCGCCGGGACCGACGAGCAGAAGGAGGCATGGCTGTCGGCCGTCGCCGCCGGGGAGGCCGTCGCGGCGTTGGCCGTGGATGAAGGTCCGCGCCACGATCCGGCGCGGACCGCGCTGAAGGCGGAGGCTGCCGGCGGCGGCTGGCGGCTGTCCGGCGCCAAGGCGTTCGTGGCCGAGGGCATGGCGGCGACCGTCTACATCGTCGCTGCCCGTACCGCCGGCGCCCCCGGCGAGGAGGCGGGCGTCACCCTGTTCCTCGTCCCCGCCGACGCGAAGGGCCTCACTCGCTCGGCGCGTCATCTGGCCGACAGCCGCGACTACGCGGCCCTGACCTTCGACGGGGTCGAGGTCGGCGCTGACGCGGTGCTTGGGACCGTCGGAGAAGGCTACCCCCTCCTCGAGCGGACCCTGGACGTCGCCCGCATCGCGGTCTCGGCCGAGATGCTGGGGATGGCGGCCCAGGCCTTCGACACCACCCTCGACTACCTCAAGACCCGCGTGCAGTTCGGCCAGACCATCGGCAGCTTCCAGGCCCTGCAGCACCGGGCGGCGAAGATGTTCAGCGAGCTTGAGCTGGCCCGCTCCTGCGTCGAGGCGGCGCTGGCCGCCATCGACCAGGACGCCGACGACCTGGCCCAGCAGGCGGCGCTGGCCAAGGCGGTGGCTGGCGACACCCTGAACCTGATCTCCCGGGAGATGGTCCAGATGCACGGCGGCATCGGCATGACCGATGTCCACGACGCCGGTCTGTACCTGAAGCGGGCCCGGGCTGTGGAAACGCTGTTCGGGTCGACGGCCTGGCATCGCGACCGCTGGGGCAGGATGCAGGGCTATTGACCCACAGTCCCTACAGTAGCGTGCGGAGTTCAGCCGGACATGGATGAGCCGGCCAGGGCGGACGCGGCGGATCCCGCCGTCGCGTCCGCGCCCGACGACCTGGCGACCCGCGAGGCCGCCTACGAAAGCTTCATCTGGGCCAACCTGCGCCGGAACTACATCGGCAACTTCGTGCACGGCATGCTGGGCATGACGGGCTTTCGCCTGATCAACGCCCCGACCTTCATGCCGGCCTACCTGTACCTGGTGTCGGGCTCGAACACCGTCGTCGGGCTGGGGCTGGCGCTGCAGCAGATGGGCGGGATCATCTCGCCGCTCGTCGCCGGCGCGGCGATCGAGCACCGGCCGAAGATCATGCCGATGGCCATCGTACTGGGCAGCCTGGGACGCCTTGCGATCCTGGGCATGGCCCTGACCGGCTGGTTCCTTCGCGACCAGGCGCAGGTCCTGACCCTTCTGATGTTCGTCTTCCTGTTCGGCGTCTTCATGGGCGCCCAGCGCGTGGCCTTCACCCTGCTGATGTCGCGGGTCATCCCGATCAGCCTGCGCGGGCGGCTGCAGGCCTGGCGCAACGCGGTCGGCGGCCTCATCGCCGCGGTGCTGGCCTATTTCTCGGGCAAGTACCTGATCGGCGCCAACGTGCTGGGCAACGGGTACGCGACCACCTTCATCCTGGCCTTCTTCCTGACCAGCGCCGGCCTGTGGTTCCTGCAGCACCAGATCCGTGAGCCGGTTCCGCCGACCATCCGCGAGCCCGTACGCATGCGCGACCGGATGCGCGATATCCCGGCTCTCATCGCCGCCAACCGCGACTATCGCTGGTTCCTGATCATGCAGATGCTGGCCACCTCGGCCCGCATAGCCACGCCCTTCTACATCCTGCACGTCGGCGCCACGATGCACCTGGACGGCGCGACGCTGGGCCTGCTGTCGCTGGCCTACCTCGGCGCCGACACCGTCTCGAACATCCTCTGGGGCTACCTGGGCGACCGGTCGGGCTTCAGGGTGGTGCTGGTCCTGTCGATGACGATCTGGATCGCCTCGACGCTGCTGCTGCTGACCCTGCACGCGCCGCTGGCGGTGTTCGTCGCCTTCTTCGGGCTCGGCGCGGCGGCGGCCGGCTACATGATGGCGTCCCAGACCATGATCCTGGAGTTCGGCCACCGGGATGACCTGTCGATGCGGATCGGCATCTCGGCCACTGCGGAGGGCACGATGGCGACGATCGGCCCGCTGGTCGGCGGCGCCGTCGCCGACCTGCTCGGCTACAACGTCGTCTTCGGCGCCTCGCTGGGCCTGCTGGCGGCTGCCCTGCTGACCCTGATCGTGATCAAGGACCCCCGGAAGCGCGTCGTCAGGTAAGCTCTTCCGACGAGTAGCCGAGGATCTCGCGGGCGATGATCAGGCGCTGGATCTGCCCGGTGCCCTCGTAGATGTCGCTGATCCGGCCGTCGCGCAGGAACTTCTCGACCAGGTGGTCGTGGCTGACGGACATGCCGCCGAGCAACTCCATCGCCGCCTGCGGGATGGTCCGGCAGACCTCGCCGCCCTTGGCCTTGCAGGCCGAGCTTTCGAGGTTGTTGGGCTTGCGCACATCGTTGAGCCAGGCGGCGTGCAGCACCGACAGGGTGGCCGCCTCGGTGTCGGCCTCCATCTCGATCAGCCGCTGCTCCGGCGCGCTGCGCTGATTGTAGCTCTTCTCCCAGTCGACGGTGACGCCTTCTTCCGCCAGCGC
>JBIKII010000255.1:0-3134 GCA_044361705.1 Caulobacter sp.
CTTGGCCACACCGCCGGAGGCCACCGCCGGGCGGGTCATGTTGAAGGTCTTCATCACGCCCTTGTAGCCGGCAGAGCCGCCGTCCTTCGGGACCGTCTCGTCGCCGCCCAGCAGGGCGTCGCGCGGCACGCGGCAGTCGCGGAAGCTGTAAGCGGCGGTGTCCGACGAGCGGATGCCAAGCTTCTTCTCCTGGCGGACCAGTTCGAAGCCGGGGGCGTCTTTCAGCACCAGGAACGATTTGATTCCCGCCCGGCCGGCCGACTTGTCGATGGTCGCCCAGACGATGGCGCCGTCGCACTTGACCCCGTCGGTGACGAAGATCTTGTCGCCGTTGATCACCCATTCGTCGCCGTCGAGCCGGGCGGTCGCCTGGATGGCCTTGGTGTCGGAGCCGACGTTGGGCTCGGTGATCGACATGGCCAGGAACAGGTCGCCCCACTTGGCCTTCTGCTCGGGCGTACCGGCCGATTGCAGGGCCGCGTTGCCAAGGCCGCTGGCTCGACCGGCCGGCATGGCGAGGCCAAGGCCGCGGGTCACGCCCGTGGTCGAGCCCCGTGCGATGCTGACCGCCATCATGAAGGTCATCATCGGGGTGTCGCCCGGTTGGCGCTGCCCGAACAGCGGGAACACCTCCTCGAAGCCGCGCTCACCCTCCAGCCGCGCCGGCGGGGTCTCGTGCTCGTGGTCCTCGTAGTAGCGGGCGTGCCGTGAGGTGGACTCGCCGACCTCGACGACCTTGTCGATGATCTGCTGGTCGATGGCGGAGAGACGGAAGTCAGCCATGATCGTTCTCCCTAAACCGAGACCGGACCGTCGAGGACGGTCAGCGTGCGCGCGTTGCGAAGCCACATTTCCAGCGGCAGGTCGCGGATGAAGCCGTGACCGCCGAAGATCTGCAGCGCGTCGTCGGCGATCTTGACCGCCTTGCGCCGCACATAGTCCTGGGCCAGCACCGACGCCTTCACGGCGCCCGGATCATTGTGCTCCAGCAGGCTGGCGGCCTTCCAGACCATCCAGCGCATCGTCTCGCACTCGATGTGCATGTCGGCCAGCATGAAGGCGATCGACTGCTTCTTGCCGATGGGCTCGCCGAACGCGACGCGCTCCTTGGCGTAGGGAATGGCGAAGTCGGTCGCCTGGCGCGAAAGGCCGACGGCCACGGCCGCCGCGCCGACACGCGCCTGGCTGATCAGCCGCGCCGCATCGATGCCGGCGTCGCCGCCGAGCCGCGCGGAGCCAGGCAGTTCGACGTTGGCGAGCGTGAGCTTGCCCTTCGGCAGGGGTTTGAGACCCTGGGTGCCATTCTCTGTCTCGACAGACAGACCGGCCGTGTCTCGCGGGACGAGGTAGGCCTGCACCGCGCCCAGGCCCTCACCGCCCTCGTCGCGGGCCAGGACCAGGAACGTGTCCGCCCGGTCGCCAAGCGGAACCAGCCGCTTCTCGCCGTTCAGGACGAAGCCGTTGCCCTTGCGGGTCGCCGTCGTGCGCTGCGCCTCGGCGGCGAAGCCGAACTGGCTCTCCTGCAAAGCGAGGCTGGCGGCGACCGGCGTGGCGCCGGCGAAGCGGGGCAGATGCTCGGCCTTCTGCTCCTCGGTTCCGAAGTCGATCAGCGCGCTGACAAACTGGCCCGGCGCCATGATGGCCGCCGCCTGGCTGGCGCAGCCGCCGCCCAGCGCCTCGAGCGCTACGGCGTTGGTCATGCAGGAGCGGTCCCCGCCGCCCCCGCCGTAGGCTTCGGGGATCGCCGCGGCGATCAGGCCGAAGTCCCAGCCCTGCTGGAGGATAGCTGCCGGCACATCGCCGGCCTCGTCGATGGCCCGCGCGCCCGGCGCCAGCACCTCGGCCGCGAAGCCCTGCAGCGCCTCGCGGATCATCGACTGCTCTTCGTTGAGCTCGAACGTGATCATTGTTGTCTCCTGCCCGCCCCAAGGGATGACAGGGAGACGGGCCTCAAGGCAAGGGGGCCGCGGCGGATTCCCGAAGGCCTCCGCGCGCGGCCGACGCGTCAGCCCTTCCGGACCACGATCGTCTGGGTGTTGGTGTATTCCAGCAGGCCGTCGATGCCGTTCTCGACGCCCAGGCCCGACTGCTTGTGGCCGGCGAAGCTGACCAGCGGGCTGAGGTGCTGGGTCTCGTTGATCCACACCGTCCCGGTCTGCAGCCGCTCGCCGACCGCCAGGGCCGCGTCGATGTCCGACGACCAGACCGAGCCGCCCAGGCCGTACTCGCTGGCGTTGGCCCGTTCGAGCGCCTCCTCGATGCTGTCGACCTTGAGCAGCGGCAGGACCGGGCCGAACTGCTCTTCCTGGACGATCCGGGCGTTCTCCGGTGGGTTATCGAGGATGGTGATCGGCACGAAGTAGCCGGGCGCGGTCGAGGCCTCGCCGCCGATCAGAAACGGATAGCCGTTGGCCTTGGCGTCGGCGATCAGCTCCAGAACGCGCTGGTACTGCTGCTTGTTCTGGATCGGCCCCAGCTGGGTGCCCTGCTCGGCGCCGTCGCCCATCTTCACGGTCGCGGCGTAGTCGGCGATGGCCTTCTTCAACGGCTCGTAGACATCCTTGTGGACGTACATGCGCTTGCTGGCGATGCAGATCTGGCCGGTGTTGCGGAAGGCGGCCCAGAACAGCTGCTCGGCGACCTTCGCGACGTCCACGTCGGGCATCACGATGGCCGCGTCGTTGCCGCCCAGCTCGAGCGTGATGCGCTTGAGGCTGTCCGCGGCGCTGGCCATGACCTTGCGGCCGGTCTGGGTCGAGCCGGTGAAGCTGATCTTGTCGATGCCGGGGTGGCTGGTCATCCAGGGCCCGAGGCTGTCGCCGCCGGAGACGACGTTGAGCACGCCCGGCGGCAGGACGGCCCGCGCCAGCTCGCCGATCTTCAGCGTCGTCAGCGGGGTGAAGGGCGAGGGCTTCAGCACGATGGTGTTGCCGGCCATCAGCGCCGGGGCGACCTTGAACATGGCCAGGATGACCGGGAAGTTCCAGGGCGCGATGGCCCCGACCACACCGATCGGCACATGGCGGGTGATGCTGCGGCGGACGTCGGTGTCCTCGTTTACAGTCTCGGGCAGATCGAGCGTCGAGGCGCCCTGCAGCCAGCCGGCCCCGCCGAGCACGTCGTTCATGGCGTCA
>JBIKII010000333.1:0-5961 GCA_044361705.1 Caulobacter sp.
GACCGCCCTTGACGAAGTCCCATACCTTGCTGCCATCAATCTCGTCACCGATCTCCGTACCCTTTGCGTCGAGACCGAAGACCTTGCACAGCTTGGAGAGGCTGACACGGTTACCCACCCCTGCCCATGCCGTCATGGTATCAAATACGTTCTCATCCCAAGGCTTGGCTTTGAATGGAATGATAAGGGGAGGCTTGATCCCCAGCATGACCGACCGCTGAAACAGGAAGCGCAGGTCGAACCCGATGATGTTGTGACCAATGAAGACAGGGCGCTGGTTCTGTGATGGAAAATACGACATGGTGATGTATTTGTAAAACTGCTCGATCAACACCCTTTCGCTATTTTTCCAGTCTGACGAATACAGATTCAGCGGCAAAGAATCATCAGCCGCCACGGATATGCACACGATCTGCCCCATAGCCCCATCGAACGACGTCTTGCGGTAGCGGTCATCAAACGACGCCTCAACCTCTACACGCTTGGCTGCGATGTACTCCGCAATCTTGACCTCGTCCTTGTAATTAGATGGGGCTTTGATGGAAGCAATCTCTCGATCTGACTCTTCCCGAAGGTAGGCGATGTCCGACTCTTTCTGTGCAGGGATCGTCTCGATGTCAAAGTAAATGTTCATTTGGATTCCTCGGCTGGCTTTTTAGACCGAATAGCCTCATTCGAGCCTTTGGCAAGCCTCTCGGCTTTCTTGCGCCAGTAGTATTGTTTTGAGTATTCTTTCTTGTACAAGGCGTATGCCTCGTCGCCCATAGGTACAGTGCTTTTAGGTTGCGCCAATGCAGCCGTCTCAAGGGCGTTGACCCGAAGCTGTAAGTCGGCAATCAATTTGTACAAGTTATGCTTCTCTGCTTTAGATATAAACATGTGTCTCTCCTAGATCAAAAAGGGATATCGTCAGTGTCATCATCCTGCGCAGGAGCTGACTGGTGCGGGTTACGTGCTTGGAACTCAGGGCTCGCCATTACGATCTTCTTGATGCCCTCTGAGAGTGTCTCAAAGATAGCGTCGTCGTGATCCTCGATCGAGTACATAGCAGGCGTGTTGTGCGGCTCAGGAAGACCTGCCTTCTTGACGTTTGCAGGCACAGGCATGACCGCTTGGATGTTGGTGTACTCCTTGCCGTTTGCTGCTGCGTCACGAGTCACTGAGAGCATCGCCCAGACGCCCAGAACATTCTTGAGCTCGAACCCACGCAGCTCCTCAGGGGTAAAGTCACGACCACGCCAAGTCTTTAAGTCATTACGTAGAGCCGCTTTCTCTGCGAGCGTGAGCGTGTAGCGCTTGGTGATTGAGAGTGGCTCACCCTTGCTGGTGACCGTGGGCTGTCCGTTCTCGTCCTCAGACCAGACCTCGAACTGAAGCATGATCTTGTGTTGGATCTTGACCTGACCCATGTACTCGGACTTCTGGCTTCCAAGGTCAACGATTTTATAGCAGCGTGCAAGGTGCATACCTGATGGTACTGGGGTGAAGCTACCGCCTTCGTTTGCTTTTGCGATGAGTGACATTTTTATCTTCCTATGGTGATTGTGTGTAAAACGGGACGCTGTGTAATCCCACATTCAAAACGGATGATGTTCCAATCATCCTCTGTTGCTATACCTTGAGTAGCTCTCTCAATTGCGTTCTCAAGTTGCTCCATTCTTTCAAGCTCTAGTTGGTAGTGCTCGTCTTCTCTCATTTGATTTCCTTGGTTATTTGTAGTGCGTGCTCAGAGCGAACGATCAGTGTCTTGTAGTAATCCCATTTAGCAATGGTCTCTGGATCTTTCGATGGTGCTGTCCAATTACACACACGTTTCCATGTGCGCTGTACGCTTGTGGCAGATGCGGGTGCATATGCGCTGTCGCCGTCTTTCAACATCATATTTTCAGTCATGTTTACTCTCCCAAAATTTATTAACGAAAACAGATTGTACATGCGTTAATAAAAAAGTACAATTAACTTTGAAATAATTAATGGAGTCGATATGACACTGCAAGAATACTTCTCTACACAGCCCCGTGGGGCTATATCTAGGATGGCTATCTATCTAGGGGTTTCCCGTACATGGTTATCGCTTATATCCAATGGACATGCGTCTCCCAGCCCAGTTATGTGTTCGATGATTGAGCGATTGACGAAAGGGAAAGTCAAGCGTAAAGTCCTACGACCGGACATCTTCGAATGATTATGAATATTTATGTGATAACCTACGAAACACCGATAGTTAACAAAAGGAACACTATGAGACAAGAATTAGAATATAAGATTGATCGCCATCCTTTGAGCGCAGCCTTCCCTGATATGAGCCGTGAGGAGTACAGCGAGCTGCTTGACAGCGTGAGAGAGATTGGAATACAGAACCCGATCGTACTGTTTGAAGACAAGATCATCGATGGCTGGCACAGATACAGAGCCTCAGTAGAGCTAGATATAGAGTGTCCTGCGATCGATCTGTCAGAGGAGATTAATCCAGTCCTGTTTGTAATTGCACAGAACGTGAGCCGCCGTAGTTTGTCAGCAAGCCAACGTGCTCTGGCAATTGTGACGGTGAATGCATGGCGTAGAAGTGGTATGAAAAACAAGGGGGCTCTTCAGGAGCCACCTACTAAGTCTAATGAAGAGTTGTCAGATTTATCAAAGACATCAAAAGCAACTATTAAACGTGCAAAGCAAGTCATATCTGATGCCGTCACAGAGGTGATTGAGGCTGTGCAGTCTGGCGAGATTGGCATTGTCAAGGCATCCGAGATTGCTAAGCTGGACAAGGACAAGCAGGTAGCTGCGCTTACAAAGCCTGTGAAAAAGACTGTACCGAAAGAAGTCGTGCCTGACTACGATCCATCAGACGACCTACGAGAGACCATCTCTGTCTTGAATGAAGAGCTGGAGAAGGTGTCACGAGCCGCTGCCTTGGGCGTGCTAGAGGAAGGCATGGAGAGCGCCCAAGAGATCATGGAGCGTCAGGCTGAGGAGATCAAGCACCTCAAGATTGAGAATGATGGGCTTAAATCTATGCGTAACACCTTGCAAGTGGAAATTAAAGAGCTGAAGAAACAGTGCTCCTACTATCAAAAGAAGATGAAGGAAATTGAAAAATGACATTTAACATCGATGAGAGATTAAGAGATTATCAGGTAGACGGGCTGGACAAATTGAGAGAGGGAATTAAACAAGGACATAGATCGCAGCTCTTGTATGCGCCTACGGGCGCTGGCAAGACGGAGATTGCTATTGCGCTGATGGAGTTCTCACGGCGCATGGGCAGACGCTCTGCGATGATCATGGATCGTATCGTTCTCTGTAACCAGACATCGACCCGTCTTGATAGCTACGGTATTGAGCATGGCGTGTTGCAGGCGAGCCACTGGAGATACCGTCCGCATGAGCGGATTCAGGTGTGCTCGGCGCAGACGCTGGAGAAGCGCAAGAGCTTCCCCGGTCTCGATCTGCTCATCATCGACGAGGCGCACCAGACACGTAAAGCAACAAAGAAGTTCATCGACATGCATCCCAGCATTAAGGTGATTGGTCTTTCGGCTACTCCCTTCACTAAGGGTTTGGGCAATATCTTCTCGCACGTTGTCAACACAGTGACCACAAAGTATTTGGTAGATACTAAGATGCTCGTGCCTTTGCGTGTTTTTCTCGCTCGTGAGATCGACATGACAGGAGCCAAGAAGATTGCGGGTGAGTGGTCGGACGCTGAGACCACAGAAAGAGGAATTAAGATCACTGGAGACGTAGTCAACGAGTGGATCAAAAAGACTCACGAGATATACGGTCGTCCACGCAAGACAATCGTATTTGCGGCGTCCGTTGCTCATGGTGCAGATCTGGCATCTAAGTTCAACGAGGCAGGCTACAACTTCGTACCGATCAGCTACATGGATACAGACGAATACAAAAAGGAGGTCTTTGAGGACTTCGCCAAGCCTGACACAGGCATTCATGGCTTGATCGCTGTCGATATTCTGACCAAAGGCTTTGACGTTCCTGACGTACAGATCGGCATCTCAGCCCGTCCGTTTTCTAAATCGCTCTCCTCTCACGTTCAACAGATGGGGCGTGTGATGCGCAGTCATCCGTCCAAGGAGTTTGGTCTGTGGCTCGATCACTCAGGTAATTTCTTGAGGTTCAGGGATGACTGGGATGAGATATACGAGAACGGTGCAAGCGAGCTCGACGATGGTCGTGAGAAGCCCCAGAAAGAGCCGACACTAAAGGAGAAGGAGGCAGCTAAATGCCCTCGTTGTGGCGGTCTGTGGGGAAATAGCGACATATGCTCGCACTGTGGGTTTGTGAGACAGAGACGCAATGCGGTGCAGGATCAGCCCGGTGAGCTGGTGGAGCTTGAAGGCAAGTCAGTTACCAAGGACGACAAGCAGGAGTTTTACTCTGAGTTGTTATTTATGTCTGATGCTCGTGGCTACAAGGAGGGCTGGGCTGCGTGGAAGTACAAGGAGAAGTTCGGCGTGTTCCCTCGCTCGCTTGAGAAGGTGCAGAGACCTGTCTCGCTCAAAACCCTGAACTGGCTGAAGTCCCGTGCAATCGCTGCATCAAAGGCACGATGATGGAATTCATAGAATTTGTTCGTGCGCATGGGCTGATCGTCAACGACATCGACGTAGGTCGCTGGGTCAGGACGCCTACAACTGACCACCCCAGATCGAGGAACGGCGCATATAAGTACATGGGCGACGTAGGATTCGTGCAGAACCACGCCACGCAGATTGAAGTGAGTATATGGAAGCCAGAGAGACCAAGCGAGATTGAGGTCGATCACAAGGCTATCTTGCAGAGAGTGTCTGAGGAAGACCGTAGACGGGCTCAGGAGCGTCGCAAGGCGGCAGACAAGGCTCAGCGTATCCTCGATGAGTGCGAGCTTGCTACGCACCCGTATCTGAAGCGCAAGGGGTTTGAGGAGCTTAAGGGTAATGTCTGGAATCAGGTTCTGGTCGTTCCGATGCGTGTCGGCAAGGTGCTTGTTGGGACTCAGTTGATCGATGGCGACGGTGGCAAGAAGTTCCTCAAGGGTCAGGCAACAAATGACGCATGCTTCGTAATGGGCTCCGGGGAGCCTATTTACTGCGAGGGTTACGCCACTGGATTGTCAATCATGAGGGCGATCACCACAGGTAAGATGCGCAGGAGTGTTGTTGTGTGCTTTTCTGCGGGTAACCTCAAGCGCTTGGCGAAGAATCCTGCGGGGCTTGTGGTGGCGGATAACGACGAGTCCTTGACAGGTGAAAGAGTAGCCAAGGAGACGGGGCTGAAGTACTGGATCAGCGATACGGTCGGTGAGGATTACAACGACTACCAGTTGCGTGTCGGTCTGTTCAAGTCAGTCCAAGCCCTCAAGGGTTTCTGATGGATACATGGTCGGATGAGTACCGCCACCAGTGCCTTGTGAGGTACGTGATTCGGTGGCGGATCAAGAACAGGAAGGAAGCCCTGAAGTTTCTGAATGACTGGGAGAAGAGGCATAAAGATAAGCGCTTGGAAGAAGATGTAAGACGGCAATGGTTTAGAGGTAACCGAGGTAAACACAACGATTGGAGATTAATATGATGTCAGATTTTCAGAAGTCCTTTTTAGGTCGTGGGGGGATGCAGGTATACACACAGAAAGAGTTCGACGAGCAGCTCGCAGTTGCGAAGGCACAGATCATGCAGGTTGCGATCGAAACCACCAAGACGGCGATTGCTATTGAACGTGATGAGTGCGCCAAGATTGCGATGGGGCTCGCCAAGGAGTGGGCGGAGATTCCTGACTCACCCTTGAGTCTTGTGATGGCGCTGGAGAAGTGCGCAGAGAACATCAGAGATAGGCTCAAGAAATGATTTACATCGGGGTGGATCCCGGCGCTATCTCTGGCGCTTACGCTGCGATCGATCACAACGGTGAGTTCATCGTCTGTGGAGATATCCCTAGCGTAGACGGTCGGGTCAATGCGACTAACCT
>JBIKII010000035.1:0-19439 GCA_044361705.1 Caulobacter sp.
AGAGTGATCTCCGGCCCCTCCCAGCGCGCCTGACCCGGCGCGAGGCCGCCCAGCTCGGCGGCGGCGATATGGGCCAGGCTGGCGCCGCGCCAGCGCGTCGCGGTCAGCAGTTCGTGGGCTGAGGCCATGGCCTTCAGCCGCCCGGTGAAGGCCGTCAGGAATCCCTCGATGGAGCTGGTCTTGCGCGCCGACTGGGCCGCCAGCGACTGGACGGCGGCGAGGACGTTCTTCACCCGGTGATCGAGTTCTGCCAGCAGCACCTCGCGGTGCTCCTCCTCACCCTTCGATTCGGTGATGTCCCGGATGACGCCGATCACCCGCAGCGGTCGCCCTTCCTCGTCCAGGGCCAGGACCCCGGCTCCCTGCATCCAGCGCTGGCGACCGTCGTCGGGCCGGATCATGCGGTACTGCACCGCGTAGCGACCCTCGGTGCGCAGGCCGGTATCCACGGCCCTGCGGAGGGTCTCTACATCGTCGGGATGCACGAAGCGGAAGGAGACATCGCCGCCCTTGGCGGGCGCGGACGACCGGCTGACGCCGGTCAGGGCTCTCATGCGGTCGCTGACGAAGACCTTGTCCTCGCCCATGTCCCACTCGAATTCGCCCAGCCCGGCGGCGTCCAGGGCCAGTTCGACCCGCTGGTGGTCCAGCCGGGCGCGGCGCTGATTGTCGATGACCTCTGCGTCGTGGACCAACATCTCGATAGTCAGTGAGGCGAGATCCTCGAGCGCCATCCGCTCGGCGTCGTCATGCGGCGCGTGCGGCTCCGGGTCGCCCACCGACAGCACGCCGACCACCTCGCCCCCGGGCGCGATCAGAGGCGCCCCGGCATAGAAGCGCACATCGACCTGACTGAGGGCCGGGCGCATGTGCTCGAACCGCGGGTCGGTGGACAGGTCCTCGACGAAGACGGTCTGGTCGGTGCGAACCATCTGGTCGGCCATGCTGCCGGCGCGCGGATACTGGCCGGCCGGAATGCCGATCCGGGCCTTGTGCCAGAGCCGGTCCGCATCAACGAGGACGATGGCGGCCCGCGGCGCCCGCAAGAGCAGCGCGGCGGTGCGGACGATCCGGTCGAACCGCACGTCGGAGCCGCTGTCGAGCGCATGCAGGGCCCTGAGCGCGCGAAGTCTCGGCGCCTCGATCTCCCCGCCCGTCTGTGCCGCTACGTCATCCATACCGCGACCATAGACTCTCCCCCCTGCTCGCGCGAGGCGCGACCGGACCGCGCGCGGACAATCGGTGGCGTCGGTCGGCTCGGACTGCAAATCGCCGTTTCCTCGACGGCCCAGTGCGGCTAGGGTGGAACCCCTCTCGCGGCCTCGCGTTGGTCCCTCTTGATCCCTTCCCCCTGGAGGGCTCGCCGGACCCGGCGCGCCCGCGAACCTGGAGAATGTCCATGCCGAGCAACGGCCCGACCACCGTCACGACCCCCGCCGCCGGCGAGGCCGAACAGGCCAAGGCCGCGCTGAAGAATGCCGCCAAGCATGCCGAGCGCAGCTTCGTCGACGCCGCCGACCAGGCGCGCGAAAAGCTGACCGAGGCCGCCCACCGCACCGAAGCGGCGGTCCGCGAAGGTATCGAAACCCTCCGCGCCCAGAGCCGCGCCTACACTGACAACGCCGGCGAGCAGTTCGAGGTGGCCCAGCGCTACGTCGTCGACCGCGTCAAGGAACGTCCGGTCACCGCCACGCTGGCCGGTATCGGCGTCGGCCTCCTGATCGGCCTGCTTCTGGCTGGCCGGGGCGATCGCCGCTGATGATGGAGCGGACGCTGATGGCTCTCGCGGCGGCCGCCGCCATTGCCGCCGCCGCCGCTGTCGGCGTCTTTTCCGCGTTCTTCGCGCTGTACGCACTGGTCGAGCCCCGCCTCGGCGCGGCCGGCGCGGCGGCGGTTGTGTCCGCCAGCGCGGCCGTCCTGGTCGCGGTGGCGGGTCTCATCGCCGCGCGCAAGGTCGAAGGCGACCGGCGTGAGGCGACGACGGCGACCCCGGACGCCACCATGGTCGACACCATCCTGTCGCTGGTTCGTGAGCGTCCATTGCTGGCGTCCGGCGCGGCTGTCGCCGCCGGCATCTACGCCCTGCGCAACCCGCAACTGATCGCCGCGGTGCTTCGCGCGTTCATGGACAAGCCGTCCAACCCCAAACGATGAGGGCGCCTGGCTTCCCCGGGCGTGCCCGGAGTGAAGTCATGTTTGTTCTTCCCGACCTGCCCTATCCCGCCGAAGCGCTCGAGCCGGTGGTCAGCGCCCGCACGTTGGGCTTCCACCACGGCAAACACCACAAGACCTACGTCGAGACCCTGAACACGCTGTTGTCGGAGGCCGGGGCGAGGCCGGCCTCGCTGGAGGCTGTCATTCGCGACACGGCCGGCGACTCCCAACAGCACAAGCTCTTCAACAACGCCGCCCAGGCCTGGAACCACGCCTTCTTCTGGGACTCCATGACGCCGGACTTCTCCCCGCCGACCGGAGACCTGGCGACGGCGATCGACGCCGCGTTCGGGGACCTGGGCGGGCTCCGGAAAGCCTTCGTCGCCGAGGGCGTCGGCCATTTCGCGTCAGGCTGGGTGTGGCTGATCGTCGAGGGTGATGTGCTGAAGGTCATCTCGACCCACGACGCCGACGATACGGCGCCGCTCGAGGGCGTGACGCCGCTGCTGGTCTGCGACCTCTGGGAACACGCCTACTATCTGGACCACCAGAACGACCGGAAGGGATTCCTGGAGGCGTGGTTCGACCGCCTGGCGAACTGGTCGCTGGCCGCGCAACAGTTGAACGCGGCCCGCGGTGACGGCGACGTCTGGGCCTACGCTTCACCGGCTCGGGGCTGAGGGAACACAGGTCGCGGAAAGGCGTTTCCAGATCATCAGACCGGCATTGGCCGATCAAACGATGAATGGAGAGTCGCGAATGCTGAGGTGGGCGCTTATCTTTCTGGTCGCGGCGCTGATCGCCGCGTTCCTGGGATTTGGCGGACTGGCCGGCACGGCCGTTGATATCGCCAAGATCCTCTTCTTCGTCTTCCTGGTGCTGTTCGTCGTTTCCGGCGTCATGCATCTGGTGCGGGGCCGGACGCCTTAACGCGCCAATATCTGCCTGGATCTGAAACGGCGGCGGGGCGACCCGCCGCCGTTTTCATGTCGGGGTTCTTCGTCTCAGGCCGGGCGGCGGTCGATACGCCAGGTCCGCCAGGGCTCGAAATGCGAGCCCGCCCAGGCCAGGGCCGTGACGGTCACACTGTCGTCCTCGACTTCGATGCAGTTGAACCCGATGGGCACGCCGCGCTCGCGGATGGACAGGGTGCTGGCGCCCACCGCCCAGGTGTGTCCGTCGCCGCCGGGCAGGGGCAGGGCGAACGGCGCATGCACGTGCCCGGTCAGCACCAGATCGACCTCGCCCTGGGAGAAGGTCTCCGCCGCGCGCCGCCCGCCATGGACCTTGCCGCTCATGGGCCCGCCGATCATTTCGACCAGCGGATGGTGACAGGCCACGATCTTCAGGGATCCGGGCCGGGCGCCGGCGAGCGCACGGACCGCGCGATCGGCCTGGCGACGGCTGATCGCGCCCTTGGACCAGTTGGCGCGCAGCTGGGCGCCGCGGGCGGTGTTCACCGGCGCGATGGCCACACCCGCGCGCTGAACAGCCTCGTCCTGCAGGACGCCGAAGTAGGTCTCGTAGCGCTTCCACGGCAGGAACACCCGGTGGGCCAGACTGTAGTAGGGCGTGTCGTGGTTGCCGGGGACGATCAGGAACTCGGACGCCAGGCTGTGGACCCATTTCCGTGCGGCGGTGAACTCCACGGGCGCCCCTTCACGGGTGATGTCGCCCGTGACGATGGTCAGGTCCGGACGGTGCTCGGCGATCCAGGCCTTCGCGCCGGCGACAGCCTCGACATGCTCGCCGCCGAAGTGAATGTCCGAGAGATGGGCAAAGCGGCGAACCGTCATGCCTGCGGCTCCAGCGCGGGACGGGGAACCAGCGCCCGGAACGCGGTGGGCAGAAAGCGAAAATCCGAGACTGCGTTCAGCTGTGTCGGCTCGCCGTCAAGGACGGCGGGGATCCGCGCCGCGGCCCAGGCTCGACCGCGCCGGCACCGCCCGGCGTCGACCGCCGGATCAGCGCGCCAGTCGCCCTGAGCGGCGTGGAAGCCGAGCCGGAAGACCTCGAGCGCGTTCGCCGGATCCAGCGCGGCGGCCTCAAGGCAGCCGTCTGCTTCGTCGAGCGCCCTCGAGACCAGGGGCGTCATCAACACCAGGGCGCCGGTCTTGCGCCGCGTCCCGCCGTCGAGCGAGAACCGAAGCCTGCCGGAGAAAGCGTTTTTCATCGCCCGCCGGGCGCGCAGGAGCGCCAGCCGGATCTTGCCTTTGCGCGCCGACTCCCGGGCGCGCGCCCACAGGGCGGGCGATCCCAGGATGGCCGCCACGTAGAATCTTTGCCCCTCGATCTCTCCGCCCGACACCGGCTTGACGACGCCGTCGGCCAGGATGTCGGCCAGGGCGGTCTTCCAGTCGCGGTCACCGTACAGCGCGCCGGGCAGCATGTTCATCGTTCCACCCGGCAGCGGCGCGACCAGCGGGCCGTCCGGCCCTGCCAGTTCCGCACCCGCGCGGGCCGTTCCGTCGCCGGCGACGATCGCCAGAAGGTCGGGGCCCGCATCCAGCGCTTGCTGCAGACAGGCCTCCAGACCTTCCTCGCCGGGAACCCGTACCGAGCCCGCGACGCCGGCCTCGGCCAGGATGCGTTCAGCCTCCGCCACGGCGTCGGGTCCGGCGCTGCCCGAGAGGGGGTTCACGACCACCTCCACGCGCCTGATCACGACCTTGCCCGGTCCGTTGTCCACGTTCATCTGCCTCGCCCGACGTCAATGTCACACGCTAACGGGAACCGGGGCTTACAGGTTCCTGCCCGGAACTCCCACGGGAGCGCCGCGTTGCCAATGCCGATGGGGGCCGAAGCGACATTGGAGAGGCAGATGAACAAGACACTGACGAGGACGGCCCTGGCGATCGCCGCCGCCGGCCTGTTGACCAGCGCCTGCACGACGACAGGCAATACGGAACGCAACGCCGTTGGCGGGGCCGCCCTGGGCGCCATCGCCGGCGCGGTGATCGGTAACAACGTCGGCAGCGGTGACGCAGGGACCGGCGCGGCGATCGGCGCCGCCGTCGGCGGCACGGCCGGCGCGATCAAGGGCTGCCGCGAGGATGGCGGCTGTGGCGCTGTCGCCAACAAGCGCCAGTACTATGACGAACGCGCGGGTCGCTACTACTACTACGATCAGGCGACCGGCCGGTACTTCTGGGAAGACGGTCGGCCCCGGTAACGGATCGACGGATCACTGTTTTTCAGCGACCATCAGGACGGTCGGCGGTTTCGCCGGCCGTTCCTTTTTTGGGTGAAGCAGATGAGCGCTATGTGGAAACACGGGCTGACGGCCGCGGCGGTGATATCGGCCCTGGCCCTCTCGGGCTGCGCCACCCGGTCCCGGGTGGCTCCGACGAACCTCTGCGAGGACCTGAAGGTCTCGATCTACTTCGATGACGGCTCGGCGAAGATCACCCGCGACGCCAGGCAGGTCCTGACCGAGGCGCGGGAGATGCGCGCGACCTGCGCGCTGGGCGTGGTGGACGTGCTGGGTCTCGCCGACGCGGTCGGCGACCCCCAGGCCAACCTTGTTCTTTCGGAACAGCGCGCGAAGGCGGTCACCCAGGCGCTCGGCGGCCTGGGCTTTGGAAACGTGCGGATCGCCGCGGCCGGCGCCGCCGGCGCGGAAACCGCCGCCGGCGAGCTGCGACCCCTGCGTCGCCGCGCCGATGTCGTCTTTAAAAGCTCCAGCCAGTAGCCGGCGGCCGCAACGAAAAGGAGGGTGGTCCCTGGCGGGGCCACCCTCGAAGTCGGCGTCATCGAGAAAGGGGGTGCGGAGGCGGCAGGCTGACTATTGCCAGCCTCAAGTCGGGGGGGGGGGCGTCGCCGCCTCCGCAATGTAGAAACGCGATCCTCCCGTGATCCGTTCCCGCCGCTTCGCGATTTTTTCAGGCTTTCGCCGACCCCTTGTCGGGCAAGGAACAGCGGCGGCCCCGGGACGTTCTTCCTGTCCATACCGCGAAACAGGAGGCGTCCATGGCCACGATTTTCAACCGAGTTCCCCCGGCGGAGACTGGCCACGAGGTTCTGGAGGCCACGGAGGCCCGGCAGGGCCGTTGGGGCCGTCATGCGTTCTGGATGCTGGTCGCCTCGACCACCCTTGCGGTGATCGCCCTGTTCGCGGCCTGGGCCTTCTTCTCCGGGGCGTTCACCGAGGTGAACGAGGCCAGCACGCCGACCGCCGCCGAGGCTCGCGCCACGACGGGGCCGGTGACTGACGTGAAGGAGTAGAACCCCTCCAGGCGGAGCCCGCCGTCAGGCGGCCTTCCGCGTCCGCCCGGGGTGGAAGAACAGCGCCTGGCCGATCGCCGCTTTCACCGTTTCCGGCTGGAAGGGCTTGGTGATCAGGAAGGTCGGCTCGGGCCGTTCTCCGGTGAGCAGACGTTCCGGGAAGGCGGTGATGAAGATCACCGGCACATCGTAGCGACCGAGGATGTCCTTGACCGCATCGATGCCCGACGAGCCGTCCGCCAGCTGGATGTCGGCCAGCACCAGGCCCGGCATCTTGCTGGCGACGGCCGCCACCGCTTCGGTGCGGGTCGCGGCGATGTCGACGACGGTATGGCCCAGCTCCCGGACCAGCGCCTCGATGTCGGCGGCGATGACCGGTTCATCCTCGATGATCAGGACATCGGTGGCCAACTCGGCGTCGATTTCGTTCTGGGCCTCGGCGATCAACCGCTCGACATCAGGGAAATCGGTGTCGAGAATCTGGGCCGCTTCGGTGGGCGTGAAGCCCTCGAGCGCGGTGAGCAGGAACGCCTGCCGCGAGCGCGGCGCGATCCTCAGCAGCCGCTGGCTCGGATCGTGCCCGGTCTGGTCGTCGACCCGGTCTTCCAGCCGGGCGCCGGAGGTGCACCAGATGGCGTGAAACACATGATAGAGCGCAACGCGCGGCGACAGGCGGCTGTCCAGCTGCTGGTCGCCGGCGGCGAGGGCCTCCAGCGCGACCCGCACATACTGGTCCCCGGAAGTCTGGTCGCCCGTAAGGGCGCGAGCGTACCGACGCATGTAGGGCAAATGCGGTGCAAGACGTGCAAGAAGACTCATGACCCCTCCCGTTTCTAGGTCTTCGTTATGGCGTGACGAAAACCGCCCTTGCAGGCGGTGGCGCACCCCTTCACGTCCTCGAACGTCCTGGGCGGACGAAGGTTCCCACAGCGCGAACACTGCGTCATCATAAAGACCATAGGTATGGGAACCCGGCGGGCAGGTGCGGCGTTGAGCGAGCGAAGTACACGTCAGAACAGGGGGCAGGCGCGCGCCCGCGCCGACATGATGATCGAACAGAATCCCATGGACGAACGTCGCAAGGGCTCGGCCCCGTTGGATGAAACCCGGCTTCGGCAACGCGCTATCGGCGTGAAGCTTCGTCAGATGTTTGACGAGGTCGTCAACGAGCCTGTCCCGGACGAGTTTCTGGACATCCTGCGCAAGGCCGACGACAGATCCGGAGACCGCTAGATGGCAGCCGTTCAGGACGAGCGCCACGCGGCCATGACCGACCGTGAGCGCGATGCGATTTTCCAGCGCGAGCTGGTGAAGCTGATTCCGCACCTGCGGGCCTTCGCCCGCACCCTGACCGGTGACGCCACCCAGGCGGACGATCTGGCCCAGGACGCGATGATCAAGGCCTGGGACGCGCGAAAGAGCTTCCAGCTGGGGACCAATATGAAGGCCTGGACCTTCATGATCCTGCGCAACCAGTTCTATTCCGACAAGCGTCGGTCCTGGCGCCAGATCCAGCTCGACCAGGAAGCCGCCGAGCGCACCCTGGTTGCGGTGGACGATCCCGAAGCGCCGGTGGCGCTGGACGAGTTGCGTCTGGCCATGGCCATGCTGCCCGATGAACAGCGTGAAGCGCTGATCCTCGTGGGCGCGGGCGGGTTCGCCTATGAAGAGGCGGCCGACATCTGCGGTTGCGCCGTGGGCACGGTGAAGAGCCGGGTCAGCCGCGCTCGCAAGGCGCTGCACGGCATCCTGGAGGCCGGCGACTATGATCGCGACGGCGGCTCAGCTGGAGACGCGATGCGTTCGATCCTGGCCGATGCGGAGCGACTGAGCGCCGCTCGGTGAGGCTGCTACGGGGGCTGCGCTGGGGTCCTGACACCACGATCCGGGTTCGCCTCGGCGTTGCCCTGGCCCTGGCGCTGGCGCCGGTGCTGCTGCTCGGCGCCGGCCAGTCGATTCTCGCCTTCCAGCGCGAGGCGGCTGACCGGCAGGCGGTGTTGCAGTCGGCCGGAGAGCGAAGCGCCGCGACGGCCCGGGCGCGGGTCGAGGCCGCGGGCGTCCTGCTCGAGACGCTTGGTCCCGGCGCGATCGGCATGGACTGCTCCAAGCGTCTGGCCGAGATCCGTGAGCGCCTCGGCGGTTACGACAATCTGATCCGCTTCGACCGGATCGGTCGTGTGGCCTGCGCCGCCGCCGATGTTCCGTCCGACCCCGAGCGCCGCGACCGTGACTGGTTCAGCGCCCTGGCCGGCGGACAGAAGCAGTTCGTCACCCTGACTCCTGGAGCCAGCTACGCCGCCGAGCCGGCGCTGTTCGCCGCCGTACGCTCGGATGAGCCGCAAGGCGGCTTCACAGTCCTGGCCGCGGTCATTCCGCTCTCCAGCCTGCGTCCCGAACTTGCTGACCGATCCCTGCCCCGCGAGTCGCAGGTCGCCATAGTGGATCGCCGGGGCGAAACCCTGTCGGTCACCGACCCTGCGGCATTCCCGGACGACGTCAGGGGCTGGGTCAACGGCGCGGCGGCGCGGGGCGCCGTTCTGGCCTACGCCAATGACGACGACGGCGTGCGACGGGCCTACTCGGTGGCCCCGCTGGTCGATGACGACCTGTTCGTCATCCTGTCAGCGCCCTCGCGGGGCCTCTTCGCCACGGCCTGGCTGGATCCG
Organism: Caulobacter sp.; assembly: GCA_044361705.1. Lineage (GTDB taxonomy): Bacteria > Pseudomonadota > Alphaproteobacteria > Caulobacterales > Caulobacteraceae > Caulobacter. The sequence goes on from JBIKII010000035.1 coordinate 9,045, forward strand.
ATGTCAGGCGTGGTCTTCCCGTTGATCGGGTTCTTCGTCGCCCTGCTGGCGGTATTCTTCGCGGCTGAGCGGGGCGTCGGACGCTGGATCGTCTACCTGCAGCGGGTCGCCGCCATCTACGCCCGGGGACGGTTCACCGTTCGGCCGCTGCAGGCGGACCGGGCGCCGCCGGAGATCCGCGAACTGGCAGAGACCCTCGATCACATGGCCGCCACCATCGTCGCCCGGGACGCCGCGCTGCATGACAACCTCGCCCAGAAGGACGCGCTGATGCGCGAGATCCATCACCGGGTGAAGAACAATCTGCAGGTCATCAGCTCGCTGCTCAGCATGCAGGAACGGGCGCTGACCGACCGGGTCGCGCGCCAGGCCATGAGCGACACCCGCCAGCGCATCACCGCCCTGGCGCTCATCTACCGGGCGCTCTACCAGGGCGCCGACATCAAGCACGTCGATCTGCGCCCCTTCCTCGAGGAGTTGACCGGCCAGCTTCTGGCCGGCGACATGTCGGCCCACGGCAGTGTGAACACTGACGTCCGCGCCGACCGGCTGGTCATCGACCCGGACAAGCTGGCCCCGCTGGCCCTGTTCGCCGTGGAGGCCGTCACCAACGCCCAGAAGCATGCGCTGACCGAGGCCGGCGGCAAGCTGACCGTCGAGTTCACCGTCCGGGGGCCGGAGGCCGAGCTGACCATCGCCGACGATGGCGGCGGCCGGAACAGCCCGCCCGAGCCGGACGACATCAAGGGGGTGGGGCGGACCCTTATGACCGCCTATGCCCGGCAGCTGCGCGGCCGGTGCTCCCTGGAACGCAACCATCAGGGCGGGCTCACCGCGCGGCTGATATTTCCGACGCCCGAGGCCGCCCCCGAGGGAACCTAAGGTCGCCGCCGCCGTTTGCATTGCGTGAATTCAAATGCCCGGAGATCGGGCCGAGGAGATGCGCGATGCGTAAGCTTGTAGTTCTGGCCATTGCGGCCACCAGCCTTCTGGCAGCCGCCTGCAACACCATTGAAGGCGCCGGCAAGGACGTCGGCGCGGCCGGTGATGCCATCGAAGAGACCGCCCAGGACGCCAAGTAGGCCGTTCGGGTTTGACGATCGAAGGCCCCTCGCCGGCAATGGCGGGGGGCCTTTTTCGTGGGCGTCAGTTGAAGCTGTAGCGGATCGGCAGATGCTTGGGTCCGGAGACGAAGCTGCCGGCGCTCAGCTTCGGCTCGCCGGCGAACTCCAGCGACTTCAGGCGCGGCAGCAGTTCCTCGAACAGGATCCGCATCTCCATCTTGGCCAGATGCTGGCCCAGGCAAAGATGGGCGCCGTAGCCGAAGGCCAGGTGCTTGTTGGCGCCGCGGTCGACCCGGAAGGCGTCGGGATCGTCGAACACCGCCTCGTCCCGGTTGCCGGAAGGATAGGCCAGCCACAGCCACTCGCCCTTCTCGATGCGATGGCCGCCGACCTCGGCGTCGGCGGTGGCCGAGCGCATGAAGTGCTTCACCGGCGTGATCCAGCGGATCGACTCATCGACCAGGCCGCCGATCAGCGAGGGGTCGGCCTTGACCTTGGCGAACTCGCCCGGGTTCTCGCACAGGCCCCAGATCGCGCCCGCCGTCGAGGACGAGGTGGTGTCGTGGCCGGCGGTGGCGACGATCACGTAGTAGCTCATCGCCTCGAAGTCGTTGATCGGCTCGCCGTCCAGCTTGCCGTTGGCGATAACGCTGGCCAGGTCCTCGCGCGGACTGGCCTTGCGGTCATCGGTGATCGCCTTGAAGTACATAAAGAAGTCCGCGATGACGCCCTGCAGTGCGGCCATGGCTTCCGGGCCCTGCAGGTTCTCCTTGCCGCCTGACCGGCTGAGTTCGGGGTCCTGGGCCCCGAACAGCTCCTGCGTCAGCTTCAGCATGCGCGGCTCGTCCTGCGGCGGCACGCCGAGGATCTCCATGATCACGCGCAGCGGGTAGTAGAGGGCGATCTCGTTGACGAAGTCGCATTCGCCGCCCAGCGCCGCCATGCGGTCAACGTGCTCGCGGGCGATCTGGCGGATGCGGTCCTCCAGCTTGCGGATGTTCTGCGGCAGGAACCACGACTGGGTCATGATCCGGTACTTGGGGTGGTCGGGCGCGTCCATCTGCACCAGGGTCCGCACCAGGTGCGGGCTGCCGCCGGTCATCTGCCGCACCAGCCGGTCGCCTTCCAGCGTGGTGAAGGTCGAGGCCAGGTCGCCGGAGTGGAACAGGTCGTTCTGCCGGCTGATCTCGAGGATGTCGGCGTGCCGGGTGACGATCCTGAACGGCGCCACACCCTCCAGTTCGGCTCGGCCCAACGGATTGTTGGCGCGCAGCCAGCGGAAGGCGTCGTGGACGCTGTTGTCCGCATAGGCCTGGGGGTTGATCGCCTGGAATGCGATCTCGTCGGGGATGCGATCTGCGCCGCTCATGGGGTGTCTCCTGCCTGTGGGCAGGATGCCGTCGTGACGTGACGGAAGCAAAGGGCGGACGAACGGCGGGCGCCTCTGGTATGGAGCCGGCCATGCATGCCTCGCCCCTTTTCCGCATGGCCGATGAGGCCGCCCTCGCCGCCGTGGTCGCCGGGCGCGGCTTCGCCATGATCGCTGTCGCCGGGCCGGGTGCGCCGCGGATCGCCCAGGCGCCGGTGCTGCTGGACGGCCGGCGGCTGCGCTTCCACCTGGCGCGGAGCAATCCGGTGACGCCGGCGCTGCTGGACGGCGCTGCGGCGGTCGCGGCAGTCCCCGGCGCGGACGCCTACATCAGCCCCGACTGGTACGGGATCGATGACCAGGTTCCGACCTGGAACTACCAGTCGGTCGAGGCCGAGGGGCCGGTCGCGACGCTGGATGAGGATGGCCTGATCCGCCTTCTCGACGACCTGTCGGCGCACTTCGAGGGGCGGCTGGCGCCCAAACCGCCCTGGACGCGGGCCAAGATGAGCCCGGGCCGGTTCGAGGCCATGCTGCCCGCCATCGTCGGCTTCGAGATGACCGCGGTGCGTCTGGAGGGGGTCAGCAAGCTGTCGCAGAACAAGCCGGCCCCGGCGATCGCGCAGGCGGCCGCGCAGCTGGCGGAGCGGTCCGAAGCGGGCGCGGCGGAGATCGCCGGGCTTATGGCGGCCCTTACGCAGCAGCCCTGAACGAGGGGTTACGGGCGAAGAGGCCCGCGCGACCGCTGACCGGCCGGAAGGCGTCGGTCAGGTCCTGTGGCGCCACGTCCGCGTCCAGCAACAGGAAGCCGTCGGCGGGCAGGGCGGCGGCCAGACCCTCCAGCACCTTCCGGCGGATGCTGTCGTCCAGCGTGGTTAGCACATGCCGGCACAGGATGACGTCGAACCGTCCCACCCCCGACAGGTCGGCGGCCAGGTTTATCCGCCGCCAACGCACCCGCTGGCGGATGCGCGGCGAGAGCTGCCAGTTGTCCTCGATCTTGTCGAAGTGGCGCACCAGCTGCTGGATCGGCAGGCCGCGCTGGACCTCGAACTGCGTGTAGAGGCCCGACTGGGCCTTCTCCAGGCAGCGCTCGGCGATGTCGGAGCCGTAGATGTCGATGCGGGCGCCGGCCTCCAGCCCGTGGGCTTCCTCGGCGATCATGGCGACGGAATAGGCTTCCTGGCCGGTGGCGCAGGCGGCGCTCCAGATGCGGATCGGCTCGGGCCCGCGCATCCGGGTCAGGGTCGGCAGGATGTCGTCGCGCAGCTGGTCGAAGGCGGCCCGGTCGCGGAAGAAGGCCGTCTCGTTCAGGGTCATGGCCTCGACCAGCGCCCAGATCAGCGGCTCCTCGCGGCGGACCTTCAGCCCGCCGATCAGGTCCTCGACGCTGTTGTAGCCCTCGCGCCTGGCCAGCGGCGCCAGGCGGCTCTCCATCAGATAGGTCTTGGCGGGGTCGATCTTCAGACCCGCCCGCGCCTTGCACAGCGCCACGACCAGCTGGATGTCCTCGGGCGTCATCAGGTCAGACCCGCCATCTCGAACTTGGCGGCGATGATGTCGCCGTCGAAGGGTTTCATGATGTACTCGGTCGCGCCGGCCGCCAGGGCCTCGCGAATGCGGTCGGGATGGCTCTCGACCGTGCAGAAGACGACCTTGGGCGCCTCGCCGCCGGGCTCGGCCCGCAGGGTGCGCAGGAACTCCATGCCGTTCATCACCGGCATGTTCCAGTCGAGCAGGATCACATCGGGCATGGCCGCGCGGCACCAGGCCAGCGCCTCCAGCCCGTCGGACGCCTCGGCGATCTCGTAGCCGAGGTCCTCCAGGATGCGGCGGGCCACCTTCCGGATCACCCGGCTGTCATCGACCAGCAGACAGGTCTTCAAGACGGAACGCTCCTTCCCCAACGATCCGTTTTCGCGCGAGCGGGTTAACGGCCCGTGTTGGAACGCCGAGAATGCGACCGTCAGGCCGCCGGAACGACCGCCGCAAGGGTCACCTTGTCCTCGCCGGTTTCCGCCGCCAGATGGCCGCCGACGCCCTTGACGATCAGCCACAGGTAATAGGCCTGCACCCAGGCGCCGCCGACCGCGTCGCCGCGATCCTGGCCCTGCAGGCCGCGCAGCACCTCGGGCTTGAGTCGGCCGCGCGGACCGACCGCCTCGATGCTGATCGCCACCTTGCCGTCGGCCTCGACGGCCCGCAGCGTCGCGGTCCCGCCCATCGGCAGGGCCCCGGCCGCGATCTGCGCCAGGTTCATGATCACCCGCGCCGCCGGCTTGTTCAGCCCGGCCGGCTCGACCTTCCAGTCCAGTTCCGGCCGCACATGGGCGAAGACGCCCTTGGCCAGGCTCTCCAGCTCTCGTGCATCGAAGGTCTCGGCCGTCGAGGAGGCGCCGAACGCCACCCGGGCGAACTGCAGCATGTCGGCCAGCTTGCGGGCGCTCTGGGTGATCAGGCCCATGGCGTCGTCGCGCATGTCCTGGGCCGTCGGGTCCTCGAGCAGGTCCAGCCCCGAGACGATGGCGCTCGCCGGGCTGATGAAGTCGTGGCACAGCCGCGCCGCGATCTGCGCCGCCAGTTCGGCGGCGTCCGGAACGAAGGGCGCGGGCGGCGCCTCGGGCGCCGTCTCCGGCGCGGCTTTGGCGGGGGTGTCGGTCGGATCGCTCATCGGGGCGGACGTTGCCCTGATTTGAGCCGTTGGCAAACGGGGCCGCGCCCCCTACGGAGGTCGCCATGACCGCCTTCCTCGAACCGGGCGCCCTGGTGCGCCATCCGGCTCGGCCGGACTGGGGCGTGGGGCAGGTGCAGTCGGTGGTCGGCGCCCGCGTCACCGTCGACTTCGAGGAAGCCGGCAAACAGACCATCGATACGGCGGTGGTCCGGCTGGTCTTCGTGGCCGACGATCCGCGCGACCGCTGACGGTCCGACGGGGCAGTAGGGGAACGACTGGAATGAGCGACGACGCCGACATCGGCCGCATCCTGGCCGACATCGTGGAAGAGGCCGGCCGGGTGATCATGCCGTACTGGTCGCACGGCGGAACCGTCGCCCACACCAGCAAGGCCGACTCCAGCCCGGTGACCGAGGCCGACCAGGCCGGCGAGCGGCTGATCCTCGCCCGGCTGAAGGACCAATTTCCCGACATTCCGGTCATCGCCGAAGAGCACGCCAGCGAGTTCGGCACGCCCGACGCCATCGGCCCGCGCTTCTTCCTGGTCGACCCGGTCGACGGCACCAAGGCCTTCATGAAGGGCGATCCGAACTTCACCGTGAACATCGGCCTGATCCAGGACCGCTGGCCGGTCGCCGGCGCCGTCTGCGCCCCGGCCAGCGACGAGACCTGGTTCACCACCGCGGCGGGCGCGATGAAGCGCGCGATCGGCGGGGCCGAGGCGCCCGTCCGGGTGCGCCCCTGGCCGAAGGGCGAGGCCGTCGCCCTGATCAGCCACACCATGAAGCCGGAGACCGTCGACAAGCTGGCCGCCGAGTACGGCTTCGACCTGCGGCTGGCGCTCGACAGCTCGATCAAGTTCTGCCGCATCGCCGATGGAACGGCCGACATCTACCCCCGCCACGGCCCGACCAGCGAATGGGACATCGCCGCCGCCCACGCGGTGCTGGAAGCCGCCGGCGGCACGGTGCGCGGCTACCAGGACGCCGACTTCCACTACGGCAAGGCCGACAAGCGGTTCCTGAACGAGTGGTTCGTCGCGCGCGGCGGGTAGGCTTTGCGTGCTTCGCGACGCGCTACGCGCTCCTCAGCATGACGAAGGTGGGTGCTTCTCTGAGTTCGTCATCCTGAGGAGCGAGCCTCAAGCGAGCGTCGCGAAGGACGTAAAGCGCCTTACACGTCAGCCAGACACCTGAACCGCCGCCCAGATCACCCAGCCCGCCATGAACACGATGATCAGCGAGCCGATCGTCCACAGGGTGGCGCGCAGGTCGTGGGTCTGGGCGGTGAAATAGGCGACGAAGTGCGCCAGCCGCGAGACGACGTAGCCGTAGAGCAGTCCCTGGGCCAGCCACAGTGGCGGGGCCGCCAGCACGAACAGGAAGCCGGCGACGAGGAAGAACGGGATGTTCTCCAGGTCGTTGAACTGAATCCGCCGGATACGCTCGACCCGCTCGTCGGGTTCAAGCTGGCGTGGATCAGGCTCGGGATTGAGCGGCGTCTTCTTCAGATCTTCGGGCGAGCGATAGCCGCCCCTGGCCTGCATCATCCGCGCGACGGTCAGCCAGGACATGGCCACGACCTTCAGGATCATCAGCGACGCGGCGACGGCGTAGGTGGCGATCAACGGGTTCTGGAAACTGAAGCTGTCCATCTGGCTCCCCCGGGGCGTGACGGAAGGTTAGCGCAGAACGAGGGGGCTGCAATTGGTGTCGGCTTCCCTCCCCGTTCGCGGGGGGGCGGGCTCATGGCAACCCCAGCACATCCTGCATATCGAACGCCCCGGCCTTCCGCCCGGCCGCCCACTTCGCCGCGACCAGCGCGCCGCGCGCGAACAGGCCCCGGTCCCTCGCCGAGTGGCTGAAGGTCAGGATCTCTTCCTCGCTGGCGAAGGTGACGCTGTGTTCGCCGATGATGCCGCCGCCGCGCAGGACGGAGAAGCCGATCTCGCCCTCGGGCCTGGGGCCGTTCAGGCCGTGCCGCGCCGGCTGCATCACATCGGCCAGCGCCACGCCCCGGCCGTCGGCGGCGGCTTCGCCCAGCATCAGGGCGGTGCCCGAGGGGCTGTCGACCTTGCGGCGGTGGTGGGCCTCGAAGATCTCGATGTCGAAGTCGCGGGGGTCCAGCGCGGCGGCGGCCTGGCGGACCATGCCCATCAGGAGGTTCACGCCCAGCGAGAAGTTGCCGGCCCGCACGATGGCGATGCGGCTCGCGGCCTCGTCGATGCGGCGGGTCTGGTCCTGCGACAGGCCTGTCGAGCCGATGACCAGGGCCACGCCGCCGCGCCCGGCGGCCTTCTCGGCCAGGGCGACGCTGGCCTCCGGCGTGGTGAAGTCGATGACCGCATCGGCGAGGCTGAGCGCCTCGTCCACTGAGACCAGCCCCTCGCCCTCGACGCCCGGCCGCTCGTAGCGGGCCACCACGGTGACGTCATCGCGCCCCTCGCAGGTCGCCGCCACGGCGCGCCCCATCCGGCCGAGCGCGCCGGCGATGGCGATCTTCACGGGGGCGGGGGTGTGGGTCATGATGCTTCTGTAGCCTCGATGCCGCCGTCCGTCATCCTCACCATCCCGCTCCCGCTCCGTCTTCCCGGCGAAGGCCGGGATCCATGCGGCCCGCGCTCAGCTTGAACCATGGGCCCCGGCCTTCGCCGGGGAGACGGGGCAGGGTGGCATAGACTCCGGCCATACCCCCACCAACCAAACTTCCGCCCGCGCCCGGTTGTTTCGGCGGGGCGTGGTCGTTAGGTTGCGGCCCCTGTTTCCAGAACCCGGGACGCGCGGCTGCGCCGATTGCGTTCCAACCCCGTTGGGATCCCCGCACCGGCCATGAGCGACTCCGAGAAGAAGACCTTCACCGACGCGGAGGCGCTGGCCTTCCACCAGTTCCCGACGCCGGGCAAGATCGCCATCGCGGCCACCAAGCCGATGGCCACCCAGCGCGACCTGAGCCTGGCCTATTCGCCGGGCGTCGCCGTGCCGGTGCTGGCCATCGCCGAGAACCCGGACCTGGCCTACGAGTACACCTCCAAGGGCAACCTGGTCGGGGTGATCTCCAACGGCACGGCCATCCTGGGCCTGGGCGACCTGGGCGCGCTGGCCTCCAAGCCGGTGATGGAAGGCAAGGCGGTGCTGTTCAAGCGCTTCGCCGACGTCGACGCCATCGACATCGAGCTGTCCAGCAAGGACGCCGACGAGATCATCACGGTGGTCAAGAACATCGGCGTGACCTTCGGCGGCATCAACCTCGAGGACATCAAGAGCCCCGAGTGCTTCCGCATCGAGACCGAGCTGCAGGAGCTGCTCGACATCCCGGTCTTCCACGACGACCAGCACGGCACGGCGATCATCTGCGCCGCCGGCCTGATCAACGCCTGCTACATCACCGGCAAGAAGCTGGAGGACGTGAAGGTCGTGCTGAACGGCCCGGGCGCGGCCGGCATCGCCTCGATGGAGCTGATCAAGGCGATGGGCGTGCGGCCCGAGAACGTCATCGCCTGCGACTCCAAGGGCGTCCTCTATCGCGGCCGCACCGACGGCATGAACCAGTGGAAGAGCGCCCACGCGGTCGACACCGACAAGCGCACCCTGGCCGAGGCGGTCGAGGGCGCGGACGTGCTGCTGGGCCTGTCGGCCGCCGGCGCCTTCACCAAGGAAATGATCGCCAGCATGGCGCCCAATCCGGTGATATTCGCTATGGCCAACCCCGATCCGGAGATCACCCCGGAAGAGGTCCACGCCGTGCGCGACGACGCCATCATGGGCACCGGCCGCAGCGACTATCCCAACCAGGTCAACAACGTCCTGGGCTTCCCCTACATCTTCCGCGGGGCGCTCGACGTGCGGGCCCGGCGGGTCAATCACGAGATGAAGATCGCCTGCGCCAACGCGCTGGCGATGCTGGCGCGGGAAGACGTGCCGGATGAAGTGGCCGCCGCCTATCACGGCCGCCAGCTGAAGTTCGGTCCGCAGTACATCATCCCCTCGGCCTTCGATCCCCGGCTGATCTGGTACATCCCGCCCTTCGTCGCCCAGGCGGCGATGGACACCGGCGTGGCCCGCAAGCCGATCGAGGACATGGACGCCTACCGCGCCAGCCTGGCCCGCCGTCTGGACCCCAGCGCCGCCTTCCTGCAGCGCCTGTCGGGCGCCGTGCTCAGCGGGCCCCAGAAGCGGATCGTCTTCGCCGAGGGCGAGGAGCCCAGCGTCATCCGCGCCGCCTACGCCTTCCAGGCCCAGGGTCTGGGCCAGGCGATCCTCTGCGGCCGCGAGGAGCTGGTGAAGGACAACATGAAGCTGGCGGGCCTCGATCCCGACGAGGTCAGGATCGAGATCGTCAACGCCCGTCTGTCCGACCGCGCCCCCGACTATGTCGAGCACCTCTACGGCCGCCTGCAGCGCGAGGGCTACCTCAAGCGCGACGTGCAGCGGCTGATCAACCAGGACCGCAACAGCTTCGCCGCCTCGATGGTGGCGCTGGGCGACGCCGACGGCATGGTCACCGGCGTGACCCGCGCCTACGACCAGGCGCTGGAGGAGATCCTGCGCGTCATCGACCAGGCCCCGGGCGGCCGGGTGATGGGCATGTCCATCGTGCTGGCCAAGGGCCACACCCTGTTCATCGCCGACACCAACGTCACCGAGATGCCGGACGCCGACGAGCTGGTCGAGATCGCCTGCGAGGCGGCCCGCGCCGTCCGCGCGCTGGGCTTCACGCCGCGCCTCGCCTTCATGAGCTACTCGACCTTCGGCAACCCTATGGGCATGCGCTCGGAGAAGGTCCGCGAGGCCGTCGCCATGCTCGACGAAATGGACGTCGACTTCGAGTACGAGGGTGAGATGCCGCCGGAGCTGGCCCTGGAGCCGGAGCGCCGCGCCAACTACCCGTTCATGCGCCTGACCGGCCCGGCCAATGTGCTGATCATGCCGGCCATCCACTCCGCCTCGATCTCCACCAAGCTGGTGCAGTCGCTGGGCGGGGCGACGGTGATGGGGCCGATCCTGCTGGGCCTGACCAAGTCGGTGCAGATCGCGCCGCTCTCGGCCTCGGTGTCCAAGATCCTCAACATGGCTCTGATGGCGGCGTACGACCAGCCGCTCGAGCCCTTGGCGGAGTAGGGTCATGGCCTCATGAGGATCGGCTACGTGTTTTCGTACCCGCGCTAGACGGTCCGGATGGACCGCCGCGGTTCATCCATCAAGATGCTCCCCTCTGGGGGAGCTGGCAGCCCGAAGGGCTGACTGAGGGGGTGTCATCGACGCCGTCGAACCCCCTCCGTCCCGCCTTCG
>JBIKII010000036.1:0-19382 GCA_044361705.1 Caulobacter sp.
GCCGGCGGCCGCCGCAAACGCCGCTACGCCGTCCACCGCCGGCGGCTGCGCCGTCCAGATCGAGCTCACCGACCCCCGCCGCGATCCCCAGATCGTGGGAGCCTTCGGCGTCGCTCTCCGTGCGCCCGATGACCGCGAGGCCTGGCTGCGCTCGGTGTTTGACGTCGGCCTCAAGGCCCGCGGATTTACGCCCAGCTTCGCGCAGGCCGGCGGCCCACCCGACCCCGCCGTGGTCACGGTCCGCATCCGGATTCAGGTGATCTGGATCAGCACCCAGCAGATGAACAAGGTCGGCAGCGTCGTCCTGCGCGGCGTCCTGGCCGCCCCAGGCGCGCCTGCTGGACCGGAAGCGGTCTATCGCGGCGACAAGACGGGGGTGAACATGTGGGGCTCCACCAAGGAGTTCAACGAGCACGCCAACGTCGTCTTCGCTCTCGCCCTCGACGATCTGGCCGAAGACCTCCGCGCGCTCTGCGCCGCCCCGCCGACTGCAAGCGCGGCGTTGGCGCGCGTTCCAGTCCAATCATGACATCCCGTGAGGGGCGTCGCCGAGAGATTCGCGGTCGCTAGAGCCTGATGGGTTCAGATGGAACCATCTGAACCCTGAATCAGGCTCTAAACTTTTGATTCTAGAGCACGATTCAGCGGTCAGACGATTCCGCCTGAGCCCATCGTGCTCAAGGGCAAGGTGCAGTTGTCTCCGGGGCCAGGGCTTCAAGCGCGCCGCTTCCCCGCCTCCGCGCATCCCCACCGTCAAGGGATGCGCGGTATTGCGCGCGAGCGGCGATACGAGCTCGCGCGCTGACCGCTGACCGCTGACCGCTGACCGGTGGCAGCTGCGAAGCACACAGCCACTCTTGCCCCTGCCGCCGCCTCGGCCCATGATGAGACCAGGGGGTAACATTTAGAATCCCCGGGGAGGTCACGATGAACCGGCGGGAACTGTTCGCGGCGATTTCGGCTCTGGGCGTCACAGGTCTGGCCTTCCGCCCCGGGGAGGCCCGGGCGGATGCAGCAACCGAGGCCCGTGACCTCTGGCTCTACGGCCTTCCCTTGATCGAGATGGCCACGACCCGCGCCCGGCACCTCGAGGCCGGGGCGAAGATCAACCAGTTCACGCACACCCGTGTTCTGGCCGACCACAGCTTCCGGTCGGTGACGACGCCCAACAACGACACGCTCTATTCGTTCGGCTGGCTGGACCTGACCAAGGGGCCGGTGACCCTCTCGGTCCCGACCGTCGACCGCTACTGGTCGGCGGCGCTGATGGACATGTACACCAACAACAACGCCGTACTCGGGACCCGGACCGTCGGCGCCGGCGGCGGGACCTTCACCATCGTCGGACCGGGCCAGCCGGGCAGCGGGCCCGGCGTGGTGCGCTCGGCGACCCCGCACGCCTGGCTGCTGCTGCGCCTGTTGACCGATGGGGGTCCGGACCTGCCGGCGACACACGCCATCCAGGACCGCTTCAAACTCAGCGGCCCGGCGGCTGATCCGACACCGGCCTATGCCGAGCGCACCGCGTCGGCGGCAGAGTACTTCGCCAGCGTTCGCCGACTGCTTGAGTCCGACCCGCCGCCCGCCACGGACCGGCGTATTCTGAGTGGCTTCGAGACCCTTAGGCCCGACAGCGCCGAGGCCCGGGCCGGGGCGGCCCAGGCCGCGACGATCGCCCGTCTGGCCAAGGCGCGTCAGACCTTTGTCGGCGGCTGGAGCTACACCCGCGCCAACCTGGGCGACTACGATCAGGACTATCTGTACCGCGCTGTCGTCGCCCTGCTGGGCCTGGGCGCCCTGCCGGTGGCGGAGGCGATGTACATGCGGTCGGAGGGCGAGAACGAAGGGCTGTTCACCAGCGACGCGCCCTGGCGGCTGACGCTGCCGGCCAATCTGCCGCTGGACGCGTTCTGGTCGCTGTCGATGTATGAGGTGATGCCCGACGGGCAGCAGTTTTTCACCGACAATCCGTTGAACCGTTACACGATCGGCGATCGCACCAGGGGGCCGAAGCGCAACGCCGACGGGTCTCTGGACGTCTGGATCAGCCGGACTGACCCGGGCGGTGATCGCACTGCCAACTGGCTGCCCGCCCCGAAGACCGGGCCGTTCAGCCTGACCATGCGCCTGTATCTTCCGCGGGCCGAGGTGCTCGACGGCCGTTGGCGCCTGCCCGCAATTGTGAAGGCCTGACCATGACCGATCTCCGCGCCGCCGCCCGCGAGGCCTGGCTCTACACCCTGCCGCTGATCGAGATCGCCGCCGTCCGCAGCGTCGGCCAGGCGGTCGGCACGCCGCTGAACAGCTTCGGCATGATGCGGCGGCTGGCGGACCACCGGGCCCGGGCCGTGACCACCCCCAATAACGACACCCTCTACGCCACCTGCCAGATCGACCTGACCGGCGGCCCGGTGACCCTGACCATCCCGCCGTCGGGCGACCGCTATGTCTCGCTGCAGCTGATGGACGCCTGGTCCAACAGCTTCGCGGTGCTGGGCACCCGGACGACCGGCAATGACGGCGGCGTCTACACCCTGGTCGGGCCGACCGAGGCGGCGGAGGGGCGGAACGTCGTACGCGCGCCGACCCGCCACGTCTGGGCGCTGGCCCGCATCCTCGTCGACGGCCCGCATGACCTTGACGCCGCCGCCGTGATCCAGGGTGGCTTTTCTGCCCAGGGACCGCAGGCGACGCCTGCGCCGCAGCACGCGAAACGCCGCGACGGCTGGGCGGAGTACTTCGCCAGCGCCGACGCCCTGATGGGGCTCAATCCCCCGCCGGCCACCGACGGCGCCGTGCTGAAGCGGATCGCGCCGATGGGGTTGGGGCAGGGGAGCTTCGATCCCGCCCGCTTCAGCGCTGCCGAAGCTGCGGAGATTGAGGCCGGCGTCGAGGACGCGCGGCGGGCGGTGAAGGGCGGCGGCGGTCTGTCGGGCAACACCTTCATCGAGAGCTGGGCCTATCCGGCCAGCAAGCTCGGCGACTTCGGGCAGGACTATCACTTCCGCGCCGTGGTCGCCCTGGGCGGGCTGGCGGCGCTGCCCCTGGCCGAGGCCACCTACCTGCGGGCCGGCGCGCCGGGCGGCGGCGGGGCCTTCGACGGGACCCGCAGTTGGCGCCTGCACCTGCCCGCCGACCGCCAGATCCCGGTGAACAGCTTCTGGTCGCTTTCGATGTACGAGATCACGCCCGAGGGGCAGTTCTACTTCACCGACAATCCGCTCGGCCGCTACGCCATCGGCGACCGCACCCCGGGCCTGACGTGGAACGACGACGGCTCGCTGGACCTGTGGATCGGCCACGAGCCGCCGCATCCGGACCGCGAGAGCAACTGGCTCCCCGCGCCCGCCGGGCCGTTCGCGCTGTTCATGCGGGGCTATCTGCCGAGGCCGGAACTGCTCGACGGACGGTATCGGGTTCCGGCGGTGGTGGAGGTTTAGGAAAAGGGGGATAGTCACTCATTTCCATACGCGCCTTCGCTTCCGCCGTCGGAAATGAGTGACTGTCCCCCTTTTCCCACCCCCATGACGCGCCGCCCGGACTCGCTATAGTCGCCGCGCCCTACTCAAGGAGTCGCCCGATGAAGACCCGCGCCGCCGTCGCGTTCGCCGCCAAGCAACCGCTGGAGATCGTCGAGGTCGACCTGGAGGGGCCGCGCGCCGGCGAGGTGCTGGTGGAGATCAAGGCCACGGGCATCTGCCACACCGACGCCTATACGCTGGACGGTCTGGACAGCGAGGGCATCTTCCCCTCGATCCTCGGCCACGAGGGCGCGGGCGTGGTGCTGGAGGTCGGGGCCGGCGTGACCAGCGTGGTTCCCGGCGACCACGTGATCCCGCTCTACACGCCCGAATGCCGGCAGTGCAAAAGCTGCCTTTCGCGCAAGACGAACCTCTGCACGGCCATCCGCGGCACCCAGGGCAAGGGCCAGATGCCGGACGGAACCAGCCGGTTCTCGTACAAGGGCCAGCAGATCGCCCACTACATGGGCTGCTCGACCTTCGCCAACCACACGGTGCTGCCGGAGATCGCGCTGGCCAAGATCCGCAAGGACGCCCCGTTCGACAAGGCCTGCTACATCGGCTGCGGCGTGACCACGGGCGTCGGCGCGGTGACCAACACCGCCAAGGTCGAGCCGGGCGCCAACTGCATCGTCTTCGGCCTCGGCGGCATCGGCCTGAACGTCATCCAGGGCCTGAAGATGGTCGGGGCCGGCATGATCATCGGCGTCGACATCAACCCGGACCGCGAGGCCTGGGGCCGCCGCTTCGGCATGACCCACTTCGTCAACCCGAAGGACATCGAGGGCGACATCGTCCCGCATCTGGTCGCCCTGACCGACGGCGGCGCCGACTACACCTTTGACGCCACCGGCAACGTCACGGTCATGCGCCAGGCGCTGGAAGCCTGCCATCGCGGCTGGGGCGAGAGCATCATCACCGGCCGGGTCTGGAAGGGGACGGCCTTCGGCGGCGCCCGCGGCCGCACCGACACGCCAAAGGTCGTCGACTGGTACATGGACGGCAAGATCGAGATCGACCCGATGATCACCCACACCTTCGGGCTGGAGGACATCAACAAGGCCTTCGACCTGATGCACGCCGGCGAGAGCATCCGTAGCGTGGTGGTGTTCTAGGCGTGTCCTCCCTCGAAATCCTCTCCGAGACCCGCACCTTCGGCGGGACCCTGCGCGTCTGCCGCCATGACAGCGCCGCGACGGGAACGCCGATGCGGTTCTCGCTGTTCCTGCCGGACGGGGAGGGGCCGTTCCCGCTGGTGGTCTGGTTGTCGGGCCTGACCTGCACCGAGGACAACTTCACGACCAAGGCCGGCGCCTACGGCCCGGCGTCGGACCTGGGCCTGGCCATCCTGGCGCCGGACACCAGTCCGCGCGGCCCAGATCTTCAAGGGAATGCGGTGGCCGACGACGAGGCTTACGACATGGGCCAGGGCGCCGGCTTCTACGTCGACGCCACGCAGAGGCCCTGGGCGCCGCACTTTTCCATGGAGACGTACGTCACCCGCGACCTGCTGGAGGTGGTTGGCGCCAACTTCCCGGTGGACGCCGGGCGGCGCGGGATCAGCGGCCATTCCATGGGCGGCCATGGCGCCCTGACGCTGGCCCTGCGCCACCCGGACCTGTTCCGCAGCGTCTCTGCCTTCTCGCCGATCTGCTCGCCGACCCGCTGCGACTGGGGTCGCAAGGCCTTCACCGGTTATCTGGGCGTCGACGAGCAGGCCTGGCGCGAGCACGATGCGACGCTGTTGATCGAGGCGGGCGTGGCCAGGGGGCGGTTCGAAGACATCCTGGTCGAACAGGGCCTGGCGGACAGCTTTCTCGAGAACCAGCTCAAGCCCGAGCTGCTGGAGGCTGCCGCCGCGAAGGCCGGCCAGCGGCTGACCGTCCGGCGGCAGCCCGGCTACGACCACAGCTACTTCTTCATCGCCACCTTCATCGCCGATCACCTCGCCTGGCACGCGGCCAAGCTGCGGCGCTAGATCCCGGCGCCCATATCCACGAACACGTCCGCCAGCGCCGGGACCTCGCCGGCGTCCTGGGCCAGGGCATGGACCAGGCCGTCGACCTGGGCGGTGATCTCGGGGACGGCGGTGATCTCCCACCAGGCCGGGCGGGTCAGGGGCCCAACGGCGTAGAGCCAGGTTGAAGGCTCGCCGCGCGCGGTGAGGACCGCGCAGTCCTGCGTCTCGAGCCCCAGGCCCAGCGCGTCCGGCGCGATCTGGCCCCGGCGCGCCAGGTCGGCGAACAGCGGCTCCTCCAGGCCCTGCAGGTCGCTGCGCGGGCCGGTGCAGTTGAGAATTCGGGCGGCGCGCACCGTCTCAGCCGGTCCGCCGCCGCGCGGATGCAGGTCCGCCTCGATCAGGCCGTCGGCGCGTCGCCAGTCGCGCAGGCGGCCGGCGCGGGTCGTCAACGCGCCGCTGGCCAGCAGGGCCTCGATCCCGGCGGCGATGCGCGGCGCCATGCGGTGTCGGTGGACGTCCCAGCGCGGCCGCAGGTGGCGCAGGAACTGCCGACGCTGGGCGGGGCTCCAGCCGGCCCAGATGCGGCCGATCACCGGGCGGACGGCGTCGATGACCCGCTGCCACGGCTGGCCCTGCGCCTGAGCCCTGCGGACCTCCGCCCGGATGGCCTTCGACAGCGCCAGCGGCCCGGCCGGCAGCAGGCGGGCGAGGAACGGCTCCCAGGCGCCGCCATAGCGATGGGCGCCGGGCAGCAGGCCCCGGCGCGAGACGGCCAGCATCGGGCCCCGGTGGCCGCGCTCGGCCAGGCTCAGCGCGATATCGACCATGGTCAGGCCGGCGCCGAGCAGCAGCACTGGCGCGTCCGGATCGAGGTCCTCCAGCGCCTCCCGCGACCAGGGATCGGTCACGAAGGCCGTATCGTCGATCAGCCAGTGGCCGGCGGGGAGCGGCGGGCGCGGCGGCAGGTTGCCGGTGGCCAGCACCACGGTGTCGGCCTCGACCGCCCGACCGTCGCGCAGCATCAGGCCGCGCCGGGCTCCGTCCAGCGTCCGCATCGCCTCGCCGCGCAGGACGGTGATCGCCCCGGCCGCACGGGCCTCGTCCAGCCGCTCGGCGAGGTAGTCGCCCATGGCCTCGCGGGAGGCGAAGGCGGCGTGCAGGTCGCCGCCGCTCTCGGCCAGCGCCGCCGCCATGCCGCCCCGCGCGCCCAGCCAGCCGTCGAACCGTGGGGAGAGGCCGGTCTCCAGCCGCGAGACCGGCACGTTGAGCAGGTGCGACGGCGCGCAGGCGCCATAGGCCATGCCCCGTCCGGGCCTGTTGGATGGCTCGATCACCGTGATGCGCCAGTCCGGCCTGGCGGCGGCGAGCTTCAGCGCCAGGAGCGTGCCGCTGAACCCGCCGCCCACGATGGCGACGGTGCGCCCGCCGGCGAGTGATTCGAATGCCATCGGCCCTGAGGGGTTCGCGTGGATGTCGTAGCGGAAGCTACAGGGACTCGCGGCCGGGGGCAGGGGGAGAGTTTTGGTGGGGCTAGGGCTTCTGGCCGAAGAAGGCGCAGGCCTCGATCGCGGTCCGCATGCCGACGATAGCGTCGTGGTAGGCGCCCGGGCCGATCGCCTCGTCGGCCAGGATGGCCTCGGTGCTCACGCCATCGAGCGTGCCGATCGTCGCGGCCGCAAGGAAGGTCATGCTCGCCGGATCGCGCGCCTTGAGCCGGGCCCGGACGTCCTTCTTCAGGCCCTTCAGCGCTCTTCCTATGGCGTAGGCGGCAACGTCGCGGGTGGCCGACCCGGAGCACATAAGGGTCGTCCATGCCTGGACGGTCTCGGGGGCGGCGTCTGGCGCGGCCGTCTGGCGTCCGAATGCGGCATACCGGTCGACCAGCAGTTGCCCGAACGTGGCGCCTTCGGCCACGACCAGCTTGCCTTCCTCATTCAGCGCGCTGGGCGCCGGCCGCTGGAGGCGCTCGGGCTGGCGCGCCGAGGCCGGCGGCGGGAGCGCGACGAGCGCGACGACAAGGATCGCCCACGCGGCGGACTTCGACTTCATGGCGGAACTCACGAACGGGAAGCCGCAATACAAACATGCCGGGCCGGTCGCCGCCCCCGAAAGTTGACTCTCCGCCCCCCCTCCATCATAAGCGCGCCTTCCAAACGCCGCCGGTCCGCCGTCGGCGCGGAAATACATGACGGGTGATGCGTAGCCGCCGTTGAGATCGCACCTCCATCCTGGAGGAGCCGGCCCGCGTCGAATTGAAAGTGACGACATGTCCAAGCGCCATAGCGCCAAGTACAAAATCGACCGCCGGATGGGCGAAAACATCTGGGGTCGTCCGAAGTCCCCGGTGAATTCCCGCTCCTACGGTCCCGGCCAGCACGGCCAGCGCCGCAAGCAGAAGATCTCCGATTTCGGCCTCCAGCTGCGCGCCAAGCAGAAGCTGAAGGGCTACTACGGCAACCTGACTGAAAAGCAGTTCGCCCGCACCTACACCGAGGCCGCGCGCCGCAAGGGCAACACCTCGGAAAACCTGATCGGCCTGCTGGAAGCCCGTCTGGACGCGGTGGTCTACCGCTCCAAGTTCGTGCCGACCGTCTTCGCGGCCCGCCAGTTCGTCAACCACGGCCACGTGCTGGTGAACGGCAAGCGCGTCAACATCGCCTCCTACCGCGTGAAGGCCGGCGACGTCGTCACCGTCCGTGAGAAGTCGCGCAACATGGCTCTGGTGCTTGAAGCCCTGAGCTCGGGCGAGCGCGACACGCCGGACTACATCACCGTCGACGCCCGGGCCATGTCGGCCACGTTCGTCCGCGCGCCGGAACTGGCCGAAGTGCCGTACCCGGTGAAGATGGAGCCGAACCTCGTGGTCGAATTCTACGCGTCGTAAGACGCCGCCGACCTCGAAACCAAAGCGAAGGGCCCGGAGAGCGATCTCCGGGCCCTTTTGATATGGCGCGGACTGTGGCGAAGTGGGGCGCATGAACCGCCGCTCGCTATTGCTCATCGCCGGAACCACCCTGCTGCTGGCCGGCTGCGCCACCAGGGCCGTCTATTCGTCGCCAGACGCCGGGATGGTGGAGCTGGAGCCGTTGATCGCCGCGAGCGTGGCGGAGGACAGCCTGACCATCCGGGTGATGTCCAATGGCTGCACGGCGAAGGCCGACTTCGCCTGGTTCGTCGAGCGCAAGGCCAACCGCTACGCGGTGGCGTTCGGGCGGAAGAAGATTGACGCCTGCAAGGCCGTGGCCCGGCCGGTGGACCTAACCTTCGGGTTCGACGAGCTGGGTCTGCCGAAGGGCGCGGCGGTGGCGGTGGTGAACCCGCTGGCGGCCGCTAGCTGAACATCTCTTCCATCCACGCCGGCACGCGGGCGGGGCGCTTTGTGGCCGCGTCGATCAGCACCCATTCCGAGCGGGTCTGGGCGCACATCTCGCCGTCGGGGCCGTCGATACGGACATAGCGGTCGAAGCGCGGGCCGCGGCGCTCGCCGACCCAGGTGCGGGCGTGGGCGGTCTCGCCGAGGAGCAGGGAGCGGCGGTAGTCGACCTCGTGCCGGACCACGATCCACGCCCACTTCGTCGCTTCCTCGGCCGGGGCGCGCGAGTCCCAGTGGGCGATGGCGATGTCCTGCACCCAGCCCAGATAGACGACGTTGTTGACGTGTCCGTTGGCGTCGATGTCGCCGGCGACCGGCGTGAAGTCACGCGTGAAGACCTGCCGGCCTTCCGGCGGTTCGAGAAGCCTGCTCATACGCCGGTTCCGGCGGTTCAGGCCTGCAGGACGCCCTGTTCCTCGAGGAACGGCTTCAGTTCGCTGGCCTGGAACATCTCGCGGACGATGTCACAACCGCCGACGAACTCGCCCTTCACATAGAGCTGAGGGATGGTCGGCCAGTCGCTGTAGATCTTGATGCCGTCGCGCAGGGCTTCGCTCTGCAGCACGTCCACGCCGACGAAGTCGACGCCGAGGTGGTCGAGGATCTGCACCACCTGGGCGGAGAAGCCGCAGCGGGGCTGCTCGGGCTCGCCCTTCATGAACAGCACGACCGGGTTCGTCGCCACGGTGTTGGCGATCCAGTCATGGGCGGGGTTGGCGACGGCGGCGTCGGTCACGGGGGGAGCCTCTGGGCCTTGGGAACAAGCCTATCAGCTAGGGACGCGGGCGGTCCGGGTCAAGCCGATGTGACGGAGAACCGCGCCATCTCGATCTGCGCCGCCACGCCGGTGGGCAGGTCCTTCTCGGCGATGCCGGCCAGGCGCTCCAGTCGTTCGGGCCGGTCGACCTCGAAGCGGACGGTGGTCACGGACGGCTCGGTGAGCACGTAAGCCAGGCACAGCTCTTCGGCCGTCCAGCCCGGCGTGTTGTCCAGAAAGCGATAGCCGCCGACGCCTGCGAGGGGGTTGGCCCGGTTGCGAAACAGAGACTTCTTCAGCACGCCTTCCGGCTTGGGCAGTATGTGCTCGGGACAGATCGAGTGGGCGACGACCGCCATGTCCTGGGCGGCGGCGGCCTTGATCCGGTTGCGGTCCTTCCACCCGGAGGCGGGGCTGTAGGGCGCCGACAGCGCATCAAATGATCCGCCCGACAGCAGCTGTTCGCTCTCGGCGTCCTGTCCGGCAAGGCCATAGGCGCGAACCCGGCGCGTGCCGCGCAGGCCGTCCAGAGCCGGCGGCGGTCCGTCGAAGGCGATCAGGTCCAGGTATTCCAGGCCAAGGCGGGCGACAAAGGCCTCCACCGTATTGGCCGGATCCGAAGCGAAGCCCGCCGGCCGCCAGCTGACGAACAGCAGCTCGCGCTCGACTTCGGACAGGCCCTCGGCTGCGCCTTCCAGGACGGCGGGGCTGTCCCCGGCGATCTCGAAACCGTTGATGCCGCAGTCCAGCGACAGCCGGACGAGATTGCGCCAGTCCTTGGCCGAGCGGCGCGTGCGGCCGTCCAGCAGTACGGATACCGCTGACACGACCTGGCCGGATTTGCCGAAGGAACGATAGCGCATCTGGGGATCAGTCCGCCGGCGCTGCGGTTTCGAGCGCCAGGGCGTGCAGCACGCCGCCCAGCACATCGGCCAGGGCCTTGTTCACCAGCTGGTGTTGGCGAACGCGCGTCAGGCCCTTGAAGTCCGGGGAGACGATGCGCGCCTTGTAGTGGTCGCCGTCGCCGGCCAGATCCGTGATGACGATCTCGGAGTCGGGGAAGGCGGCCCGCAGGCGGCTTTCGAGATCGACGGCTGACATCGGCACTGTGCGAAGACTCCCCGGATAGTCGTCCTCTTTGGCCCAGAAAGTTTAACAACGGCTGCACAGGCAGGATCTGCGCGGCGTGACTGATCGCTGGCCATGACGACGGATTGGCGCCATGCTCACGACGGCGTGATCAATCCGTGAGGTTGCCGTGATGATGGTCGTTCGCTGCGCGCTCTTCGCTGTCCTGCTGCTGGGGCTGGCCGCCTGCAACCGGGTGATAACCCCGACGCCGCTCTTCACAGTCGCGGACGCCGTCGACGCGCCTGTCCTGCGCAACGGCGTCTGGCTGATGGAAGAGGCGGTCGATCCCGATGACGACGAGGCCTGCGTCGTCAACACGCGACGCCCGGTGAAGCGCTGGCCGGACTGCGCCAACTGGTTGCTGCTCCGCGACGGGGAGGTCGTCATGAGCGACCAGGGCGGCAAGGCCGGCGGGGGCAAGGGGGAATGGGTCAGCATGCCGCTTCTCGTCGTCGGCGGAGAACCCGTCCTGCTCCAGCTTGGACAGCTCGACGAGGACCCTGCCAGGACCGAGTACAGCTACATGGGCTTTGCGCCGACGCGGCGGGATGACGCCGGGCGGGTGGTCGCCTTCGACTACTGGATGACCCTGTGCGGGCCGCCGCCGCCGCAGGGCGAGGGCCGGCCGTCGCGCTATCTGACCTGGGAACTGCTGCCAGGACTGACCGGAGTGGGCGACAACTGCACCACGACGTCGAAGGATGCCGTCCGCCAGGCCACGACCGCCAGCCGGGCCTGGGGTGACGGGGAATCGATGCGCTGGGTCCGCGACAGCTACCCCTGACCCGTTCATGGCGGCCGACAGCGGTCGTGGACGGCCTGACGGCGACCCGCCGGATCCGGGACAGGACAGGCGCGGGAAGCCTCACCCCCATCGTCGCCCTGACGGCCAACGTGCTGCCCGGACAGGTTTCGGCGTGCGTGAGCGCCGGCATGGACGCGCATCTGGGCAAGCCGATCAAGGCTGACCGTCTGCCGAAGGCCATTGCATACTGGACCGGCCCCGGGGGCGGCCGCCGGGTAGCGGCCGCCGGGTACCGTCAGTCGATGATGGCCGAGTAGATCAGGCTCTTGAGCTGGCCCCGGAAATTGAAGGTCGCCGACGGCATCAGCTGGGTCATGAACACCACGGTCAGGTCCTCGACGGGGTCGACCCAGAAGATGGTCGAGGCCGCGCCGCCCCAGTAGTAGTCGCCGGCCGAGAGGCCGCCGGTCGCCGTCTGGTCGACGGTCATGGCGAAGCCCAGGCCGAAGCCGATGCCGGCGTTCTCGGTCTCCGAGAAGCTGCCGATGGCCATCTCGGTAAGGTCCCCGCCGCCTTTCAGATGGTTCTGCGTCATCAGGTCCAGCGTTCGCGGGCCCAGGATGCGGGCGCCGTCCAGCTCACCGCCCCGGCAGAGCATCTCGGCGAAGCGGACATAGTCGGCCATCGTGCCGACGAGGCCGCCGCCGCCGGACTTGAACACCGGGTCCTTGAGGTAGGGGCTCTTCGTCGGATCGTCGGACAGGCGCAGGCTCTTGTCCGCCATGCGGCTGTAGTTGGCTGCGAAACGGTCGACCTTGTCGGCGGTGACCTGGAAGGCGGTATCGGTCATGCCGAGCGGGTCGAAGATCCGCTCCTTGAGGTAGTCGGCCAGCGGCTTGCCGCTCACGCGCTCGACCAGGCCGCCACAGACGTCGGTGGCGAGGCTGTACTGCCAGCGCTCGCCCGGGTGGTAGCGCAGCGGCACCTGCCCGAGCTTGGCCAGGAACTGGTCGAGGGTCTCGCCCTCGCCGCGGCGCACGCCGACGGTGTCGTAGGCCTTGTCGACCGGGTGTTCGATCGGCAGGCCGCTCAGGTGGGCCAGCATCGAACCGTAGGTGAGGCCGGCGGTGTGGCTGAGCACATCGCGGAAGCTGACCGGACGCTTCGGCGCCTCGGTGACCATGTCCGCGCCCTCGCCGGAAACCCAGACGCGGTGGTTCTTCCACTCCGGAATGAAGCGATGCACCGGGTCATCGAGCTGGAACCGTCCCTCCTCGAAGAGGGTCATCAGCGCCACCGAGACGATCGGCTTGGTCATCGAGTAGATGCGGACGATGGTGTCATCGGTCCAGGGCGTGGCCCGCTCGCGGTCGCGGTGACCAAAGCTCCTGGCATAGGCGGTGTTGCCGTGGCGGGTGACCTGCACCTGGCAGCCGGCGATCTTGCCGGTGGCGATGTAGTTCTGCTCAATGTGGTCGGTGATCCGCTCCAGGCGGTCGGCGTCCAGCCCGGTCCACTGCGACTGCGCGTCCATGTCTCGCTCCCGTTTTTTTTTCTCGTTGCCGGCATGATGCGCGGGCAGGCGGGAAAAAGGGAAGTCGAAAAAGCGGTACGGGCCGTCGGTCAGCGCATCTGGCGGGGCTGCGAGGTCCATGTCCGGCCAGACGCGGTGGCTACCGTGGTCGGACCGGTGCGGGCGCCGGCGCGGATCATGGTCCGAAGGTCGTCGAACGCGCGGTCGGCGGCCTTCCTCGTGCGCGCCGCGAAGCACAGAGTCCGCTCTCCCTCGCGGCCCCACGGCGTCTCCGCGACCAGCCGGATTGTCCGGTTGCGCGCGGCGTAGGCCTGGGTCTTGCGGTAGGCCGCCTGGTCGATGCCCATGGCGTAGCTGCCGAAGTTCACGCTGACCGCGCAGGCCTGCGGGGCAGGGGCCGGGCGGCCGGGCGCCTGCGCGGCTGCGGGCGCGGCGATGGCGAGGGTGAGGGCGGCGGCGAGGGCGATGCGGTTCATGTGGCCACCCTGACCCGGCCTACCTGAACGGCGCATGACACGGCTTGCGCCGGCGGCCTCCGGCGGGCACTCAGCAGGACCATGTTTCCGGAGGGCCCATGCGCCGCTTCCTGCTTGCCCTGTCTGCAGTCGCCCTGCTCGCCTCGCCCGTCATCGCCGCGCCCGGCGACCGCGCCCTCGAGGATGTCCGCATCCTGTCGGCCGACGACATGGAAGGGCGACTGGTCGGCTCTCCCGGCGGGGCGAAGGCGCGGGCCTACATCCTCGGCCGCATGCGCGAGATCGGGCTGGACCCGGTCCAGCAGACTTTCGTGATCAAGCGCAAGGACGGCACGGAGACGAAGGGCGTTAACCTGATCGCCCGGATCGAAGGCTCGACGCCCGGCGGCAAGGTCATGGTGATCACCGCCCACTACGACCACCTCGGCGTTCACCAGGGCCAGATCTACAACGGCGCGGACGACAACGCCTCGGGCGTGGCCGGGCTGCTGGCGGTTGCGGAGGCCTTCAAGGCCGTTCGGCCCCGGCACACGGTGCTGATTGTCGCGCTCGACGCAGAGGAAGGCGGCCTGCGCGGCGCCCGGGCCTTCCTCGAAACGCCGCCGGTCGCCGCGGAGACCATCGCGCTGAACATCAACTTCGACATGCTGGCCAAGAACGCCAAGGGCGAGCTTTATGCCGCCGGCGGCTCGCCCAACCCATGGGTCAAGGCTCAGCTAGAGGTGCTGGTCCCGAAGGTCCCGGTGAGCCTCAAGCTCGGCCACGACACGGGCCCCGACGACAGCTTCGACAACTGGACTTACCAGTCGGACCACGGCGTCTTCGCCAAGGCGGGGATTCCCTGGGTCTACTTCGGGGTCGAGGATCATCCCGAGTACCACAAGCCGACCGACGATTTCGCCACGGTGCCCCAGGACTTCTTCCTCAAAGCCGTCCAGACGGTGGTGATGGCCGCCCGGCGCTTCGACGATCAGCTCGGCACGGCGCCGGCCCGCTAGGGCTCCTGCGCCGTCTCGGCGGCCGGCGCCGCCGGATCCTCAGTGGACTGGGGGACGTACAGGTTGGTGATGACCTTGGTCACGAACGACCCGGCGCGCACGCGCGGCCCATAGGCGCGGCAAGGATCCTGTCCGGGCTCGAAGCGGGCGATATCCGGCGCGGGGCTGGGCGTCATGACCCGCGCGGCATCGTCGGCGAAGGGTTCCGCGAATTGCAGTGCGTCCCCGGCTTTCATCAACGACGGCGCATCCGTGCCGATCGCGTTGGCCTGGCGCGCCCAGGCGATCGCCGCGACCTGTCGCCCGTCCGGCGTCTTCATTTCCGCCTCGACGCCGAGCGCGCCGAGCGTGCCGGGCGCGCGCAGGTCCAGCGGGCCGGGGATGAAGAAGGCCGCCGCCGCCGAGGCGGCCGACGCGGCGCGCCCGGTGGGCAGGAACCAGGTCACCGCCGACCGCACCTCGGCATCGGCGGCAACGTCCGGCCCGGCGATCGCGAAGCGCTCCGACAGTTCGAAGCAGAGTTGGGCGTCGATCTCGCGCAACAGGCCGCGCTGCTCGGACGGGGTCAGCACACGCGCGGGGTCGGCGTCCGGCAAGAGGACCGTCGGCTGCAGTCGCACGGAAGACACCGTCTTCAGCGCCTCGGCGTCGGCCCACTCGCGCACGCTGGCGCGGAGGCCGTCTCCGCGTCCGCCGAGGTTGTCATAGCGGCTGAGATAGCCCGCGTCGGGCTTGGGCGCGGTGGCGCAGGCGGACAATCCGGTTAACAGGAGGCAGCTGATCAAACCGAGGCGTCGGCGCTTGGACATTCGAACTCACCGGACAAAACTTCGCGGGTCGTGCGGTGTCTACGCAGGGCCGTCCGTTCTGGATGCTGGACGAGGCCGCCAAACGGAAAGAAAAGACAGGCAGGACCCCGGAGGCGCCGACATGCAGACCCTGATCCCCATCGCCGAACGCATCGCCGCCCGGCTGGTCGAGCGCGGTGAGAGCGTCGCGGTGTCGGAGTCCTCGTCCGGCGGGCTGGTCTCGGCGGCGCTGCTGGCGGTGCCCAAGGCCAGCGTCTGGTACCAGGGCTCGTCGATCACCTACACGCCGAACGTGGCGCGCGGACTGCTCGGCATCACCCGCGAGACCATGCCCAAGGGCATCCGCTCCTCGACCGAGCCCTATGCGCTGTTCATGGCCGGGGTGATCCGTGAGAAGCTGCGCGGAACCTGGGGCCTGTGCGAGACCGGGGCGGCCGGGCCCGAGGGCAACCCCTACGGCGATGCGGCGGGCCACACCTGCGTCGGCATCGTCGGACCGGTCGAGGCGAGCTTCACGCTGGAGACGGGCGACAGCGACCGCGCCGGGAACATGCCGCTGTTCGCGAAGTTCGCGCTGGAGCGGTTTGAAGAGGTGCTGAACCGCTGATCTCCCTCCCCCTTGTGGGGAGGGACAGACCTGCGAAGCAGGTCAGGGTGGGGCAAGCGGGTGGCCGCCTTCCGAGTCAGGTGAGGGTCGCTGCTGCCCCCACCCGTCTCGTCTCGCTGCGCTCGCCGATCCACCCTCCCCACAAGGGGGAGGGAGACTGCTACCCCATATACCCCGGCATCCAGTCCTCGTGGGCTGAGCGCAGCTTCGCCAGTGGGATACTGAACAGGTCCGTCGAGGCGAAGGCGTCGCCACCGGCCTGGCCGACGACACTGGCGTGCAGGCCGGTCTCGGCGGTCGCCTTGAGCAGAGCCTCGGGGTCGGCGGTGGCGATCAGGTATCTGGCCTGGTCCTCGCCGAACAGGAAGGGGTGGGCGTTGCCTGGGCTGGTGGCGTCCAGCGTGACGCCGACGTTCGAGGCCAGCGCCATGTCCGCGGCCGCGACGATCAGACCGCCGTCGGACAGGTCATGCACCACCGTCACCGTCCGGGACTGGATCAGGCCGCGCACGAAGTCGCCGGTCTTGCGCTCCAGCGCCAGGTCGACCGGAGGCGGGGCGCCGTCCTCGCGGCCGAGCACCTCGCGCAGGTAGATCGAGGCGCCCAGCTCGCCGGCGTTGGAGCCGATCAGCACCAGGGTGTCGCCAGCCTTCATGCCGGCGAAGTCCGCCCGCCGGCTGTACTCGGTCAGCAGGCCGACGCCGCCGACGGTCGGGGTCGGCGGAATCGCCGCGCCGTTGGTCTCGTTGTAGAGGCTGACGTTGCCGCTCACGACCGGGAAGTCCAGCGCGCGGCAGGCCTCGGCCATGCCGTCGATGGCCCGGACGATCTGGCCCATGATCTCCGGCCGTTCGGGATTGCCGAAGTTGAGGTTGTCGGTGATGGCGATCGGCTCGGCGCCGACGCTGGTCAGGTTACGCCAGGCCTCGGCCACGGCCTGCTTGCCGCCCTCGTAGGGGTCGTTCAGCACGTAGCGCGGCGTGCAGTCGCTGGTCACGGCCAGCGCCTTGCGGGTGCCGTGGACGCGGACGATGCCGGCGTCGGCGCCGGTGGCGCTGTCCTCCAGCGTGTCGGCCATCACGTGGCGGTCGTACTGCTCCCACAGCCAGCGCTTGGACGCCATGTCGGGGCAGCCGATGACCTTCAGCACGGCGGCTTCCCAGTCGGTCGGCGCCGGCACCTGGCCGGGGTCGAGGCGCGGGTGCTTCACCGGCTCGGTCCAGGGACGGTCGTAGAGCGGCGCGTCTTCCGAAAGCGGGGCCAGCGGGATGTCGCAGACCACCTCGCCCTTGTGCTTCAGCACGATGTGGCCGGTGTCGGTCGTCCAGCCGATGACGGCGGCGTCCAGCCCCCACTTCTCGAAGATCGCGTGGCCTTCGTGCTCGCGGCCGGGCTTGAGGATGGCCAGCATCCGCTCCTGGCTCTCCGACAGCATCATCTCGTAGGCGGTCATGCCGTCTTCGCGCTGGGGCACCATGTCGAGGTCCAGCTCGATGCCGACCTCGCCCTTGCCGGCCATCTCGACCGAGGAGGAGGTCAGGCCGGCGGCGCCCATGTCCTGGATGGCCGCGACGGCGCCGGTCTTCATCAGCTCCAGCGTCGCCTCGATCAGCAGCTTCTCGGCGAACGGGTCGCCGACCTGGACGGTGGGGCGCTTCTCGTCGCTGTCCTCGTCGAACTCGGCGCTGGCCATGGTCGCGCCGTGGATGCCGTCGCGGCCGGTCTTGGAGCCGAAGTAGACTACCGCCAGACCCGCGCCCGGCGCGGCCGAGTAGAAGATCTTGTCGGCGTCGGCCAGGCCCACACACATGGCGTTGACCAGGATGTTGCCGTCATAGCCGCGGTGGAAGTTGGTCTCGCCCGCAACGGTCGGCACGCCCACGCAGTTGCCGTAGCCGGCGATGCCCGCCACGACGCCGCTGACCAGCCGCTTCGTCTTCGGGTGCGAGGGATCGCCGAAGCGAAGGGCGTTCAGCAGCGCCACAGGGCGCGCGCCCATGGTGAAGACGTCGCGCATGATGCCGCCCACGCCCGTCGCCGCGCCCTGGTAGGGCTCGATGTAGGACGGGTGGTTGTGGCTCTCCATCTTGAAGATGCAGGCCTGGCCGTCATCGATGTCGATGACGCCGGCGTTCTCGCCCGGCCCGCAGATCACCCGCGGTCCCTTGGTCGGGAATTTCCCGAGGTGCTTGCGGCTGGATTTGTACGAGCAGTGCTCGCTCCACATCACCGAGAACACGCCCAGTTCCACGAGATTGGGCTCGCGGTTGAGGCGCTTGAGGATGACGGCGTATTCGTCCGGCTTGAGGCCGAACTCGACGGCCGTTTCGGCCATGGTCTTCGCGGGGGAGGCGGTCATGACGGGCTGTTAGCGGATTCCGCTCGAAATGTCAGGACGGGCGAGGCAGTCTTCGTCACATGAAAAAGCATCGCAGACAGGTTCTGGGCGGGCTCGCCGGCCTTTCGCTGGCCGGCGCTGGCGCTTCGGCGTTCGGTCAGACACCGGCGCCCCCGATTCCCCCCGCGCCCGGGCCAAAAATCCGCTTCGACACGCCGAAAGGCGCGTTCGTCGTCGAGCTCTACCCGGACAAGGCCCCGATCACCGCCGGCAGCTTCCTGCGCTACGTCGAGGAGAGCCGGCTGGAGGGGGCCAACTTCTACCGGGCGATCCGGTTCGCGGGCATGCCCAGCGTCGGCCTGCTGCAGGGCGGCCTCAACGGGCGCGGCAAGAAGATGCTGCCGCCGATCGCGCATGAGCCGACCAACAAGACTGGTCTGTCGCACAAGAACGGCGCCATTTCCCTGGCCCGTGAAGCGCCGGGCTCGGCCACCTGCGAGTTCTTCATCTGCCTGGGGGACATGTCCAACGGCCTCGACGCCGCGCCCGGCCAGCCGGGCGACAACGCCGGCTACGCGGTGTTCGGCCAGGTGGTCGAGGGGCTGGACGTGGTCAAGGCGCTGCACCAGTCGCCGATCTCCCCGACCAAGGGCGCCGAGTACGGCATGCAGGGTCAGATGCTGGACCCCATCGTGCCGATCGCGGCGATCACCCGGGCCGGCTGAGCGTCGGGAAGCCGCCGTGTCGCTCTCGCAGGCGTGATGGCGGCTCCCGGAACAGTCGCCGACGGTCGCCGTTCTCTTCCTGCGCCGCCACGTTCCCCCAACCCCGGCGGCGCGCGTACAAGGGAGAGACCCATGGCCGACCAAACCAGCCACACCCCGAACGAGAACGCTCCGCAGCAGCAGCCGAACACTCCGCAGCGTCCGGCTCCGGAACAGCAGCAGAAGCAGGGCGGCGAGCGCGACAAGACCGCGCCCGCGCCGGATCAGGCCGACAAGGCCGCGCCGGCCGCGGACCGCAAGGACGCCTGACCGTCCTTCAGGGCCTTATCGACGAGCGGTCGGTGATCTGATCGGTCGTTGAGGGAAAAGGGGCCGGACGCGCAAGCGCCGACCCCTTCGTCTTGCCCG
>JBIKII010000037.1:0-19292 GCA_044361705.1 Caulobacter sp.
ATTACAAGAGCTTCCCCTCGTACGCCTGGCGGACGAAGCCGGCGATCTCGCGGCAGGCGGTGTCGGCGGTGGGAACCGCGCCGGTGAAGGCGGTGAAGCCGTGGGCCAGGCTGTCGTAGCAGCGGTAGACCACCGGCACGCCGGCGTCGCGCAGTCGCTTGGCGTAGCATTCGCCCTGGTCGACCAGCGGGTCGAACCCGGCGGTGGCCACCACGGCGGGGGGCAGGTCCGACAGGTCCTCGGTCTTGATCGGCGACAGCCGAGGGTCAGCCGGGTCGGCGTCCGGGGCCATATAGTGAGCCATGAACCAGTTCATGGTGTCTCGCGACAGCGGATAGGCGTCGCCGAAAGTGGTCATCGACTGGGTCTCGCTGGCCACGTCGACAGCCGGATAGATCAGCAGCTGCAGAGCCGGCTGCGGCTCGCCGGCCCGCTTCATTTCCTGGGCGATGACGGCCGCGAAGTTGCCGCCCATCGAGTCGCCGCCGATGGCAGCCACGCCCGCCGGCGCGCCGAAGCGGGCGGCGTTGTCGCGGCCCCAGCGGTAGGCGGCCAGCACGTCCTCCAGCCCGCCCGGGAAGCGGGTCTCCGGCGCCAGCCGGTAGTCGACTGACAGGACGGCGCAGCGGGCGATGCGGGCCAGGATCTGGCAGAAGACGTCGCTGGTCTCCAGGTCGCCGATCACCCCGCCGCCGAAGTGGGCGAAGACCATCAGCGGCGCGGCCGGGTCCTGGTCGGCCGGACGATAGGCCCGCAGCTTGAGCGGGCCGCCGGGGCCGTCGATGGGCAGGTTCTCGACGCGGACGCCGGGTTCGGGCTTGCCGGCCATGGCCGCCAGTCCCCCGGCGCTGGCCGTCCGGGCCTCCTCCGGCGACAGGGACGACATGGCCGGCATCCGCCGCGCGCCCGCGGTCAGGAACTGGAAACGGGGATCGAGCGTGCGGCCGCCCTGATAGACCACGCCGCCGCCCGACATCGCCCGCAGCACGGGCGAGGGCAGCGACAGCAGAACCTTGAGGATCGCCTTCTGGACCGCGGGATCTGCCATGTGGTCTCCGGTCAGGTCGAAAGGCGCGGCAGGGCGGGGATGCCGCCCATGATCAGTTTGACGGCGAAGTCGGCGGCGGCGGCCGTGTCGACCGGCCGACGCTCGAGCATCTTGTCGCCGACTTCCCGGGCCATGGCGATGCAGGCGGCGGCCAGGTAGTCGGCGTCCACGCGCGGCGCGGCGTCGTGCTCCATGGCCTGCAGGAAGGCGTCGCGCACCTCCTCGAAGACCCGCTCCATCTCCGGCGTCTGCACCCGCATCTGCGGATGCTTCTCGCCGGCCGGCCGGTGGGCCTGCCAGGCCGCATGCTCATCGGCCATGAAGTCGAAATAGGCCTGGATCGCCGCCCGCAGGTAGCCCTCGAAGCTGTTCGAGGCTTCCCAGCAGGCGCGCAGGATCGGGCGGAAGCGGGCGGCTCCGTCGTCGGCCAGCGCCTCGAACACCTCATCCAGAGACCGGAAGTAGTTGTAGAAGGTCCCGGAGGCGAGGCCCGTGCGACGGATGATGTCGCGCACCGTCGCCGACTCGTGGCCGAGCTCGGCGAACACCTCGCGCGCGGCGTCGAGAATGGCGCGGCGGTTGGCGAGCTTGGTCTGCTCGCGCTTGCCCGCCGAAAGAAGAACAACCTGACTCATCGCACGCAGGCTAACAGGTCGGACGCCCCGGCGGGAAGTGCGACGTAGCGACAGCTGTCAGGGTCGATAGCGGTCGATCCGGATGGACGAAATCGTCCGGTCCATGCCGATCGAGCGCAGATCGCGGATGTCCCGGTCGACGTCGACGCAGCGGCCGCCGTAGTCGCTGTCGACGCACACCGTCCAGCGCCCCTGGACCCGCATGCTGCCGGCCGTGTCGTTGAACTCGCGCGGCAGATTGGTGAAGTCGCTGTCGAAGGTGCGGGCGCGGCCGGTGAAGCCGGGACCGTCGTACAGGGTGATGCTCGCGCGGCCCGGATAGCCGCCGTCGCCCGGGTATCCACCGCCACCGCCCGGGTAGCCGCCACCGCCCCCCGACCGCAGCGAGCTGATCGTCCGGTCCATGCCGATCGAGCGCAGGTCGCGAATGTCGCGGTCGAGCTGGACGCACCGGCCGCGATAGTCGCTGTCGACGCAGACCGTCCAGCGTCCCTGGACCCGCGCACTGCCGGCCGTGTCGTTGAACTCCCGCGGCAGGTTGCTGAAGTCGCTGTCGAAGGTGCGGGCGCGGCCGGTGAAGCCCGGGCCGTCGTAGAGGGTGATGCTGGCGCGGCCCGGATAGCCGCCGCCGCCGCCGGGGTAACCGCCGCCACCGCCCGGGTAGCCCCCGCCGCCGCGCGTCAGCCGCATGGAGCTGATTGTCCGGCCCATGCCGATGGAGCGCAGGTCCCGGACGTCGCGGTCCACGACCACGCAGCGGCCGCGATAGTCGCTGTCGACGCAGACGCTCCACGCACCCTGGACACGAACGCTCAGCGCCATGTCGGCGTATTGGCGGGGCAGGTTGGTGAAGTCGCGATCATAGGTGACCGACCGTCCGGTGAAGTTCGGTCCCTCGTAGAAGGTGATGCGCGGGCGACCGCCGCCCGGCTGGGCGAATGCGACGGCGGCGACCGCGGCGGCGGTGATCGACACGCCCGTGAGGAGGATCTTCTTCATGGCCCCAACTCCTGTTCGCGGCCGCAGCGCGCGCCGTTTCGCGACACCTCGCCGCACCTGAGCGCCTAGGTCAAGCTAGGTCGGCTGAACGGAGCCTGAACGCGCGGGAGCCAGTCCGCGTTGCTTCATCCGCCAGAGGAGGACGTCCAGCCTGTCCTGTCCGAAGAACGGCTCGCCGTCGAAGACCATGGTCGGCACGCCCCAGTGGCCGGCGCTCTCGAGGGCCTTCTGGTTGGCCTCGATGGCGGCGTCCAGGCGATCAGCCTCGTCCCGGGCGACCGCTTCCAGCGCCTCGGGGTCGAGCCCGACCCGCTCGGCGGCCTTCGCCAGATGGTCGCCCTCATGCCAGTTCTCGGTCGAGCCCGACCAGATCAACGATCCGACCTCGCTGATGTAGGCCAGGCCCTTGCCGGCTTCTGCGGCCGCCTGGCCCATGCGGGTCAGGCGGTAGATGTAGGGCTGGTCGGTCGGCACCTCGCCGCTGGCGATGTCCATGACGATCGGGTCAGGCCGGGGCCAGCGGATCGGCGTGCCCTGCATCTGGGCGAGGCGATAGATGTCCCGCGCCAGATACGGCGGCCACAGCGGATTGACCCGCTTGAAGAAGCCGTCGATCCGCACCGCGATCGGCAGCACGGGTCGCACGATGACCTGCAGGTCGTACGCCGCCTCCAGTGCAATCAGTTGCGGCGTGGCGAGGTAGGAGTAGGGGCTTCTGAACGACCAGAAGACGTCAACGCTGAGAGTCACCCGCATTCCTCCGATTTTTGTTAGTTACCCGTGAGTATAGAGCTAGGCTGGGAGGCAGGCGAGAGGAGAATTGATGCCTTCGGAGTTGAAGATGGAGCTCAGGACGCCCGGGCCCCGGGGCGAACGGGCCCGCGCCCGGCCGCGCGAGATTCTCAACGCCGCGCGCGATCTCTTTTCACGCAAGGGCTTCGAGGCCGCCCGCATGGACGAGGTCGCCGCCGCTGTCGGCGTGACCAAGCCGGCCGTCTATCGCTATTTCCCCGGCAAGGACCGGTTGATCGAGGCGCTGCTGGAGGAGGACCTCGCGGTCCCCGGCCGGGCGCTGAATGCCTGGGTCGCCGCCCATCCGGGGCCGATCACCGACATGATCGAGGGCTTTTCCCAGCGGCTGGCCGCCACCCAGAGCCACGGTCTGGCGCGGGGCTACCTGCTGCTGGCCATGGACGAGTCGGGTCGTCGTCCGGAGATCGCCGGCTTCATCCGCCGCGAGATCCTGACGCCCGGCCTGGCCGCGCTCGGCGGCGCCTTCCAGCGGGCCGTGGACCGCGGCGAACTGGCCGCCGGCCACGATCCGGAGTTCATGGCCCGCCTGTTCTTCGCGCCCTTCCTGCAGGCCACCCTCGGCACCGTCGGCTACGCGCTGCCGGTCGGCGACGAAGCCGAGCGCGAGCGCTACCGCCAGTTCCATGTGGCGGCGTTCCTGAGGGCGTTCGAGGTGTAGCGGGGACATGTACTTCAGTGCGCGCCCCCGGCCGCATCAGGCCCCCACCGTCTCCGCCCGCGCCTCGACCGGCAGCCGGTTTCCCGCCGCCTTCGCCCGCTTCTCGCCCTTGGCGATCTCCTTCATCAGGTCATGGCAGTAGATGCCGAAGTCGACCTGGATCGTGTGACGCTTGGCCTCGTAGTACTGGGCGGTGTGGGTCTGCTCGTCCTTGGCGGTGATGCGCTCCATCTCCGCCGGCGACGGCGGCAGGTACTGGCCGGTCAGGTAGGCGGCGACCAGCTTGGACTGCTGCTCGGCGAAATTCACCAGCGTCGGCAGCGGCTGGGCCAGCGCCATGTAGAACAGGTTCGGCACGCCTGGCTTCATCATGCGCTTGAACAGCGGCAGGCGGTGGTCGGCGTCGGGCACCAGATCGGCGTCGTCGAAGAACGGGAACTTCATGTCGTAGCCGGTGGCGAAGACGATGGCGTCGACCTGCTCCACGCTGTCGTCGGCGAAGCGCACATTCTTGCCTTCCAGCGCCTTGATCGCCGGCTTGAACTTCACGTCGCCGCAGCCGGCCCGGGTCAGGAACTCGCCGCTGACCGAGGGGTGGGCCTCCAGCGGCTCATGGTCGGGCTTGGGAAGACCGTAGTCCTCCATGTTGCCCAGCGTCTTCTTGATGGTCTTGCGGGCCAGGCTCAGGCCCAGCTTGCGCGGGAACCAGTGCGGCATCGAGGCTTTGTCGGCCGGCTTGCCGTTCATGTACTTGGGCAGCACCCAGACCCCGCGCCGGGCCGAGACCCAGAGGTTTTTCGCGATCGGCCGCTGGGACAGCTCGCTGGCGATATCCATCGCCGAGTTGCCCATCCCGACCACCACGACGTTCTTGCCGCGCATGTCGACCGGGTCGAACGGGTCGCTATAGGCGTGGCTGTGGAAGGCCGGGCCGTCGAACTCGCCCGGATACTCCGGAATGCGCGGGCTCCAGTGGTGGCCGTTGCAGACGAACAGCACGTCATAAAGCCGCGTCTCGCCGGTCGACAGCTTCACTTCCCACAGGCCGTCGGCCGTGCGGCTGGCCTTCTCGACGGCGGTGTTGAAGGTGATGGTCTCGCGCAGGCCGAAGTGGTCGACGTAGTCCTTGAAGTACTGGAAGAGCAGGGCGTGGTGCGGGAAGTCTGGCCATTCGGCCGGAACCGGGAAGTCCTCGAACGCCAGCCGCCACTTCGACGTGTCGATGTGCAGGCTGTCGTAGCAGGCCGACATCCCGTTGGGGTTCTTGTAGTACCAGGTGCCGCCGATATCGTCGGACATCTCGAAGCAGTCGTAGGGGACGCCGACGTCCTTCAGCCGCTTGGCGGTGGTGAACCCGCTGCAGCCGGCGCCGATGATGCAGGCCTTGGGCAGACGTGCGGACACGATGGCTCTCCCTGGAAAGTCGTTCTGGTTATCGTTGTTAAGGCAAGGGTGTCCGGGCTTTCCGCACACGTCAACCGTGACGCGACGGCGCCCTGCTCAGCGCTGGCCGCAGCGGGCGGTGCACTGGGTCCAGGCCGGGGCGCAGATCTCGTCCTCGGCCGAAAGGCAGAAGTAGTAAGCCCGGTTGCAGCTCTGCCGGCACTGGCGATTGTCTGTCCGGGCGACCGTCCCGACCGGCGCCACCGTCGGCGGCATGGGGACCAGCGAGGCCAGCCCGCCTGACTCGTCCTGCGCGCCGTTGTCCGATGTCTGTCCCGCCGGCCCGCGCAGTGAGACCGCCGGCTCGGACGCCTGCGCGCGGATGCGGCCGCCGTCCTGCGCGCCGGCCGGCGCGGCGAGGGCGAGGCTCATCAGGGCAAGAAGGGCGAGACGGCGCATGGGGCGACCCTGCCGCGCGACGGTTAATCCTTGATTAACCCTGTTTTCAGCGCGCCAGAAAGACGGGCCGGTCCGGCGGTCCGTCCCGCAGCAGGGCGGCCAGCAGATCGCCCAGGCCCTCCGGGAAGATGGTCTCCCGGCTGTCCAGGATCTCGTCCGGCGACCACCAGCGCAGGGCCTTGACCACCCGGCGCTCCAGCTCGGTCCAGTGGTGGTCGACGACCTCCTCATGCGGGGCCGTGGCCAGGAAGTAGTGCTCGACCAGACGGCGGGGTTCGCCCTCGACGGTCAGCACAAGCTCCCGGATCCAGACCACGGGGCCCAGGTCGACCTCGGCGTGGCCGGTCTCCTCGAACAGCTCGCGGCGGGCGGCGACATCCAGCGCCTCGCCCTCGTCGACCCCGCCGCCGACCGTGCACCACCAGCCGCCCGGGCCGGTGTGCTCGTCCTCGAACCGCATCAGCAGCAGCCGCCCGGCCGGCGAGAACAGCAGCAGCCGGACGGTCGGCCGCTCGCGCGGCTCTGCGGTCAGACCGTGCGCTGGGCCCGGTCCTTCTCGTTGGTCGACTTGATCATGTCCTTCACGGCCTGCCACTGGTCGTCGCCCCATTCGGTCATGCGGGAGAAGTTGCCGCCGCTGGCGTTGTACTGCCCGCCGTCGATGGCGATGGTCTGGCCGTTCACATACTCCGAGCCCTTCGACAGAAGATAGACCGCAAGGTTGGCCAGCTCGGCCATCTCGCCGACCCGGTTCATCGGGTTTCCGCTCATGTTCTGGTAGGCGCTCTCCTGCTGGCCGGGGTTCAGCCGCGCGCTCATGCCTTCGGTCGGGAAGGGGCCGGGCGCGATGGCGTTGAAGCGGATGCCCTTGGGCCCCCACTCGACAGCCAGCGACTGGGTCATGACGTTCAGGCCCGCCTTGGACATGGCGCTGGGCACCGTGAAAGGCCCGCCGTTCCACACCCAGGTGGTCAGGATCGAGATCACCGACGCCTTCTTCCCCTCGGCGATCCAGCGCTTGCCGCACTCCAGCGTCACGAAGAACGAGCCGCGGAACACGATGTTGGCGATGGCGTCGAAGCCGCGCGGCGACAGGTCCTCGGTGCGGCTGATGAAGTTGCCAGCCGCGTTGTTGACCAGCCCCGTCAGCGCCCCGCCGTCGGCCCAGATCGTGTCGACCATGTCCTTGATCGCTTCCGGCACCCGGATGTCGCAGGCGATGCCGACAACCTTGCCCGGGCTGCCCGGGTGCGCCGCCATCAGTTCCTTCGCCGTGTCCTCGAGGATGTTGCCGCGCCGGCCGCAGATGTAGACCTCCGCCCCCAGCATCAGGCAGGCCTCGGCCATCACCTTGCCCAGCCCCGTGCCGCCGCCGGTGATCAGGATCCGCTCCCCGTTCATCAGGCCGGGGCGGTACATCAGGTCGTCGGGCTTGAAGGTCATGGCGTGTCTCCCTGTTTTCCACAGAGGGGGGCGCATGACGGTACGTCCGTCAACGGGAATGCTAGAGTGACCCCATGAGCGTCGCCTTCACCAGGGAAGAAGACTACGAGTCGGTCGCGGCCAACCTGCCCGACCGGCCGGTGTCCACCCATCCCAACCTCGTCACGCCGGAGGGGCTCGCCGCCATCGAGGCCGAGCTGGCCTCGGCCCGCGCCGCCTACGCGTCGGCCCAGGGCGGCGACGTCAAGGACGACCGCACGGCCATGGCCCGCGCCACGCGCGACCTGCGCTACTGGTCCTCGCGCCGCGCCACCGCCCAGCTGGTCGACCCTGGGGAAAATGACGGAGCCGTCCGCTTCGGCGGGTCGGTGACCATTGAGCGCGAGGACGGCCGCCGCCAGACCTGGCGCATCGTCGGCGAGGACGAGGCCGACCCCGCCGCCGGCAGCGTCAGCTACGTCTCCCCGCTGGCCCAGGCCGTGTTGGGCAAGACCATCGGGGATCTGGCGATGGTGGCCGGCGGCGAGGTTGAGATCGTGGCGGTGGGGTGATCCAGCCCCACCCGCCTCCCCGGCGAAGGCCGGGGCCCATGACGCCGCGCTGGTGATGGGGTGTTCGGTCCCTATCGCCCCCGCTATAGACGCCCCCGTGACCGACACCACCGACATCCACGCCGTCTACGGCGCCCCGCCCCGCGACGTCGTCGAAGCCCCCGAGGGCGCGACGCGATTCTCGCCCTATGTCCCCGGCAGCCCTGACTTCGCCGCCGCCCCGCCCGACTCCCTCGCGTCGGTGACCCTGCTCGCCCCGCCGGCCACGGCCGAGCGCCGCCATGTGCTGGCGCTGGCGCTGCGGGCGCTGAAGCCCGCCGGACGGCTGGTCGCCCTCGCCCCCAAGGACAAGGGCGGCTCGCGGCTGCGCAAGGAGCTGGAGGCCTTCGGCTGCGCGGTCAACGAGGAGGGTCGCCGCCACCACCGCATCTGCACCGTCCGCCGCCCCGAGACGCCGGTCGGGCTGGAGGACGCCATCGCCCAGGGCGCGCCGCGCCTCGATCCGGGCCTCGGCCTCTGGACCCAGCCGGGCGTGTTCAGCTGGGACCGCATCGATCCGGGCAGCGCGCTGCTGATCAGCCACCTGCCGCCGCTGGCCGGCAAGGGCGCGGACCTGGGCGCAGGCCTTGGCCTGCTCGCCCACGCCGTGCTGGCCTCGCCCCGCGTCGAGCACCTGACCCTGGTCGACCTCGACGGCCGGGCGGTCGAGGCGGCGAAGCGGAACGTGGCCGACCCCCGAGCCGACATCCGCTGGACCGATGTGCGGACCACCGGGATCACCCCGGCCAGCCTCGACTTCGTGGTCATGAACCCGCCGTTCCACGACGCGGGGACCGAGGACAAGCAGCTGGGGCAGACCTTCATCCGCCAGGCGGCCTCGCTGCTGCGCAAGGGCGGGACCCTGTGGCTGGTGGCCAACCGGCACCTGCCCTACGAGGCTCTGCTGACCGAACTGTTCCGCACCGTGACGCCCCGCGCCGACCAGGGCGGGTTCAAGGTCATCGAGGCGGTGAAGTGAGCAAGGCGCCGGCCGCACTGCGCCTCGACCGGCTGTTGGCCAATATGGGCTATGGCAGCCGCCGCGAGATCCAGGCCCTGGCGAAGAACGGCCGCATCCTGCTCGACGGTGAGCCGGTGCGCGACGCCGACCGGCGCATTCCGGTCACCGGCGACCTGCCCGCCCGCATGACGCTGGACGGCAAGGCCGTCGACCCGCCGCCCGGCCTGAGCCTGATGCTGCACAAGCCGCTGGGCGTCACCTGCTCGCACAAGGAGGCCGGCGCGCTGGTCTATGACCTGCTGCCGATCCGCTGGCGGTTGCGCGACCCGGCCATCTCGACCATCGGCCGGCTGGACAAGGAGACCTCCGGCCTGCTGCTGCTGACCGACGACGGCGACCTGCTGCACCGGGTTATCTCCCCCCGCAACCATGTGGCCAAGCGCTATCGCGTCACGCTGGACCGCCCCCTGCGCGGCGACGAGACAGACACCTTCGCGGCCGGTGGGCTGATGCTGGAGGGCGAGACCAAACCGCTGCTGCCGGCGGTGATGGAAACCCTGTCGCCGACCCTGGCCCTGCTGACCCTGACCGAGGGCCGCTATCACCAGGTGCGCCGCATGTTTGCGGCCATGGGCAACCATGTGCTGGCCCTGCACCGCGAAAGCCTGGGCGGCCTTGTCCTGCCCGACGATCTCGAGCCCGGCGCCTACAGGGTGCTTGAGGCGACCGACATCGCCGCGATCTTCGCCTGACCGGCCTGTGCGTCCGGATCCTCCGGCCGCGCGGTCGCCCGCGCGATTTCCTCGGCGTTGAACCGCCGCCAGCGCGCCCGCAGGATTCCCGGCCGTTCCGGGAAGCGTTCGTCCAGGAAGGCCGCCGCCGCGACGCGGTCGGTGCGGAAGGTGCGGAAGGCCTGGCGCAGTTCGCACCAGCCGATCAGCAGCCGCTTGGTCTCCATGTAGCCGACGGTCACCGGCCAGATCACGCGGTCGCTCTCGCGCTCCTGCTCGTCGCGATAGGTCAGCCGGATCTTGCGGCCGGCATGGATCGAGGATCGGACCAGCGCCATGTCGATGGTGTCGGGCCTGTTGTCCCAGGCCGGCGGCGCGCGACCGGCGGGCTCCAGCACAATGGGCCGAAGGTTGTCGGGCACCGCCTCGGCGATCTTGGCGATCAGGTCTTTGGCCGCCCTGGCCAACGCCGGGTCACCACGACCGGCCACCCACTGGGCGCCCAGCACGGCGGCCTCGATCTCGTCCGGCGTCAGCATCAGGGGCGGCATGTCGTACCCGTCCTCGAGGACATAGCCGACGCCGGCCTCGCCCCGGATGGGCGCCCGCTGGCCGATGAGGGCGGCGATGTCGCGATAGATCGACCGCTTCGAGGTCTCCAGCTCCCGCGCCAGCGCGTCGGCCGTGACCGGCCCTCGCCCGCGCCGCAGGATCTGGATGATCTGGAACAGTCGCTCCGCGCGCCTCATGCCACCCTCTCACGGCCCTGCTGACAGCATGCTGGCAGCAGGGC
The DNA here is from genome assembly GCA_044361705.1 of Caulobacter sp. Taxonomy (GTDB): domain Bacteria; phylum Pseudomonadota; class Alphaproteobacteria; order Caulobacterales; family Caulobacteraceae; genus Caulobacter. Next base: position 10,514 of record JBIKII010000037.1, read on the forward strand.
GCGCGGGCAAGGGCGTCAGTCCGGGTCGGAGTCGTGCTCGGCCATGCTGCGCGCCAGCCGCATCAGGGCGGCGCGGGCCTTGGGGCTCTGGATGGCGTTGAACGCCTCGACCAGCTCGGCGACGCCGGTGCTGGCCAGCCGCGCCAGCTGGGCGCCCTCCAGGCCGCCGGCCGATCCGCCGTCCTCGCCCACCAGGTAGCCGACAGAGCAGCCCAATCGCTCGGCGATTCGCACCAGCATCGAGGCGGAGACGCGGTTGGCGCCCCGCTCGTACTTCTGAACCTGCTGGAAGGTGAGGTTCAGATGCTCGGCCAGCAGACCCTGGCTCACGCCAAGCTCGCGCCGGCGAATACGGATACGGGCTCCCACACCCACGTCGATGGGGTCAGACATGTTCAACAGCTCCCAGTCGGCGGCGCTCAACCTGGAGCGCCACGCGATGCCCGACACTCGCGGCCGGCTGCAATCGAGTCTAGTGAGTCGTGGGAGTTGTGGCGAGTATCGATGACACATCGTCGATGAGCGATAACGCCGCAGACTCCCCGTCGTCGTGCTCGACGGCGGCGATCTTCCGGAGAAGCGCGTCGACGATCCGCCGGCGGTCCGGCGTCAGCTGTTTGAGCAGGTCCAGGAAATCCTCGTAGTCCTCGAGCGCCGTCTGCTGGCCGGCGATGACGCGGGTGGTCATGCGTGGAACGCCTCGCTGTAGGCGGCCGGACCCCGGAAGGCGGCTTCGAGCCCCGCAGGCGTCATCCAGGGCGTGGCGCTCTCCACCTCCAGCTCGAAGGCGGAGAGGCGGGTGATCCCGTGGGCGCGCTTGAGTCGGTCGATCAGGTCTTCGCTGACCGGAATCTCGTAGCCCACCGCTGCGCCGCCCTCGGGATAGACGACCGGCAGGCCGAGGGGCCGCAGGTCCAGCCAGGCCCGGATGCCGTGGGCCAGAAGCCCGACGTCGACCGACCCGACCAGCCGGGTCACGCCCCTGCTCAGCGCCGCCTCCAGCATGGCGATGCGGAATTCGGCCGCCCGCCGCTTCGCCTCTCCGACCGAGCGGCCCTGCTGGCCGGCCAGGTGCCGGGCCATTTCCCAGACGTCCGGCCGGCGCAGCGCTGACACATCGCCCTCTACGCAGCCGGGCATCTCGTCGAGCAGGATCGACCAGTCGGTGACAGGCCGCACCCGGACGCTGACCTGCAGTCCGCCATCCCGGTCGAGCATCAGGAAGTAGATGGCCTTGTCGTCGTCGCCGCGGTCGTACTCGCCGCCATCCTCGCGGGTCTGCAGCTTCCAGCCGCGCGTCTCGACGAAGACCTCCCGCCGCATCCGGTGCATGGCGGTCAGTTGCCGGGCGTAGATGTGGCGCTGGGCGTGGGTGACGACATGGATCATGGCCGGTCCTCGGGGTGATCCGTAGGGTCGGACGCCGCGCGCGCCGGGCCTATGGGGTGTTTACCCTATAGGGCGATCAGAACAGCGGCGGCTGGACGAGGCCCAGGGCGAAGGCCCGCCAGGCGAGGCTGGCGCGGCTGGCGACGCCCAGCTTGGCCTTGGCCGATTCCACGTGGTGGTTGGCGGTCTTCCTGGAGATCGACAGGATGGCGCCGATCTCCTCGTCCGACTTGCCCAGGCACACCCAGTAGACGCACTCGGCCTCGCGCCAGCTCAGTGGCCTTTCCAGCTCGCCGGGCGAGGCCTCCGGACGCTCCAGGAAGCCCTCGCCTACCACCGCGTATAGGCTGGCCAGGGCGTGGGCGGTGGACCGTTCGACCTCGTCGAGCTTGCGGCCCTTCTCCATGGCCAGATCGACGATCGACACCCCGCCGTTGATACCGCGCACCGGACAGATCAACACGTCGGCGCCCCACCATTCGAAGGCTTCCCCGAACAGGGTCGAGGTCTCCTTCTCCATCCCGCGTCCGGCCGCGTCCGACCAGGTGAACGGCTCCCGCGACTGGAAGGACATCGGGATGGCGGTGTCGTAGCGGGCGTAGTTGCGGGCGAAATAGTGGTCGACCCAGCCCTCGGGCGCGCCCTCGCCGAACACCGGCCGGGGCGGCAGGGCCCGGCCATCGGCGGAGAGGCGGATATAGACGGCGCCGGTAAAGCCCATCGCGGCGACGGCCTTCTGGAACTCGATGTTCAGGGCGTCGAGGGTCGGCAGGCCCTGCGCTTCCTGCAGAAAGCGGAACACCGTCGCACGCGTCGTATCGTCAAACACAGGCCACCCCATTTCGGGGACCCTACCGTTTCGCCGAAAGGTTGAGAACCGTCCGCAACGCGGGGCGACACGACTATTTGTCGCGGGTCGTCGCCTGCCTAGCCGTCGACCCGCGCCTGCAGGGCCCGGGCGCCGTGCGGCGCGCGGACCTTGCCCTCGTGGATGATGAAGGCGAACACATCGCGCGGCGTCTTCGGCGCGACGTGGCCGGGGTCGACCTTGGGCAGGTCGGCCGGCTCGCCGCCGCCGGCCCAGGTCTTCAGCCGCGCCGCCCAGGTCGCCAGCGCCGCCTCGTCGTAGGCCGTCTCGACGTCGTCAGACCCGGTCTGCAGCCGGGCGTAGACGAAGTCGGCGGTGACGTCGCCGATCTCCGGATAGGTGGCGTGGTCGGCGTAGATGTTGGCGACGCCGTACTTGCGCAGCAGGGCCGGGAATTCCGGCGTGCAGAAGCTGTCGTGCCGCACCTCGACCGCGTGGCGCAGGGTGCGGCCCTCCAGCGTTTTCGGCAGCAGGGCGAGGAACCCCTCGAAGTCGTAGGCGTCGAATTTCTTGGTGTTGGCGAACTGCCAGAAGATCGGCCCCAGCTTGTCGCCCAGCTCGGCGATGCCCTGGGCGAAGAACTTCTCCAGGCTCTCGCCGGCCTCGGCCAGGACCTTGCGGTTGGTGGTGAACCGGCTGCCCTTGACCGTGAACACGAACCCGTCCGGCGTCTCGTCCCGCCATTTCCGCCAGCTGTCGGGCTTGAAGCTGGAGTAGTATGTGCCGTTGATCTCGATCGACGGCAGCTGGCGGCTCATGTAGCCGAGCTCATCCTTCTGTTTGAGGCTGTCCGGGTAGAACACCCCGCGCCAGGGCTCGAACGTCCAGCCGCCGCAGCCGGTGCGGATGGTTGCGCTCATGATCGTCTTCTCCGTCGCGGCGAGCGCGTCCACCTCGGATGCCTAGCACGCGAGGCGCGGGCGCCTAGAGCGTCGCGAGGAACTTCGGTCCGCAGGCCAGCACCGTGCGGCGCGCCGCCTCGATGTCGGCGAACTTCGTGGCGGCTGTCAGGGGGATGATGACGGTCGGGCCGAACAGGTCACCGCCGCCGGTGACCTTGCAGGCGGGATTGGCGGCGTTCCAACGCGCCATCGTCTGGGCCGACGGCCGGGGCGCAGGGAAGTAGTTGTAGGTCATCTCCAGCGCCTTGCAGCCGCGCTTGTCCGGACCGCACCCGACGACGGTGTAGTAGAGGCGGGAGTCGCCCGCGCCGGGGATCTCGGTGGTTCTGGAGAAGCTGCCCGGGGGCGAGGTTTCGCGCATCCCCCCATCGCGCGGCCAGCAGTCCCGGTCCGTGCAGGCCGCGGTGCCGACGGGGTCGAGGCGGCGATAGAGCTCCCACCCGTCGCGCGGGTCAAATGCCCCTTGGGCGGCGGCGGCGCCGGTGACAGCGGCAAGGGACAGGGCGGCAAGCACGAGACGCATCAGTGATCCTCCAGACGAGGAACAGCATGAGCCGCGCGACTCGCGCCGCTCAACCCTTGAATGGGGGGGGCTTCACCGGCCGCCGCGCGCAACCGCCCCAAGCTTCGCGGGCGCGCCCGTGGGGCGGCGAAGCCGTGCGGGGTTCGCGACGCGCTTCGCGCTTCTCACCCTGACGAAGTTTGTTGCATCCCGCCCACCTTCGTCATCCTGAGGGTGAGCTTGGGAGCGTCGCGAAGGACGCACGGCCTTCAGGCCGGTCGCGCCTAAGCCTGCGTCTCGTCCGCCCCCGCCGCTTCAGAATCGTCCTGGTCCTTCAGCTGGCTCATCGTCAGCAGGATGCAGAGGCCGAGACCGGCGCCGGCGAGCAGAACCGGTGGCGGCGTCCTGCTGGTCCCCAACAGGATCAGTCCGAGCGCAAACTCGCCGAGCAGCACCAGTCGCAACCAGGGCAGAACGCCCTGTCCCATACGACTGCCGAACGCGCCCCAGGTCGGGTCCATTGGCGAGATCCAGCGCGGCTTGAACGGCTGGCCCTCCTGCAGCTCGTGGTTGGCCGCCATGACGGCCCGCTGCACCGCCGGGTCGAACACCACGCGCAGAAACACCACCCCCAGCGCGAAGGCCGAGGCGTAGAGCGCCCGCTGCAGCAGGTCATCGGACAGGGCGTCCGTGAACAGCGTCATAGGGAACAGGATCGCGTCGGCGGTCGCGACCAGCAACGCCATCAGGGCGAGCGGGCGCCCGAGGCCGTAGAGGCGCGCGCGCATCCTCAGCACTCCACCCGGTTCACCGCCAGCCCCACGGCCAGGCCGCCGAGCGAGGTCTCCTTGTAGATCTCGTTCATGTCCTCGCCGGTGCGCTTCATGGTGGCGATGACCTTGTCGAGGGACACCGAGTGCTCTCCGTCGCCCAGCAGCGCCAGCCGCGCGGCGTCGATGGCCTTGATGGCGCCCATGGCGTTGCGCTCGATACAGGGGATCTGGACCAGGCCGCCGATCGGGTCGCAGGTGAGGCCCAGGTTGTGCTCCATGCCGATCTCGGCGGCGTTCTCGATCTGGGCGTTGGTGCCGCCCATGGCCGCGCAGAGGCCGGCGGCGGCCATGGAGCAGGCCACGCCCACCTCGCCCTGGCAGCCGACCTCCGCCCCGCTGATCGAGGCATTCTTCTTGTAGAGGGCGCCGATGGCGCCGGCGGTCAGCAGGAAGGTGCGGCGGCCCTCCGGCGTGCCCTGGTAGAAGCGGTCGTAGAAGCGCAGCACCGCCGGCAGCAGCCCCGCCGCGCCGTTGGTCGGGGCCGTGACCACCCGGCCGCCGGCCGCATTCTCCTCGTTCACCGCCAGGGCCCAGAGGTTGACGAAGTCGAGCGCGGCCAGCGGGTCGCTGATCGACTTCTCGACCTTGGCCATGATGGTCTGGTGCACCTGCTTCGCGCGACGCTTCACCGACAGGCCGCCAGGCAGCACGCCGTCGATCCGCATACCGCGCTCGATGCAGGCCTCCATGGCGGCGTGGATCGTCTCCAGCCCCGCGATCACCTCCGCTTCGGAGCGGCGGACCGTCTCGTTGGCCATCATCGCCTGCGCGATTGTGACGCCCGCCGCCTGCGTCATCTCCAGCAGTTCGGCGCCGGACTCATAAGGGAAGGGGACCGGGGGCCCCTCCTCGTCGCCGGTGTTGCGGAAGATCTCGTCCTCGTCGCGAACGAACCCTCCGCCGACGGAGAAGTAGCTGCGCTCGGCGAGAACCGTGTCGCCGTCCAGCGCGGTCAGGGTCATGGCGTTGGGATGCTGCGGCAGCCGTTCGCGGCCGCCCCAGATGATGTCCGCCGCCTCGTCGAAGGCGATGGTCGGGCCATCGCCGCCCAGCGTCATGGCGCCGGTCTCGCGTAGCGTCGCCAGCGCCGCGTCGCCGGCGTCCGGATCCAGCGTCGCCGGCTCGAACCCCATCAGGCCCTGCAGCGTCGCCCGGTCGGTGGCGTGGCCCCGGCCGGTCAGGGCCAGGGAGGCGTAGAACTTGACCCGCACGCCGGTGACCGACGCCAGCAGGCCGCGCGCCCGGAGCAGGGCCACGAACCGCACGGCGGCGGTCATCGGGCCCATGGTGTGCGAGCTCGACGGACCGACGCCCGGCTTGAACAGATCGAAGACGCTGACGGTCATCGGCTCGCGCTAGCGGCGCTGGTCCTTGCTGGCGTCGCGGGTGGCCTTGAACTCGACGCCCTCGCCCCACTCGGGCCAGCGGGTCGAGTTGGCCAGGTCGCGGCCGAGGCGGAACAGCAGCCCGACGTCGGCGCTCATGCCGACCAGCGGCCAGCTGGGGTCGAAGTTGTCGGCCTGCTGGTGATAGCGATCCTTGCGGTAGGCTTCGGCCGAGGCCCTACCCGCCGCCACGCCGCCGTCGACCCAGTCCTGGCCGCCGCCGAACGAGATGGCCGGCACGCCGCGCTTGGCCAGCGAGAAGTGGTCCGACCGGAAGAAGTAGCCGGCGTAGGTGTTGGGATCGGGGGTGTAGGTGCGGCCCGACTTGGCGGCCTCGGCGATCAGCATGTCGAGCAGCTCGACCTTCGTGCTGCCGGATATGGTGAAGTCCTTGCTCAGGCCAAAGACGTTCATACCGTCCGCGTTCAGCACCCCGGCCGTGGTGGCCAGCGGATAGAGCGGATTGGCGGCGTAGTATTCCGAACCGAGCAGGCCCTTCTCCTCCGCCGTCACCCACAGGAAGACGATGGAGCGGTCGGCCGGGCCGGCGGCCTTCTGCAGGCGGGCCAGCTCAAGCAGGCCGGCCGTGCCGGTCGCGTTGTCGATAGCGCCGTTGTAGATGCGGTCGCCCGTGGCGTCCGGAGCGCCGACGCCGATGTGGTCCCAGTGGGCCGTGTACATCACCGTCTCGCCGGGACGGGTCTTGCCCGGCAGCAGGGCGACGACGTTCTGGCTGACGATGACCTCGTGCTTGACCTTGTAGTCTCCCGACAGGGTGACGCCCTTCAGCTCGACCGGCTTGAAGGCGCGGGTGCGGGCGGCGGCCTTCTGGGCCTCGAAGTCCAGGCCCGCGGCCTTGAACAGCTCGACGGCGACGCCGCGCTGCATCCAGCCCTCGAGCGTCGGGTGAACGGTCTTGGGGTCCTTGCGGACGATGTCGAACATCTCGTTGGTGTTGGAGTTGGTGACCGTCGGCCAGCCGTAGGAGGCGCCCTCGGTCTCGTGCACGATGATCAGGCCCAGGGCGCCCTGGCGCGCGGCCTCCTCGTACTTGTAGGTCCAGCGACCGTAGTAGGTCATGGCCTTGCCGCCGAAGTCGCCTTCACCGCCCTCGAAGTCGGGGTCGTTGATCAGGACGACGGCGATCTTGCCCTTCAGGTCGACGCCCTTGAAGTCGTCCCAGTTGCGTTCCGGCGCCTTGACCCCGTAGCCGAGGAAGACCAGCGGCGCGTTGGCGAAGGTCACCTGGTCGACGTTGGTCATGGACGCCCGGATGGCCAGGTCCTCGCCCTGGGCCAGCGGCCGGGTCAGACCGCCGACGGTGGCCGAGAAGGTGGGCTTTCCGACGATCTCGTAGCGCGACAGCGGCACGTCCTGGGTCCAGGCGCGCTTGCCGTCCTTCAGGTCGCCGCCGGGCTCCAGGCCGATCTTCGTCAGCTGCTCGATCAGGTAGGCGACCGTCTTCTGCTCGCCGGCGCTGTTGGGCGCCCGGCCCTCGAAGGCGTCCGAGGACAGGACCTTGATGTCCTCGCGCATGCGGGCCGGATCGGCGGCCGGGGCCGGCGCGGCCGCGATGGCGACCAGCGGAACCGCGCACACCGCGAGGGCGGCGAGCAGGTGCTTTTTCATGGAACGTCGCTCTCCCGGCGATTATTTTTGCGGGCGGACCCTATCGTCGGGGAAGGCTGTTCGCCAAGAGCTGAATCAGAGGGTCAAACCGCCGTCGACGATCAGGGTCTGCCCCGTCACGTACGACGCCAGCGGCGAGGCCAGGAACAGCACCGCGCCGGCCATGTCGTCCGGCGTGCCCAGCCGGTGCATCGGGATGCCGCGCAGGCTGGCGGCCAGGCGCTCGGGGTTCTCGGTGGTGACCTTGGTCAGCTTGGTGTCGACCAGGCCCGGCGCCACGCCGTTCACCCGGACCCCGTCGCTGGCCCAGGCCTGTCCCAGCGTCCGGGTCAGGGCCACGGCGCCGGCCTTGGAGGCGTTGTAGGCCGGGTTGCCGCGCGTGGCGTGATAGGCCGCCGTCGAGCTGATGGTGACGATATTGCCGCCGCTATCCTTGAGCGCCGCGTGGAACTTCATCGCGCAGGCCATCAGGCTGTCGAGGTTGACCCCGACCACCTTGCGGAAACCGTCCATCCCGAACTCGCCCTTGCGGTAGAGAACGGTGCCCTGGGCGAGGACCAGCACGTCCAGCCCGTCGAACGGGGCCGGTGCGGCCTCGACAGCCGCGTTGTCCGAGGCGTCGACGCGGAAGAAGTCGAGGCCTTCGAGGTCCGAGCCGTCCTCGACCCTGTAGTCGTCCCTGTCGCGGGTGCCCCAGACGGCGACCTTCGCGCCGCGCCGGCGGAAGCCGTGGGCGATGCCGTTGCCGATGCCGCTGGTGCCACCGACGACAAGCACGCGCCTGCCGGTGAAATCGAGGTCGTTCATGGCCGTCTCCCTGTCGCTTCCGGGCGGATCGGCGCGCTCTATGAAACCCGGCGCGCGTCCACCGCCCAGCGTTCCCATGACCCGTCTTCCGTGACGACATGCAAGGCGTCGTAGAGGTTGATGGTCGGATCGACGTGGCCGGGCTGCAGCCAGACGATATCGCCGGCTCTCGGCGCGTCGGCCGGCCAGGGCGCGTCCGGGTCTGCGTCCAGAGCGTTCACGGCGCCGATGAAGTCGCCGCCCTTCAGCAGCGGGATGGCCGAGGGGTGGAGGATCATGCCGTGCTCGTCGCCCATCGGCCGCCAGAGCGAGCCCGGCGCCGCGCCGGCCGCGATCCTGGCCGGCGGTCCGTCCACGGAGTTGGCCTTGAAGCCGGCATCGACGACGACGTGGCTCTTGTGCACGCTGCTGATCACGCTGGCGGCGATGAACAGCGCCTGCTCGAACGGCCAGCCGCCCTCCGG
>JBIKII010000327.1:0-5811 GCA_044361705.1 Caulobacter sp.
CCAAGCGGCGCAGCTCCAAAATTTAGGCGTCGTCTTGTCCTTCGCCTCCGCGCAGTTATGCCGCGCACGGAAATTCTTTCGACGCTCAGGATTCGACTTCTTGATCGTCATATCAGGATCGCCGAAGCGAACGATGACGACCTTGTTCGCCGGATTCTTAACGTACACCGCGCTCTTCTTCCGCTCACCCGGCGTGTAGAAAGGCTTGTTCAGTGTCACCTTCTTGCCCTGATAGGTATTACCTTTCTTGGAGAGGGAGGTTTTCATTGGGGAAAAATATTATCTTCCAAAAAAGTTTGAAACAGATTTAGAAACATTGTCAAAAGTTTGACGCGCAGAACTTAAAACAGGTTCCGCTTCCTCTTTGTTAAGCATCACTCGATCTGTCTCCATCTTCAAAATACGCGGCCACATGCGCTCAATCTTGTCTATCTGGCCTTTTGTGGCCGCATCCAAAGGCTTTGAAACAATGTCCAAGTATTCTGGTGTTTTAAGAATTCTGCCAACCGCAGCGTCAACAGCTTCTTTCATCCCTTCCTTAACCTTGCCGTATGCAGCATATCCTCCAAGTCCAACGCCAAGTCCAACTTCCCCGTAAAGCCTATACCCAAGTGCGCCGACAAGCGTTGGGGCAACAATCTTTGTGAAAATACTTGGCTTTCCAAGCCCTGACACTCGCTCCAACTGGTTTGCAACCGTGTTGATTCGATTAACTCCATCTTCCCCGAGCAATCTTTGAGTTGCTTCGTAATACTTGCCCGGAGCATCACTATTTCCAACAAGAGACGAAATCTTCTTAGTGTCGATCTTTGTGCCGTTAAAAGACTCAGAAACAATCCTTCCGATCAGCATGTTCTGCGCGTCGTTTATCAGGTCTGGGCGCTCTTTCCCAACGACCTCCATAAATCGACGGACACGATAATCGGATGAAATTTCAGCACCTTTTCCCGGTGCCAAGAAATCTATTAGATTTGACGGATTGAAACTCTCAAGCTGACCACCCGGTTGCATTGATTTTTTAACAACTCCGTAGAACCTGTCTTTTGCAGCACTCGTCACCTCGATAGCTCGTTCAAGAGCTTTGTAAAGCGGAAGACCACCCTCCGTTGAAAGCTCACGAACAACCTCATCCAACTTAAACGAATCAAGAGCGTCACTTTTTGAGGCTCCAGCCTTGTTCACTTCCGCTCTAATTTTACCAAGAGACTTTATGATTTCATTTTCTCTCTCAGTAACATTCGAAGCCTTTAGTACGGCAATCTTAGATGTAACTTTGTCAAACTGAGAATTTACGGCATTAAGTTTTTCCTGTGCGCCTTTAATCCCATCATCAACTTGCTTTGTCAGACCATTAATCTGCGATGACAAGTTTTTAGACTCGCCTTCAAGCACTGCTCTTTGATCAATTAACGAGCCGTACTTTGATGCAACATCATTGATTTCAGAAAGGTCTGGAAACAAATCGTTGATGACTTCTTTTTGAATTCCAGTTGCAAACCCGCCTTTTCCTTTTGTGAGTCCTTTCAGAAAATCGTTTGGATTTTCACCTTTGATTTGCGTGTAAACAAATTCCCTAAGACTTGGCTCAATTTCTCCATACCTGTTTCCAAGCATGTTCTTTAGCAGCTTGAGGTTTTGCGCTCCGTTTGCGCCTGAGATTGTTGAAACTATCCCCGGCATACCTCCAGCTTCTCCAGCCTCTCGAAGCACCTTGTCTGCAAAGAACCCTTTGAACCTAGAGATTCCTGTGCTGTAAAACTTGTTTTCAGCTTCGAGCAAACCCTTAAGACCGGGGTCGTTCAACAATGCTTTGTCAAGCTGTTCGTTAATTTTATCGAGTTCTTCAAATACAGAATAGTCAGCTTTTTGAACCTGCTTATTGAAATCAATTTCTTTAAGAATTTCGCTTCTTTCTTTTCTTAATTGATTTGCAGTCTTTACAATCTTTTTTCCATCAGGTCCAATTTCAGTCGAAGTTATTTTTACCTTGTCTAGTCGAGGCTCTAGTTTTCCATAACCTTTATTGCTTTCATCTTTAAAAAGCTGAAGCTCTTCACGTCCAATTTCCTGAACACGTTGGCCAAGTTCTTCTTTTGATATTCCAGAGGCAGGACCGTATCCACGCACAGCTCCAGCTTGGATATCTTGAATCTGCTGGTTGATTACAGAAATCTCATCTTCTATCCGTTTTCTTTCAATTGATTCATCTGGAAGCAATTTCTTCTTAGCTTCAAGATCGTTGATCTGGTTGATCAAAGGCTGAGAGTCGGTTGCGTACCTTCCTTCAAAACCTCTAACAAGATCAGTCAACCTCTTGTTTCTGGAAGCATATTTCTGATCTATTATATTTGTTACATCTGTGACTAGCTTTTCAGATTTTGTAACAAACTGATCAACAGCGTCTCCTGCAATTTTGTCCGCATTTTGAACGTAATTGCCAAGTTGAGTTTTAATTGAGTCTGATATTTCGGATCTGGACAAACCAGACGATGATCCTTGGCCAAACGAATCTGAGACTATTTTCGCAATATTGTTCCTGAACTCATCAGGTTTAAGTCCAGAGTTAGGGGAGTACAGCGTTCTTGCAATGTCGTCTGCAAATTGAGATGACAATCCGCCAGCACCTCGACGTTCAAGTTCTTTTTGAATTTCAGTTCCACGATCCTTGATGAATTGCTGCGTAAACGGACGCTCAAACTCAGCGGCAATCAGCCTTGGATTTACGCTCCTTGCTCGAACCACTGCTCCGATAGCTCCCGGAACCGTTTCGCCAGCCATGCTTAGAAATCCACCAAGTCCGGTGCGAAAAAGAATATCTTCGTAATTCGCACTTTCATCATCAAGAGATTCCAACCCAGCCTGAGCTGCGGATGTTAAAGTTCCTGACCCAACTCCAAGTGCAACCTGCTTCAACTTGCTGGCTTTTTGGCCAATGTTGAATCCGGGTACAGCGGCTGCTGCCATCTCGCCACCTTTGTATTCGTCAGGAGAAATCGTTTGAGAAACGCCTTGGCTTGCAAGCCCGATGCCGCCTTCCACCAAGGCTCCAGTAACAGGTCCAAGACCAGCAATGAACGGAGCAGCAACAAGCGATGGTACTGTTGCGGCGTACAACGCTGAAGCCTTACGCATTCCGCGAGACTCAGCTTGTGCCATCGGAGTAAGCTGTCCAGATGGATCAATTCGGCCACCTTCCATTGGTGCGAGCATTCCAACAGGATCGGCAAGCTGGCCATACTGCCACGGCACCAATCCTCCAACCTCTGCGGATCGTTTCACTGCTTCGCTCATGTCTGGAGGCAACGCGCCAACCAATCCCTGCTCTTCGCGCCGACGCATTTCAGCAATGGTGGCTGGAGCCGATGGCTGCGCCGAACCACGCAAAGCTGAAAGAACGTCGGCTTCTGTCGGCTGCGTATCAGACTCCAGAACAACCCGCTTCTGAACTCCGTTGTCATCAACTGTTACAGCAAAGCGTGGCATATGTTATTGTCCGATGATTTCAGTTGAGATGATCTTGATTCCTCCAGATGAAGGAGCCGGAGCTGATTGCTGTTGTTTACCAAACGGTGTAAACGGCAGATTGTATTTCTCAACAAGTTCGTTGGCCAACTTAACCCGTTCTCTGCTAATTTTGTAATCAGTTTTATACTGATCTATAATGTTGTACAAATTTTCTGCTGCAAACTTAGCAAAGTTATTTGCATCGTTAACAAAGTTTTTGCTCCTGATGTCACCGATTGCTGATTTCAATCGAACTGTTTCAGGCTGTGTAACGGCTTTACCAGACGTTGCAAACGCTTCGCTGTTAAATACCGTATTGAACCTTTGGAGGATTGAATACGCTTCACGTTCCTCATTTGTTGCTGCTGAATTTAATCTTTTTTTCAGCTCCCCAAGCCTTCCGTCAATTATGCCAACGTAGTTTTGAATTTTTCCTTTTCCGTACATTTTATCAAATCTGTTTAATTCATTAATTAATGCAGACGATTGCTGCGCTGTTGAATAATCCCCGCTAATTTCTTTTGCTACATCTCCAGTAGGAAGATCCCATTTGTTTGACATTATTCTATTCTTTACATCATTTTCAGTAAATTTGTCTGGAGTTCCAAACAATTCTTTCCAGTTTTCAAGTGCGCCAACAGCAATGTCTTGGCGCATGCCTTCGGTTTGAGATGGGCGACCTAATCGACGAGCCTCAACATTGGTGCGAGCAGTCTTGATTCGTTGCTCAATTGGAATATTTTTGTCCAACTGATAAACCTCTTCGGAAATTTCCGTGCCAAGGTCTTTGATAATTTTTGCCTCACTCATCTGCTGCCTGATTGCGGGGGCGTTTTTCTGATAAACCTCCTCGTTAATCTGACCTGTCTGAGGATCAAAAACATCGAAGCCCTGATTCTGCATCTCTGTTATGATGTCAGACCTAGTCTTTTCGAACTGTTCACGAGCCTTGATAATTTTCGCTCGCGGAGAATACTGCTGAAGACCTTGATAAGCCCTAGTCGCCTCCTGATTGAACACCTTTGACTTGAAGCGTGGCAGTGCAGGCATTGGAGACTTCAACTCAGGATCGTTGAAATACGTTCCAACATCCTCATTAAACTTCTGAAACGTATCGTACTCAGCAGCCTGATTGGCCTGCTCATCCAATGCTTGAGCATAAGCATTAGACCGAATCTTGTTCTGAAGCTCCATGCCCTGCCGCTGGAGTAGCGACTCCGCCGTCTGCACCTGCAATTGCTCCATCATCCGCTTCTGCGTCTGTGCGCGGTCGTAGAGGCTTGCGCCTAGCTGAATGGCCTGAAGCTGATTCTCAAGACCAACATTTCGGGAAGGTTGTAGATCCATAATGTTTTTGTTGGTTTAGCTTCCAAAACCAGTGCTAGTTGACGAATTCGGATTGTATCCACCGTAAGGCGAGTAACCGCTTGGTGCGCTGTACATGTTTGGTTGGTACGATCCGTACGGATTGTATCCAACATTGCCGCCACCATAACCGCCATAATTTACGGTTATGCCACCACCGCCGCCACCACCTTGTCCACCGCCGCCGCCGCCGCCGCCCATCATGCCGCCCATTCCACTACCAAACGCCATTCCGCCAATGTTCGACAACGAACCACCGATAGCGGCCATCATAGGATCAGGTTGAGCGGCAACTTGAGCAGCGGCCATGTCTCGATTGTACTGGAATTGATTCTCTTGCAGCGAAAGGTTGATGCGCTGAGTCGGCGTAATGAACATGCTGCTCACCGAGAACGGTTGCGCCATTCCAAACGTGCGCTGCTGCTGGATGAAGTTCTGTGCTTGAGCAAGACCCTGATTCTGCCTTGCCTCTGATGCTCTAGCGTAGTTTTGAACAGCTCCAAAAAGCCCCGCTCCAGAACCTCCTCCGACTCCGCGAGATAAGGCTTGAGAAGCCGAGTACCGTTGAATATTGCGAGTTGCTTCAGGAGAGAGTTCGCCTTTTAAAGCCGATCCAATATTGCTGCTCGCCTGAGAAATCAATTGATCGTAACCGGGAATTGCACGACGAAGCTGAGACTCAAGAAGAGTCTGCTCAGCAGCGGTCGTCTTGGTGGCCAATTCGGTGCCACTTTGAAGCGATGCGATATTTTGCTTTATCGCCGCCTCCTGCTCCTTCTCGGTGTTTACCCTCTGAAATTGCGGTACTTTGACCTTTTTACCGGCAGACATTGCCGCTCCACCGATCATCAATGCTGCACCAGCGCCTGCTGCTATGAGTCCCATAAATTAAAAAACCTCCTTCGCAAAACGATTTCCGTTCTCAATCGAGAAGACCTTTTC
>JBIKII010000038.1:0-19209 GCA_044361705.1 Caulobacter sp.
GAAATCTCCGAGCGGCTGGAAGTCTCCGATGCGACCGTGCGGCAATGGATAAGGTCCGGCGAGCTGCGCGCCGTTGACATCGGCAAGGGCTGGCGCGTCGCCGACACCGATCTGGCGCGGTTCCTCAAGGCGCGTGAGACAGCGCCGCGCGAGTAGGCCGGCAGGGGCGACGACGGTCCGCGGCAGAAAGCCTCAGCCGTCGCCCCACATCCGCAGCAGATTGCCGATCGTCTTGTCGAGGATCAGGGCCTCATGGTCGGTCGCCCCGTCCCGAAGGCCCTCGAGGTCGAACAGGATTTCACGCTGGTCAGGACGGCGGACCAGGCTCTGGACCCAACCGACGCAGGCCAGCCGGACCCCCGCCGTCACCGGCATGACCCGATGGAGCAGGCCGGTGGGATAGATGACCGCCGAGCCCGCGGGCGGCCGGAATGCGCGGCCGCCGGCCCCTTCGTCGATGAACAGGTCGCCGCCTTCGTAGCTGTCCGGGTCCGACAGGAACACCGTGAAGCTGACGTCGGTCCGCATCGGCCAGCTCTCGGAATCGAACATCCCGGCGTTGTCGGCGTGCAGCCCGTACTCGTGGTCAGGGCCGTAGCGAGAGAACATCAGGCTTGACCAGCGCGCCGGACGCACCAGGGTCCGCATGACCCGATGTCGCTCCAGGGCCAGCCGGACGCGTCGGCCCGAGGCGAGCACGGCGGGATCGTCGCCCCGCGCCTGTTCGTTGCGCTTGACCCGCTCGGCGGCGGGACCGGCCGTGGCGCGGCCGTCCCGAAACTCCGCGCCGGCGAGGGCGTCGCGAACCGCCGACACATCGGCGGCGGCCAGAACCTCTTCAATGACAACCAAACGCGCCTCCCTGCGGTCGGCGACAGGCGCCGGCTCACGGTCAAGTCTAGCCGACCCCGGGGTCCCGGGGTCCAGAAAGTCATGTCCCGCGTCCGGTTCCGGCGCGCCGGAACCTTGCTCCGCTGCGGAACGTCCCCCATGTTGGGGCTGCGGACCGGGCCCCTCTGGTTGCGACGCCTTACAGGCGTCTGCGGCGATGTCGGACGCATCACGATCTGAACCAGGGTCCGATCGCGCTGGGCGCGGTCAGCCCCCGATCATCTGAAGGGAACGCCCCATGCCACTCCTCCTTTGCCCGAACGACAACGGCCCGATGCAGACCGTCGAGCGGTCCGGCGTCCAGTTCGACATGTGCCCGACCTGCCGCGGCGTCTGGCTGGATCGCGGCGAGCTGGAAAAGCTGATGGCCGCCAGCGCCCAGGAAGCCGTGGCGGCCACGCCACCCCCGCCCCAGCCGCATGCCGCCCCCTATGCCCCGCCGCCGCGCCCGCAGGCGCCGCCGCAGGGCTACAACCCCGGCTACGGCGAACGGGGCGAGTACGGTGAGCGTGGCGAGTACGGCGAGCGCGGCGAGGGCTACGGCGGCTACCGAAAGAAGCGCAGCTCGATCTTCGACATCTTCGACTGAGGCTGGCGGCCAGGGACATGGTCCGGTCCGACCGGACCGTGTCCCGCCGATGCAGACCCTGGAGACTTATACTCTGGAGACAAGGCGGGACTTTGGGGGGCAATCCGTCCCTTCGCGGCGTCGCTCTCGCCAGAGCGTCGTCCCCGCCCTGCTGTACGGACGTACAATGGGTCATGAGCCGGCCGTCGCCATCTTCAAGGCCTTGCACCGCAAGGCCTCCGCACGCCAAACATCCCGGCCGTCAGGCATCCGTGCAGGCTGTCGAGGGGCCGAAGCGCGACATCTACCCCCCCGTACGCCGGGGTGAAGCACTCGCTTCAGCGTCGGTGAATGCCGATGAAGAACACTGGAGATATTCTGGCCGGATCTCGCGGCTGTGGGCCTGTCGCCTAGGCGCCGGCCTTCTTGCGCACGAACATCCGGGCGTCGGCTTCGGCCAGGGCTTCCTCGGGGTCCATGCCGGGCTCGACGGCGCGGACGCCGTAGCTGATGCGCAACGGGGCGGACCAGTCGCCCAGGTCCACCGGCGTGGCCTGAATCACCTGGCGAAGGCGCTCGGCCTGGATCCCGGCGTTGTCCAGGTCGGTCTGGACCAGGATGACCGCGAACTCGTCGCCGCCCAGCCGGCCGACGATGTCGGTCTCCCGCGTATTGGCCAGCAGACGCTCGGCCACGACCTTCAGCGCGCTGTCGCCGGCGGCGTGGCCGAAGCGGTCGTTGACCGCCTTGAAGCCGTCGAGGTCGAAGTAGACCAGGGCCGCCGGGCTGCCGTAGCGGGCGGCGAACGCTCCGATGCGGTGCAGTTCGCGCACGAAGGCGCGGCGATTGAGCAGCGGGGTCAGCACGTCGCGGTCAGCCAGGGCCTCGACCTCGGACAGGCGGGCCTTCAGGCGGGTGACCTCGCCGCGCAGGTCGTCGATCTCGGTCAGCAGGGTCTTCACCGCGCCCTGGACGGCCGGGGTCAGGTCGGTCTCGGCCAGGCCAAGGAAGGCGGTCTTGTCGGCCGGCGCGGCCTTGTCGGCGGTGACCTGCGCGCCCGCGCGGGCCAATGCGCGCTTGCGCATGGCCGAGAACGCTTCCGCACGCGCGCCGCCGATCTTCATGTGAGAATCATAGCCCAGTTGCCCGACCAGCGGAATCTGACGCATCGGTTGCGGCGCCACAAGCGGCGCCTATACTCCGCGCCTTTCTGGCGCAGGGGATTTCCCGCCGCCAGGCAGGGGATGACTACGTCATGAGCGCAAGCCCGCCGGTCGC
The DNA here is from genome assembly GCA_044361705.1 of Caulobacter sp. Classification (GTDB taxonomy): domain Bacteria; phylum Pseudomonadota; class Alphaproteobacteria; order Caulobacterales; family Caulobacteraceae; genus Caulobacter. The sequence goes on from JBIKII010000038.1 coordinate 2,738, forward strand.
CATCATCATGGGCAGCCGCTCCGACTGGCCGACGATGAAACACGCGGCCGACAACCTCGACGCGCTCGGCGTGGCCTGGGAGGCGAAGGTCGTCTCCGCCCACCGCACGCCCGACCGCATGGTCGCCTTCGCCAAGGGCGCGCAGGCGGCCGGCATCAAGGTGATCATCGCCGGGGCCGGCGGCGCGGCGCACCTGCCGGGCATGACCGCCTCGATGACCGACCTGCCGGTGCTGGGCGTGCCGGTCGAGAGCAAGTTGCAGAACGGCCTCGATTCGCTGCTGTCGATCGTCCAGATGCCCGGCGGTATTCCGGTCGGGACGCTTGCGGTCGGCGTGGCCGGCGCCAAGAACGCCGGGCTGATGGCGGCCCGCATCCTGGCCCTGTCCGACCCGGCGCTGGCCGAGCGGGTGGCGGCCCATAGCGCGGCCCAGACCGCGTCGGTCGCAGAGACGGTCGAGGACTGATGGCGGCGACCTTCCCCCTGCCCCCGGGCTCGACCATCGGCATCCTCGGCGGCGGACAGCTGGGCCGCATGCTGGCGCTGGCGGCGGCGCGCCTGGGCCTGGACGTCGTGATCCTGACGCCGGACGAGGGTTCGCCCGCCTCCCGCGTGGCCGCCCGCACCATCGTCGCGCCCTACGATGACCCTGCGGCCCTCAAGGCCCTGGCCGAAGCCAGCGATGTGGTCACCTACGAGTTCGAGAACGTGCCGGTGCGGGCCGTCGAGATGCTGATGGCGCTGGGCGCCGCCGTGGCGCCCGGGCAGGACGCGCTGCGCGTGGCGCAGGACCGGGTCGAGGAGAAGACCTTTCTGAACGCGGCGACCGCCCCGACCGTCCACTTCGCGCAGATCGACAGCGCCGCCGACATCGCCGCCGCCCTGCCCCGCATCGGCCTGCCCGCGCTGCTCAAGACCCGGCGCGAAGGCTATGACGGCAAGGGTCAGGCCTGGATCCGCGACGCCGACGGCGCCGAGGCGGCCTTCACGGCGGTCGGTTCCACCCCCTCGGTGCTGGAGGCCAGGGCCGCCTTTCGCCGTGAGCTGTCGATCATCGCCGCGCGCGGCCGTGACGGCGAGGTCGCCTTCTATCCGTTGTCGGAAAACGTCCACGAAGGCGGCGTGCTGCGCACCACCCTGGCGCCGGCCGAGGTCACGCCGGCCGTGCAGGACGAGGCCGAGCGGATCGCCCGGGCCGTGCTGGGCCGCCTCGACTATGTCGGGGTGATGGGCATCGAGCTGTTCGACCTGGGCGAGGGCGGGCTACTGGTCAACGAGATCGCCCCACGCGTGCACAACACCGGCCACTGGACCCAGGACGGCTGCGAGGTCGACCAGTTCGAGCTGCACATCCGCGCGGTGGCCGGCTGGCCGCTGGGCGACACCACCCCGATGGTCCGGGTCGAGATGACCAATCTGCTGGGCGACGAGGCCAATGACTGGCTGGCCATCGCAGCCGAGCCCAACGCGCGCCTGCACCTCTACGGCAAGGGCGAGCCCCGCCCGGGCCGAAAGATGGGGCATGTGAACCGGGTGAAGTCGCGTTGAGGGCATTGCGCCCTTCGCGACCCTCGCCAGAGAGCTCGCCCCTCAGGATGACGAGCTCAGTGGAACGCAACCACCTTCGTCATGGTGAGGAGCCGGCTCCTGGGCCGGCGTCGCGAACCACGCATTGCCTAGCCGAACCGCAGTCTCGCCAGCGCCCCGGCCACGTCCTTGGCGAAGTCGCTCGGCTTGACGCCGGCCTTCCACTTCTCGAAGTCCATGACGTTCTGGATGCGGGCGTCGAGGGTCTCCAGCGCGGCGCCGCGGCCGGCGGTCAGGTCCTGGACCAAGGTCCCGACCAGGATGCCCGAGAGGATGGCGCGCTTGGAGTAGTGGTTCTCGTCGGTGGCCGTGTCGCCGGCCCAGCGCCAGAGATGATCAGCGCTCTCCCACACCAGCCTCAGGGCCAGCGGCAGGTTGGTCGGCAGGGCCAGGAACCCCAGCCACCGGCGCAGGGCGGCCTGATCGGCGGCGGCCGCGTCCAGCCGGGCGACGACGGCGGTGCGGATACGCTCGCGGATCTTCAGGCTCGCCGGATCCGGCAGGGCCGCCAGGGCCGCCGCGTCATGCCGGCGCGACAGAAGCGCGGCCAGGTCCCGGCCGCCGTTTGGAAACAGCAGGTCGGCTTCGGCCGGCGACAGGCCGCAGTCGCGGGCGGCGGCGACGAGAGTCGCTCGCCCCCAGCCGAGTCGCGGCGCGACGCGCAGGGCGGCATCCAGCACCTGCTGTTCAGTTTCGAGGGCCCAGGCGTCCGGAGCGGTCATGCGGCTATTCTATACAAGGGCTTGGCCGCGTCGCCGATAGACTCTCGCCGATAGACAACGCTCCGCGCCTCTGCTATCTCGCGCGCCTCGCCACGGGAGCCGTCTCCCCGGGGCCATACCATTTTTATTTCGTCCGCCACGCCGCACGGCTAGCGGCGGGCCGTACGAAGGAGAGAGTCCCCTGGTTCAGATTTTCGTCCGCGACAATAATGTCGACCAGGCGCTGAAAGCCCTGAAGAAGAAGATGCAACGCGAAGGCTCGTTCCGCGAGATGAAGCGTCACGTCGCCTACGAGAAGCCCTCGGAAAAGCGCGCGCGTCAAAAGGCGGAAGCTGTCCGTCGTGCCCGCAAGCTGGCCCGCAAGCGCGCTCAGCGCGAAGGTCTGATTGCGGCTCCGAAGAAGCCCGCGCGTCCTTAAGGACCGCTGGTCTCGGCAAAGTTCAGAAGGGCCGTCCGGGCGACCGGGCGGCCTTTTTGCCTTGTCGGGTCAGGCCTCCCCGCCCCGGATCCTGGCGATCAGCCCTCTGAGGTCGACCTTGCCGGTCGACAGCGCCCCGACCCGGAACGCCCGTCCGGCCAGCCAGACCACGACGCCGACCGTGGCCAGCATCAGCGTTCCGGTGCCGAGCACCTGCAACAGCGGCGGCTCGCTGGCCGCCCGCGCCGTCATCAGGAACGGCGTGAACGGCGGGATCCAGGAAAGGGCCTCCAGCAGCGGCGAGTCGGGCCGGCGGATGGCCTGGGTCATGAACACGATCGGAATGGTCAGCAGCGCCATGACCGGCCCGAGGAGGGTCTGGGCCTCGCGCGTGGTCTCGCAGAAGGCGCCCACGGCGATGAAGATGGCCGCGTACAGCAGGTAGCCGCCGATCAGGTAGAAGCCGAAATAGAAGATCAGGCCCTTGCCGAACAGCACCGCCCCGATGTCAGCGGCGAGGGCCGGCTGGGTCAGGACCAGGGCGCTGCCCCCGACGCTGGCCCAGACGCCGAGGACGGTCAGCGTCACCCCGGCGACGCCGAGGATCTTGCCGAACATGATCTCCGAAGCGGAGGCCGAGGCCAGAAGCACCTCCAGCACCCGATTGGACTTCTCCTCGATGACGCTGTTCAGCAGGATGCCCGCACCGGTCAGGATCATCGACCACAACAGGAAGGCCGCCGCAAAGCCTACGATGCCCGGCAGGCGATCACGGTTGGCGACGAGTCCGGCCCCCGTCGCCCGGGGTGAGAAGGTCGTGACTTTCGGTGACAGCGCCTGCGCCGCTTCCAGCGCCGGGACGTCGATGCCCAGCGCGATCAGTCTGCGGGCCTGCATGACCTCGGACACCGCGGCCGTAAAGCCGCGCTCCAGCGAGGAATCGACGAGGTTGTTGCTCCAGAAGTCGACGGCGACCGCATCACCGGCGCCGCGGATCACGGCGACCGCTGTCAGGGCTTCGCCGCCGGGCCCGCCGCTATCGGTGAGCCAGCCTCTGATCTGGTCGTCGACTGACCGGCTCGCGTCCAGCTCCATGTCGATGATCCGGGCCCTGGCCGATTCGCCGCGCGATTTCTTCAGACGGTCGACGACCGGCGCCGAGAAGGCCTGACCGGTCTGATCGATGATGGCCATCCGGGGCGGCGGCGCATTCCGGTCCAGCAGGGCCGGCGCGCCGAACGCCGCCGCGCCGACCACCGGCATCAGCAGCATCGACAGCCAGAAGCCCACCGTGCGGACATAGGCCCCGTACTCGCGGGCGGCGATCTTGAACAGGCGGCTCATTGGCTGCTCTCCCCGCCCGTCAAGGTGATGAAGGCGTCGTGCAGGGTGGGCTCGCGCAGCTCAAAGCGGGAGACATCCAGGCCGGCCGCAAAGGCGGCCTTCAGGGCATCCTGGCCCGCCGCGCCCTTTGGCAAGGCGGCGGTGAACCGGCGGGCGCCGTCGTCGGTCGTCTCGACCGTGACATGACCCACGCCTGGGAGGGCCGCGACAACGGCCTCGTCCAGAGCGCCTTCCAGGACCAGCGCGCGCGGCGCATGCGATCGCGCCTCGGCCACGCTGCCGTCGAACACCTTCCTGCCCTTGGCGAGCAGGACGACATGGTCACAGAGCCGTTCGGCGTGCTGCATGACGTGAGTTGAGAAGACCACGGTCGCCCCGCGCGCGGCGAGGTCCCGGATCACCGTCTCCAGCGTCAGCTGGTTCACCGGGTCGAGGCCGCTGAAGGGCTCGTCGAGGATGACCAGTTCCGGCTCATGGACGATGGCGCTGATCAGCTGGACCTTCTGGGCCATGCCCTTGGACAGGTGGCGGATCTGGCGGCGGGCGGCGTCGCCCAGGCCCTGGGCCTCGAGCAGCGCCAGCGCCCGCTTGCGGCACTCGGCCCGTGGAACGCCCTTCAGGCCGCCCAGGAAGATAATGGCGTCCAGCGGCGTCATCCGGCGATAGAGGCCGCGCTCCTCGGGCAGGAAGCCGATCCTTTCCCGCACCGACCGGGCGTCGGGCGCGCCCAGCACGTCGATACGGCCGGCGGTCGGCGCCACCAGGCCCAGCACCATGCGGATCGAGGAGGTCTTCCCCGCCCCGTTGGGCCCCAGGAAGCCGAGGATCTTGCCCCGCCGCGCGGAGAAGGACAGGTCGTCCACGGCGGTGAAGGCGCCGTAGCGCTTGGTCACGCCCTCGAGCTGCAGCGCCGCGTCCATGCTCACTCCGAATCGATACCCAACCTACTGAGTAGCCGCGCCGTCGCCCCGGACGAAGAGCACGGCCTTCACGATTTCGTCCGCGAAGGTCTCGCCGAGCAGGCTCGCGTGGCCGGCCCCGTCAACGTGACGGACGTACCCTCGCGTGGATGCGCGGGCCGGGGCGGTCTGGACCGCCTTCCATTGCTCGCGCCCGGCCTCCGGCCCGGCCGTGACGACGGCGACGGGCAAGGATGGATCGAAGGGCGGCAGGGCGCCGGCCTGCTTCGAGGCCGCCATCCATTGCTCGACCTCCCGGGCCGACCAGCGGTTGTGGGCGCCGGAAGCAAAGGCGCGGCGCTTCTCACGGGCCGCCTCGGGCGGCAGGCCGATTCGGTCCCCCATCCAGGGCGAAACAGGCTTGAAAAGGCCGATCGACGCGCCCCAGCCGGCGACCCGCGAGGCGGTGGCGAAGCGGCCGATCCACTTGCTGGCCAAAGGGATATCTGCCGCCGCCGGCGTGGCCGCGTCGACCAGAACAAGGCCGGCGACCTGGTCCGGGTTTCGACCAGCGAACAGCCGGGCATAGAGACCGGCCATCGAGTGACCGACGTAGATGTAGGGTCCAGGCTCGCGCGACGCTGCCAGCATCGCCTCGAAGTCGGCAGCCACCGCCAGGCCGTCCCTCGGGTTCGGTCCGGGATCAGATCGACCAAGCCCAGCCCGGTCGTAGGCGCAGGAGCGGATGCCCCTGGCCGCGAGACGCGCCTGTACCGCACCCCAGTCTGCGGAGAGTCCGAAGGCGCCGGCCTCCATCATCACGACCGGGCCGCCGCCTGTCGGGCCCAGGCAGACCAGATGCAGCGACCGGCCGCCGATGTCGATCATCTGGCCGCGCGCCGGCGGCTGGCTGGCGGCGGACATGAGGCCTCCGATGGCGATGAAGCAGAGGAGCGTGAGGGTCAGACCCGCCACCGCTCTCGGGACGAGCTTGAGCATGTGCCCAATCTAGTGAAGGTTTGCGTCTCGGGAAGAGCGGGAGGCCTGAAATGCTGCGTTTGATCCTTGGCGTGATCATCGGTTTGGTCAGCGGGTTCTTCGTGATCTACGCAGTCCAGCAGGTCGGACATCAGATCTGGCCCGTCGCCACCGGGTTGGACTCCAGGGACAAGGCCGCCGCGACGGCCTTTATGGCGAGCATGCCGGTCGGTGGCCTGCTGGCCGTCATGGCGGCATGGATTCTGGGCGCCTATACCGCTTCGATGGCCGGATTGCTGGTCGCGCACCGGCGACGCATAGCCGGCGTGATCCCAGCCGCGCTGATCTTCGTTGCGACCGTACTTGTCCTGTTCATGCTGCCTCATCCGCTCTGGATGGCGATCGGCGGCCTTGGCGGCATCGTCGCGGCGGCATGGCTTTCCGACCGGTTGTTCGCGCTGAAGCCGGACGTCTAGCTGGCGGTCGAGATGATCTCGTCAGAGGCGGCGGGGACCTTGGCGGCCGGAGGGGTGGCGAACGTGAGTCGCGGGCTCTCGATGGCCGGGCCGGGCGCTGGAGCCACCGGCTTGATCACCGCCCGAACGCGACCATCCGCCTTGGCGACAGCGACGACGGGCGACTCCCTGGACGGCGCCTTGCGGGACAGGAAGCGCTCGGGCCAGCTGGAGACCTGGGCGACCCGAACCCGGCGCGGGAACTGCGCGGCCAGCGTCAGCGGCAGGTCCGCCTCGGTCTTGAAAGTGCGGCCGAGGAAGACCACCGGATTGAGCGGCTTGCCGTCGTGGCGGATCTCGAAATGCAGGTGCGCGCCGGTGGACCGACCGCTGGAGCCGACGTAACCGACCACCTGGCCCGGCATGACCACGGTCCCGGCTTTCAATGGCGCCACGCGGCCGAGGTGAGCATAGAAGGAGGTCAGCCCTCCGGTGTGGCGCACCTCGATGAACCTGCCGTAGCCGCCGTCCACGCCGCTGCGCACGACAACGCCGCCCATCGTGGCCCGCACGGCCGAACCGGCCGGAGCGGCGATGTCGATGCCCTGGTGAAGCCGACCGCCCTCCTCCCACGGCATCTTGCGCAGGCCGAAGGGCGAGTTGACCGCATGGCCGGCCAGCGGGGAGACGAAGAAGAACTTCGGTACGCTCTGATGTTCGACTGCCGCGACCTCAGCGGTGCGCGCCTCGACGAGGGCGGCGGTCTCGGCCGCCATGCGCTCCTGACGGGTCGGCAGACTGGCCTGGGCCGTCGCGACGGCGACCGAACCCATCAGCACGGCCGCGAGGCCGACGCCGAGGATTGGCGGCAAGCGGGTCTCTCGGGAAAGCAATTCACGGAACAATGATCGGCCTCGTATCGCGCTGTCGAGCTTTATGCGGGGTGCGACGAGGTCTGACGCACCAGCTTCGACGTTCGGGGGGTGAACAGGAGCCCGATATGCTGGCCCATCCCGGCGATATTGTGTCCAGGAGCGCGGCTATCTACTCGGACAGGTGTTAATATTCAACCCAATGACCAAGATGCCCTGGATCGCGGCTTGATAGAACTGTCACACGGGCTGTGTCACGCCGGGCATCAGCAGGAGTCAGTCGCCCGGACCCAGGAAGACGGCGGCGATCAGCCGCTGGATGACCTGCGGGGTCATCTGGCCGGATATCTGTCCCGCGTGATCGAGACGCTCAGCTCGGCCAGCTTGCGCAGCACGCCCAGATCCACGCTCGACAGCTTGCCGATGTAGAGACAGGACTTGCCGGTCTTGTGCGGCCCCAGCCGATCGAGCAGGTCCAGCTCCTCGGCCACGCCGCTCAGGACGTAGAGCACGAGGTTGGCCTTGCGCGGCGAGAAGCCGACGATCGGCCAGTCGCCGGTGGGCCCCTTGTAGCTGCCGTAGCCGACGATGCTTGGGCCCCACATGACCGGAGCCTCCCCGGAAACCTCTGCCAGCATCTGCGCGATGATCTTGCCGTCCTCACGGCGGACGGGGTTCTCGACGGCGTCGAGGAAGGCGTCGACCGAGGCGTCGGTGGGCTTGGTCTTGGGTTCGTAGGCCATGCGGCGGTCTCCGGAAACGAAGGAGGCCGCCATCCTGCCGGACAGCGGCCTTCGAGCGCGAGTGGAAGTGGCCCCCTAAAGGTTCTTCACGATCCCCTCGACCATCTTCTTGGCGTCGGCGAACAGCATCATGGTGTTGTCGCGGAAGAAGAGTTCGTTCTCGACGCCGGCGTAGCCCGAGCTCATCCCGCGCTTCACGAACAGCACCGTCCGCGCCTTCTCCACGTCGAGGATCGGCATGCCGTAGATGGCGCTGGTGGTGTCGGTCTTGGCGGCCGGGTTGGTGACGTCGTTGGCGCCGATGACGAAGGCGACGTCGGCGGTCGGGAACTCGGCGTTGATGTCCTCCAGCTCGAAGACCTCGTCGTAGGGCACGTTGGCCTCGGCCAGCAGCACGTTCATGTGGCCCGGCATGCGGCCGGCGACGGGGTGGATGGCGTACTTCACCTCCACGCCCTCTTCCTTCAGCTTGTCGGCCATCTCGCGGAGCGCGTGCTGGGCCTGGCTGACGGCCATGCCGTAGCCGGGGACGATGATGACCTTGGAGGCGTTCTTCATGATGAAGGCCGCGTCCTCGGCGCTGCCGGTCTTCACGGGGCGGGTCTCGACCTTGCCGCCGGCCGCCGCGGCGCTGTCGTCGGCGCCGAAGCCGCCGAGGATCACCGAGATGAAGCTGCGGTTCATCCCCTTGCACATGATGTAGCTAAGGATGGCGCCGGAGCTGCCGACCAGGGCGCCGGTGATGATCAGGGTGACGTTCTCGAGCGTGAAGCCCAGCGCCGCTGCCGCCCAGCCGGAGTAGCTGTTCAGCATCGACACCACGACCGGCATGTCGGCGCCGCCGATCGGGATGATCAGGGTCACGCCGATCAGCAGGCTGAGCGCGAAGATGGCCCAGAAGGCCCAGATCGCCGTGCCGCCGCTCATCACCAGCACCACGGTCAGGGCGACGATGGCCGCCAGGATGGCGAGGTTCAGCAGGTGGCGGGCGGGCAGCAGGATCGGCGCGCCGCTCATGTTGCCGTTCAGCTTGGCGAAGGCGATCACCGAGCCGGTGAAGGTCACCGCGCCGATGGCGAGACCGATGGCCAGCTCGATCAGCGACTGCAGGTGGATATGGCCGGTCGCCTCGTCGACGATGCCGTAGGCGGCGGGCGTGTAGATGGCGGCCACGGCCACGAGGCAGGCGGCCATGCCGACCAGGCTGTGGAAGGCGGCGACCAGCTGCGGCATCGAGGTCATGGCGACCTTGCGGGCGATCACCGCCCCGGCGATGCCGCCGATGGCGACGCCTCCGGCGATGAGGCCGAGCGTGACGACGTCGAGCTTGCCGTCACCCCAGAGGGTGGCGAGCGTGACGCCCACGGCGATGGCCATGCCGATCATACCGTTGCGGTTGCCCGCCTGGCTGGTCACCGGGCTGGAAAGCCCGCGCAGCGCCAGGATGAAGAGAACGCCCGAGGCGATGTAGAGCAGGGCGGCGATGTTGGCGTTCATGATCTGATTTCCCCCGAACGCGCGCTCAATGCCCGCTCTTGCCCTTCGCAGGGTCCTTCTTCTTGTACATGGCCAGCATGCGCTGGGTGACCAGGAAGCCGCCGAAGATGTTCACGGCCGCGAAGGCGGCGGCGAGGGCGCCGGCGCCCTTGGAGATCCAGACGTTGGTGGTCGGCGCGGCGTCTCCGACCCCGCTGGCGGCGGCGGCCAGCAGGGCGCCGACGATGATCACCGAGGAGATGGCGTTGGTGACGGCCATCAGCGGCGTGTGCAGCGCCGGCGTGACGCTCCAGACCACGTAGTAGCCGACGAAGATGGCCAGCACGAAGATGGCCAGACGGAAGACGGTGGGATCGACAGCGTCCATGTCAGTGACCTCTACTTCTTCTTCGGAGCGGGCTTGGCGGCCGGCTTGGCCGGGGCCTTGGCTTTGACGGGTGCAGCCTTGGCGGCGGCTTTGGGGGCAGGCTTGGCCGGCGCCTTCGGGGCGATGGCCGGTTTGGCGGCGGCCTTGGCCTTCGGAGCCGGCTTGGGCGCAGCGGCCTTGACCGGGGCCGCCGCCTTGGCGGGCGCGGCCTTCTTCGCGGGCGCAGCCTTCGCGGCGGCGGGCTTGCCCTCCGAAGCCTTGGCGGAGGAGGGCGCAGCCTTCAGCTGCTCATGGACGATGGCCCCGTCCTTCGTGACCAGCGCCGCCTTGAGGATCTCGTCCTCGAAGTCCGGGGCCAGCTTGCCGTCCTTGTCGAGCAGCAGGCCGGCGAAGGCCATCAGGTTGCGGGCGTAGAGGGCCGAGGCGTCGGCGGCGATGCGGCCGGGCAGGTTGGGGATGCCGAGGATCTTCACGCCGTTCTTCGTGACGGCGACCTTGCCCAGCTCGACGCCCTCGACGTTGCCGCCCTGCTCCACCGCCAGGTCGACGATGATCGAGCCGGCCTTCATCGAGGCCACCTGGGCGGCGCTGACCAGCTTCGGCGCCGGGCGGCCCGGGATCAGGGCCGTCGTGATGACGATGTCCTGCTTGGCGATGTGGCTGGAGACCAGCTCGGCCTGTTTGGCCTGGTACTCCTTGCTCATCTCCTTGGCGTAACCGCCGGCGGTCTGGGCGTTCCTGAACTCCTCGTCCTCGACGGCGAGGAACTTGGCGCCCAGTGATTCGACCTGTTCCTTGGTCGCAGGCCGCACGTCGGTGGCGGTGACGACCGCGCCCAGGCGCCGCGCCGTGGCGATGGCCTGCAGGCCGGCGACGCCGACGCCCATGATGAAGACCTTGGCCGCAGCGACGGTGCCGGCGGCGGTCATCATCATCGGCATGGCCTTGCCGAAGGCCTCCGCCCCCTCGATCACGGCGCGGTAGCCGGCGAGGTTGGCCTGGGAGGACAGCACGTCCATCACCTGGGCCCGGGTGATGCGGGGGACGAACTCCATGGCGAACGCGCTGGCCTTCGCCTTGGCGAGACCGTCGAGCGTAGCCCTGTCCTGGTAGGGGTTGAGCGTCGCCAGCACCATGGCGCCGGGCTTCAGCGCCGCGATCTCCTCGGCGTCCGGACCGCGCACCTTGAACAGCACGTCGGCCTTGGCCAGCGCGTCCTTCAGGGATTTGGCGATGGTCGCGCCGGCGGCGGCGTAATCGGCGTCAAGGTAGGAGGCGGCCGTGCCGGCGCCGGCTTCGACGGTCACCTGGAAGCCCGAGGCGATCAGCTTCTTGACCGTTTCCGGCGTCGCGGCGACCCGGGTTTCGGCGGCCCGGCGTTCCCGGGTGACGGCGACGATAGCCATGAAGCTCCCCTCCGGACGCAGATTGACGTCGCGTCCTTGGGGACCTGTTTAGGGGATGATCTTGCCCGTTGTCGAGCCCATGGCGCCGCGCTGCGAAAAATCCTTCCCGCAACGCAGCATCAAACGCGCAGGCTAGTGCCCGGCGCTCTTCTTGTCGCGCAGGAAGATGACGCCCAGAACGGTCAGGACGACGCCCGGGATCAGACCGCCCAGGAAGCCGGCCGGGGTGCAGAACCACAGGGTCAGGACGACCAGCGACACGGCGATCGCCAGCGAGCCCCACTTGGTCAGGCCCATGACCGCAGCGTAGGTCGCGGTGTGCTCGGAGATGTCCATTTCGCCGCGGTGATATTCGGAAGCCATCGTCAGATCCTGCAATCGTGTTGGGGGCGCTTTACAACGGGCTGCGTCACGGCTCAAGCCGCCAACCGGCCAGAAGGCCGCGCAGGGCGGCGACGAAGGCCAGCGGCTGGTCGATCATCACATGGTGGTCAGCGTCCGGGATGGCCATCTGCGGCGAGCCGGGCGGCAGCAGGTCCTGCATGTAGGTCAGGATCTCGTCGTCGACGAGCCCGGAGCGGTCGCCCCACATCATGGCGATCGGACAGGTGGCGGCGCTGAGCAGCGGGCCGCGGTCCTCCATCTGGAAGGCCTGCCACATGAAGGGATCGAACCGCCAGGTCCAACCGCCCTCCACCTCCTTCAGCGCGTTCCGGGCGATCCAGTCGGCGATGTAGAGGTTGTCGCAGCCCTGCGGCGGGGCGAGGCGGAACCGGGCCAGCGCCTCGGGAAGGCTCGCGTAGACCCGGTTGGGGGACACCCGCCTGGGCGGGCCGCGCCACTCGCGCTCGGGCGGGCGGACGACCGAATCGACCAGGACCGCCGCCCCCATCCGGTCGCCGTACTTCGAGGCGGCCAGCATGGTCGGAAAGCCGCCGAACGAATGGGCCACGAACACCGGCTTGCCGGCCGCGTAGAGGCCGGCCGCCTCGGCCGCCGCGAAGCTCTCGCGGGCGAACAGGTCGCCGGTGTAGGCCGTCCGCCAGTCCGACCGGCCCATGCCGCTCCAGCTGAAGGCGGCGACCCGGTACTCCTGGGCGAAGAAGGGCGCGATGAAGGTCCACCAGTCGGCGCTGGCCCCGTTGCCGTGCAGCAGCAAGAGGCCCGGCTTGCCGACCTCGCCCCAGGTCAGCAGCTCGATGCCCGCGCCCTCGAAGTCGAAGAACGTCCGCTCCGGCGCATCGGCCAGGGCCTTGTCGAACCAGGCCGGCGCCTCCGGCTTCTCGCCGTTGAAGCGGGCCAGCGGCGCGGCGATCTCGGGGGGCAGGGTCTGACCGTCAGCCACGGGCCACCTCCACGAACGCTTTCTCGCCGGGACGCGGCTCGCGCGGCCCGATCACCTTGTAGACGGCGGTGCCGGTCATCAGCAGCCGGTCGCCCGACCACAGCTCGCCCCGCACGGTGTAGAGGTCGTCCTCTTCCGACACGATCCGGGAACGTCCCTCGACCCAGTCCCCGAGCTTGGCGCTGGAGAGGAAATCGCAGGTCAGCCGGACCGTGACCCAGAAGTGCGACTTGTGCACCGAGATCACCCGGCCCCAGGCGACGTCCGCCACCGTCATCAGCATGCCGCCGTGGCAGTTCTTCATGCCGTTGGTGTGGTGCTCCTCGACCCGGAAGCCGAGCGAGCAGTCGTAACCCTCGAACTTCTCGTACAGAGGACCGATCTGGCGGCCAAAGCCCCGGGTCCAGTTGAGCGGCTTGAACCCGGCAGGGATATCGCCCGTCTGGGCTTCGGTAAGATCGTCGGACATGCCCGACTCTAACAAGCGTTTGACAGCGGGGGAACGCAAATTGCGACGCCCGCGGGGACTGGCGGCGCCGCGACGAGTTTCGCATAGTTCCGCGCCCTCCGGCGATCCGGAACAAGCCCCTGGAGACAGCCCGTGACCCTCGACCGGCGCACCCTGATCGCCCTCCCCGCCGCCGGGCTGCTGGCCGCCTGCGGACCTCGTCCGGCGCGGTCGTCCACAGCCCCGACCGGATCGCTGCAGCGCATCGTGGACGAGAGCGGCGCGCCGGCCCTGGGCGGTATGGTGGTGACCCCTGACGGAACGCCCTTCCTGGAGGTGGCGGGCATGCGGCGGGTCGACGGCGCCGACCGCGTCACCGTGCAGGACAAGTGGCACCTGGGCTCCAACACCAAGGCGATGACGGCGGCGCTCTACGGCAAACTGGTCGAGGACGGCCGGGCCAAATGGGGCGCCACCCTGGGCGAACTGTTCCCGGACCTGACGCGAGACCCCGCCTGGGCCGCCACCACCATCGAGGCGGTTATGAGCCATACCGCCGGCTTGTCGGACAAGGGTCTGATCGGCATCCCCTGGCTGATCGCCGCCCAGGGAGACAAGCGGCCGCTGCCCGAGCAGCGCACCGCCCTGGTCGCCAAGGCGCTGGCCGCACCACCGAACGGCAAGCCCGGCGCCTTCGAGTACGGCAACATCAACTTCATCGTCGCCGGCGCGGCGATCGAGCGGCTGACCGGTGGCGACTGGGAGACGGCGATGACCGAGCGCCTGTTCAAACCGCTGGGCATGACCGGCGCCGGCTTCGGCGCGCCCAGGGGCGACCAGCCCTGGGGGCATCGTAGCGGGCCGATGGGCATCGGCGGCCTCAGAGCCGTGGACCCGGCCGGGATGGCCGACAATCCCGCCGCGATGGGTCCGGCCGGGACGGTCCATGCGCCGCTGGCCGACTATGCGAAGTTCCTGCGCCTGTTCCTCAGGGGCGGCGGCGACTACCTGAAGCCGGAGACCATCGCCCGCCTGACGACGCCGGCGAACGGGGCCGACTACGCGCTGGGCTGGGGCGTGGCGGTGGGCAAGCCCTGGGCGCGCGGGCCGCGCCTGGGCCACGAGGGGTCCAACACCATGTGGCACGCCACGGCGCTCGTGGCGCCGGCCCGGGGCGTGGCGCTGGTTTCGGTGTCGAACGTCTATCCGTCGGGGCAGGTCAGGGCGGGGGCGACCCTCATCGACCAGATGCAGACGAAGTTCGCGCCGGCCTGACGGGGCGGGGCGACTGTTAAGGAGCGTCTGACGCGTCTCCGGTGTCTCGCACACCGGTTTCGGGCTCAGGACGCCGACGCCGGCGCGCGGCGGATGGGGTCAGCCTTGGGTCGGATGCCGACCTTCGCCCCCAACACAAAGGCGGCGGCCCTCTCGCGAAAGCCGCCGCCTGAAACGCGCGTCTGACGTTCGGTCCGCCTAGCAGCCCATCTCCGCCGAGATCTCCTGGACCTCCTCGAAGGTGCGCAGGCCAGGGCGCTGGGCGCAGACCAGCACGCCCATGTTGCCGGGAAGGTGCTTGTTATCGAGCATCTTCTCGTGGGCGGCCGGGATGTCATCCCAGGTGAAGACTTCCGACAGGCAGGGGTCGACGCGGCGGTCGATGACCAGCTGGTTGGCGGCGCTGGCCTGCATCAGGTTGGCGAAGTGGCTGCCCTGGACGCGCTTCTGGCGCATCCACAGGAAGCGGGCGTCCATGGTCAGGTTGAAGCCGCTGGTGCCGGCGCAGATGACCACCATGCCGCCGCGCTTCACCAGGAAGACCGAGACCGGGAAGGTCGCCTCGCCAGGGTGTTCGAACACCATGTCGACGTCCTTGTTGCCGGTGATCTGCCAGATCGCCTTACCGAACTTGCGGGACTCCTTCATGTAGTCGGAGAACTCCGGCCCGTTGACGGTCGGCAGCTGGCCCCAGCAGTTGAAGTCCTTGCGGTTCAGCACCGCCTTGGCGCCCTGGCTGAGCACGAAGTCGAACTTGTCCTCGTCGCTGACCACGCCGATGGCGTTGGCGCCGACGACGGCGGCCAGCTGGGTGGCGAAGACGCCGAGACCGCCCGAGGCGCCCCAGACCAACACGTTCTGGCCGGGCTTCAGCTCATGCGGCTTGTGGCCGAACAGCATGCGGTAGGCGGTAGCCAGGGTGAGGGTGTAGCAGGCCGCCTCTTCCCAGGTCAGGTGCTTGGGGCGCGGCAGCAGCTGGCGCGATTGCACGCGGCAGAACTGGGCGAAGCTGCCGTCCGGCGTCTCGTAGCCCCAGATGCGCTGGCTGGACGAGAACATCGGGTCGCCGCCGTTGCACTCCTCGTCGTCGCCGTCATCCTGGTTACAGTGGATGACGACCTCGTCGCCGAGCTTCCAGCGCTTCACCTTGGAGCCGACGGCCCAGACGATGCCGGAGGCGTCCGACCCGGCGATGTGGTAGGGCTGCTTGTGGCCGTCGAGCGGGCTGATCGGCTCGCCGAGCGCGGCCCAGACGCCGTTGTAGTTGACGCCGGCGGCCATCACGAGGACCAGGACCTCGTCCTCGCCGATCTCCCAGGTGGGCACCACCTCGACCTGCATGGCGGTCTCGGGCCGGCCGTGCCGCTCCTTGCGGATCGTCCAGGCGTACATGTTCTTGGGGACGTGGTACGGCGGCGGAATCTCGCCGATCTCGTACAGGTCCTTCACGGGCGTCTTCTCGAGCGTGGCGGTTGTCATGTCGTCAGTCCCGTGGCGCGTTTCTGTTGCAATGCGGCAGCGCCGGTTGGTGTTCCGGCGTCTGGCGGACCTTCCGCAACGTACAACCGTACGTCGCCTCCAGCCCGCTGTTTTTCCCGCGTCAGGCGCAAGACTGTGCCCTCAGACACCGCCGTTCATCCGCCGCAGGGGCATGATCGTGTGACAGGTGCGATATGGTTGCAAGTGAAATGTTGCGCCGCAGCAAGTCTGCGCGCATCATCTCGCAAAAGCACAAGAAACGCCGGGACGCGCGAGACCACGATGAGCACCAAGCCCTTCCAGCATGCGCCGGACGCGCCCTGGATTTTCCGGACCTACGCCGGACACTCCACCGCCGAGAAGTCCAACGCCCTGTATCGCCGCAACCTGGCGGCCGGCCAGACCGGCCTGTCGGTCGCCTTCGACCTGCCGACCCAGACCGGCTATGACGCCGACCACATCCTGAGCAAGGGCGAGGTCGGCAAGGTCGGGGTGCCGATCAGCCACCTGGGCGACATGCGGACGCTGTTCGACGGCATCCCGCTCGACAAGATGAACACCTCGATGACGATCAACGCCCCGGCCGCCTGGCTGCTGGCGATGTACGTCGCCCTGGCCGACGAGCAGGGGGCGCCGC
>JBIKII010000039.1:0-19192 GCA_044361705.1 Caulobacter sp.
CCTGGTGTCGAACATCGAAAGCCGGATCGTCATCCGGGGCGTCAAGAACACCACCGCCGTCCCCCTCGGCATGGTCAGCCCCTATGTCAGCCCGCACGGCTAGGACCGCGCTCACGGCGCTGGCGGCGGTCTTCCTGATCGCGGCCGAGGCGCCGGAGACCCGCCTCGAACAATACCAACGGCTGAGGCGCGAAGGCGTCGCGGCGGCCCAGGCGGGCGACCTGGGCCGGGCCGAGGCCGCCCTGGCCCAAGCGTTGAAGCTCTACCCCGATGTGCCGGGCTCCTACATCCGGCTGGCCCGCGTCCAGGCGGCAGCGGGCAAGACCGACGCGGCGCTGGCCAACGTCGAGACCTACGCCCGGATGGGTCTTCGCCTGGATATCACCCGCGATCCGGCCCTGAAGGACCTGACCGCCTCGCCCGGCTGGGCCGCAGTGGCGGCGGTTTTCGACCGCAACGGCACGGCGTTCGGCGACCTGGCCGAGATCGGCTCCGTGACCGGCGATCCGGAGTTCATCGGCGAGGGCCTGGTCCATGACGGCAAGGGCTGGCTGCTGAGCACCGTGTCAGGCCGCACCATCGTGCGGGTCGGCGCGGGCGAGGCGACCCCGTTCCTGAAGGCCGACGCCGAGACGGGCGCTATCTTCGGCCTGGCCGCTGATCGCCGACGCGGCGTGCTCTGGGCGGCGGAAGCCTGGGGCGCCGACCTGCCCGGCGGCTCCGGTCCAGCGAAGACCGGACTTCTGAAGGTTTCGCTGACCGACGGCCGCATCCTCGCCCGCATCGCCCTGCCCGACGACGGCGGCAAGCATCAGCTGGGCGATGTCGCCCTGCTCTCCGACGGCACGGTCTATGCGACCGATGCGGTCGGGGGCGGCGTCTGGAAGTTGCGGCCCGGCGGAGCGGCGCTGGATCGGGTTGTCGGGCCGGGACAGATGGTATCGCCGCAAGGCATGGCCGTCTGCCAGGGCGAGACGGCGATGCTGGTCGCCGACTATTCCACCGGGCTGCACCGTCTCGACCTGACAACCGGCGAGATTGCGCCCCTCGCAGGTCTGCGGACGGGCCTGGCCGGGACCGACGGCCTCGTCGTCGCGCCGGGCGTCGACTATGGCCTGCACAATGCCTCGCCGCCGCCGCTGGCCGTGATCGCCACGCAGAACGGCGTCTCGCCGCAGCGGGTCATGCTCCTGCGCATCAGCGCCGACTGCCGCGAGGTAGAGGACGCCGACCTGGTGGCGGCCAACCTGCCCGGCGTCGACGATGTAGCCCTGGCCGCCGTGGACAGGGGTGAGGTCGTATTCGTCGGCCACGCGCGCTGGGCCGATCGCGGCGAGGACGGCAAGCTGGCCCTGCCGGAGCCGCAGCCGATCCGGGTGTTCACGGCGACGCTGCCGCGGACGTCCCGGTAGCCACTGCGCCTCTTCCGCTCTGGCCGATGGCGCGCCATGTTCCGTGATCACCGCTGACCGGAGCCCCTCCCATGATCGACCTCGTCATCGACCAGCGGCGCAAGGATCTGGGCGGGTTCGAGGTGGGGCGGGTGCTACCCTGGCCCGCGCGGCGGACGGTGGGGCCTTTCATCTTCTTCGACCACATGGGCCCGGCGCAGTTCCAGCCCGGCTTCGGCCGTGAGGTGGATGTGCGGCCGCATCCGCACATCGGGCTTTCGACGCTCAGCTACCTGTTCGAGGGGGCGATGACGCACAAGGACAGCGTCGGCTCCGACATCGTCATCCGGCCGGGCGAGGTGAACTGGATGACCGCCGGCAGCGGCATCACCCACTCCGAACGGTTCGAGGACCTGCGCCGCGACGGCGGGCCGATGGACGGGATCCAGACCTGGCTGGCTCTTCCAGCCGAGCATGAGGAGACCGCGCCGGCCTTCTCGCACCATGAGGGCAACGACGCCCTGCCCTACTACGAGGCCGACGGCCTCAAGGCCCGCCTGATCGCCGGCAGGGCCTTCGGCGCCGAGGCCAGGGTGCCTGTGTTCTCGCCGACCTTCTATGTCCACTGGGAGCTGGCGGCCGGAACCCGCGCCGCCCTGCCGACCGAGTATCCGGAACGGGCCGCCTATGTGGCCAAGGGCAGCCTCGAGGTCGACGGCCAGACCCTGCGCACCGGCCAGATGGCGGTCTTCGCGCCGGGCGAGACCATCGCCTTCACGGCGCTGGAGCCCTCGACCGTCATGCTGCTCGGCGGCGAGCCGATCGGGCCGCGCTTCATCGAGTGGAACTTCGTCTCCTCCAGCAAGGAGCGCATCGAACAGGCCAAGGCCGACTGGCGGGCCGGCCGCATGAAGCTGCCGGACCTCGACCACGACGAGTTCATTCCGCTGCCCTAGGCTATGCTGGCGGCGCAGGTCGCCGGGCCGGCTGCAGGAAGAGCATGAAGCGCGCCAGGGGCCGCTTGAAGAGCAGCAGGTAGGCGACATGGCCGCCGATGAGGAACATCAGGAGGTTGCCGAGGACTTCGTGCACCTCTTCGACCGCCTCGCCGCTCTCGTCATGGTCTTCGTCTTCGCCCCCGCGACGCTCGCCGTCCTCGTCGTCGTCGCCGCGGACGATCGGAAGCTCCGGCTTTGCGGGCTGCACCTGCTGGCGCAACTCCGAGCGGCCGAGGCCGAACGTCCGCCCCTTGTCGAGCGCGATGCCGGTCCCGGTGACCCCGATGACGCAGATGGCGATACCCAGCAGGAGCGCCCCGCTGATGGCCGGGTGAGTGAAGACCGTGCCCAGCTTCAGGCCGTGGATGTGCGGATAGAAGCGCATCAGGCCCAGCTGCGGCGCGCCGGTCAGGGCCAGGACGAGCCGCACGAGGATCATGGCGGCCACGCCATAGCCCAGCCAGCTGTGCACAGGCCCCCACTCCGGACTGAGGAAGGCGAACACGACCAGAAGGGCCAGAAGGGCGTGATAGGCCCTCAGTCGGTGCATGGCGTTCATGGTGGAAGCCTTCCGGTTGCAGGGCGCGACGGGCCGGACCGCTATGGCCAACGTGCGTAGCGATGCGTGAGCGTGGGTGAGCAGAACAGGCTCCCGGCCATCGCGCATTGTCATGGGTCAATCGACGCCGAGCGAATACCCCGCTCGCCGTCTTGCGCCGGCCACAATTGCGAGTCACTCTCAACTTCGGCATCAAGTCCCGGAGGCGGCCATGGTTCTGCGTAGCGTTGGTCCCGTGCTCATTGCGATCCTGATGCGCGGGGAGCGGACGGAGAACTCCGGTTCCGAGTGGCTTCTGCACGGCCCATCCGACCCGGAGGTTGTGGAGGGCGGCGAGGCGGGCCTGCCGGAGATCACCCTGCTGGCCGCCGAGTAGCGCCTGCCGAACGACCATCGTCGCCGCAGAAATACACGCCAGGCGGACAGAATTCGCCTGAGGGGCGAACCGCGAACTCTTAGGGTTAACGAGTGCTTGCCAGTCTTGCGGCCCTCGACTAACCATGTTCGGTGAGTGCTCTGGGGGCACTGTTCAGGTTCCTTCGCGGACCATTCGGAGGCGGGATATGCGCAAGTTGATGGTGGCGGTTTCGACCGCCTTGCTGGCCAGCGCCGGCGCGGGCAGCGCGATGGCGGGAGGCCCGCCGCCGGGACCTCATCCCGGACCGCCGGCCCCGTGGCACGGCTGCACCGAGTCGCCGCACCCTGACGATCCCAACTGCCCCTGCCGGGTCAACCGCCAGTTCTACGTCCCTGGCCCGGCCTGGAGCGTGAGCGCCTCGGGCGGCCCAGGCATCTACATCACCTCGCCGCCGGTCTCGGTCCCGTCGGGCCGCATCGACGTCAAGGGTCCGCCGATCTACGTCGAAGCGCCGCCCATCCGCGTCGAGCCGGTCCAGATCTACATCCGGGCGCCTGACGTTCGCGTGAAGCCGTCGCGCGTCACGGTCGAGCCGCCGCAAGTGCACTTCGAAGGCTGCCCCGAGGGCAGCACGGACTGCAAATAGGCTGACCGGGCCCCGCGGGGCCCGGCCACCAGACGAAACAGGCCCGCGCCGGTTCACTCCGGCGCGGGTCTTGTCATTTCAGGCCATGAGGACGACGACAACGCTCCGGGACGACGACGCTCCGGAGAGGAGGCTACTTCTTTTCCGCCGGTTTCTCGGGCGCCTTTGCCGGTGCAGCATCCGCCGGAGTCTCGACCGGCTTGCCGGCGGGCTCAACCTTGTCCGCCGCGCAGAAGGTGCGGATCTCACGGGCCAGCGCCAGGTCGCCGCCCTGCAGGGCGGCGCCCACAGCATCGGGGCAGCGGCCATCGGCGACCAGGGTGGTGACCTTCAGGCGCAGCGTGGCCCGCGCCTCGGCCGCCGCCTTGAGCTCCCTGGCCTCCTTGCGGTCACCGGGCGTGCACAGCGACATCCATGAGGCGTCGGCGCATCGCCGGATCAGCTTGGCCTGGCGCATCTCTTCCTTCGAGAGTGCGGACTCGGGCTTCGACCTCGGATCAGGCAGGCGCGGCGCGACGGACGGCGGGACCAGCTCGACAGCGCTTTCCTCGGCGCGGTAGCGGCACACCCAGCCGGTGTCCTCGAACACGCAGGACTGCAGGACGGCCGGGCTATCCTGCGCGAGAAGCGCCAGCGTCATGGCGAGGGAAGTCAGCACCGCGGTCACCAGGGTTTACACGCGGCGATCATGGCACGATCAGCCCCGACGCGTAACCCTGACCCGCGTTCGGCCGAATGGAATCAGGCCTTTAGCGCCTTGCGGGCGGCCAGGGCATACTCGACCCCGGTCCAGACCGTGACAACGGTGGCCAGCGCCAGAACGCCATGAGCGGTCATGAAGGCCCGGCCGATCAGCTCCGGATCCTCCGGCAGGCCCCAGGCGCGCCAGCCGAACACGAACAGTTCCGCCGCCAGCGCCACCAGCTGCAGCGTCGTCTTCCACTTGGCCAGGGTGGTGACCGGCAACTTCAGCCCCCGGGGCGCCAGGGTCTCGCGCAGGGCGCTGACGGAGAACTCGCGGAACAGGATCAGACCGCCGGCCAGGGCGACGATCCAGTTGCCGAGCGCGGCGATGCCGACGACCATCCCGGCCACCAGCACCTTGTCGGCGATCGGATCGAGGATGGCGCCGAGCGTACTGGTCGCGTCGAACCGGCGGGCGATCCAGCCGTCGAGGAAGTCGGTCACCGCCGCGATCAGGAAGCCCCAGAAGGCGAAGAAGTAGAGGGCCTGCTGGATAGCCGCCGGCTCCTGCGCCGAGACCATGGCCCAGCGGTAGACCGGCGAGACCGGCATCAGCCCGATCAGGGCTACGAAGACGAACAGCGTCAGCACGAGCCGCAGGCCGGTGATCAGGTTGGGAAGTGATTTCATGAGCGCACCATAGCGTCTGATCGCGTCACTTGCGGAAAAAGTCGTGGATGCGCTGCGCCAGCGGTCCGCTGACGCCGTCGACCTTCATCAGGTCGTCGACCGAGGCCTTGCCGACCTCGCGGGCCGAACCGAACGCATGCAGCAGCGCCTTCTTGCGGCCGGGCCCGACGCCGTCGATCTCGTCGAGCGGATTGCGCTTCATCTCGGCGGTGCGCTTGGCCCGGTGGGTGCCGATGGCGAAGCGGTGGGCCTCGTCGCGCAGCCGTTGCAGGTAGTAGAGCACCGGCGACTTGGGTTCGAGCATGAAGGGCGTCTTGCCCGGCATGAAGAACCGCTCCAGTCCCGCGTCGCGGTCTGGTCCCTTGGCCACCCCGACCACGGCGATGTCGTCGACGCCGAGGTCGGCCATCACCTCCAGCACCGCGTCCAGCTGGCCCTTGCCCCCGTCGATCAGCACCAGGCCGGGCCGGGCGCTGTCGTCACCCTCCTCCTCTTCCTTCACCAGGCGGGCGAAGCGGCGCCGCAGCACCTCCTTCATCATGCCGTAGTCGTCGCCGGGGGTGAGCTCGGTCCCCTTGATGTTGAACTTGCGGTACTGATTTTTGAGGAATCCCTCGGTTCCGGCCACGATCATGCCGCCGACAGCGTTGGTCCCCATGATGTGGCTGTTGTCGTAGACCTCGATACGTTCGGGGCTGGCCTCAAGTCCGAAGGCCTCGGCCACCCCGGCCAGCAGCTTGCCTTGCGCGGAGCCCTCGGCCATGCGCCGGCCCAGCGCCTCGCGGGCGTTCAGCGTCGCCTGCTCGACGAGGCCCTTCTTCTCGCCGCGCTGCGGCCGGGCGATCTCGATGCGGCGGCCGGCCTTCATGCTGAAGGCCTCGCCGAGCAGCTCATGCTCATGCGGCTGGACGTTGACCAGGATCTGCCTTGGGATCGGCCGGTCGTCATAGAACTGGCCGAGGAAGGCGCTCATCACCTCGGCGTCGCTGTCGCTCTTGTCGACCCGCGGGAAGTAGGCGCGGTTGCCCCAGTTCTGGCCGGCCCGGAAGAAGAACACCTGGACGCAGGCCTGGCCGCCCTCGGCGAACAGGGCGAAGACATCGGCCTCGTCGACCGTCTCGGGATTGACCTGCGTCTCCTGCGAAACGACCGACAGGGCGCGGATGCGGTCGCGCAGGCGGGCGGCGCGCTCGAACTCCAGGTCGTCGGACGCGGCCTGCATCTCGCTCGACATCCGGGCCATGACCGCCCGGCTCTTGCCGCGCAGGAAGGCCTCGGCCTCCTCGACCAGCTTCGCGTAGTCGTCGAGCGCGATCAGGCCGGTGCAGGGCGCGGCGCAGCGGCGGATCTGGTGCAGCATGCAGGGCCGGGTGCGGCTCTCGTAGACGCTGTCGGAACAGGACCGCAGCAGGAAGGCCTTCTGCAGGGTGTTCAGCGTGCGGTTCACCGCTCCGGCCGAGGCGAAGGGCCCGAAGTAGTCGCCCTTGATGGTGTGCGCCCCGCGATGCTTGCGAAGTTGGGCGGCCGGATGCTCGCGGCGGATGACGATCTCGGGGAAGCTCTTGTCGTCGCGCAGCAGCACGTTGAAGCGCGGCTTCATCTGCTTGATCAGGTTGATCTCGAGCAGAAGGGCGTCGGTCTCGGTGCGCACCGAGACGAACTCCATCGCCCGGGTCAGATCGACCATGTGGGCGATGCGATTGGTGTGGAAGCGGCCCTGGGCGTACTGGATCACCCGCTTCTTCAGCGACCGCGCCTTGCCGACATAGAGCACCTCGCCGCCCTCGCCGATCATCCGGTACACGCCCGGCGCGTCCGGCAGACGCCTGGCATGGTCGGCGATCAGGGCGGCGCCGGTCAGGGCTGGGGCGGGCGGGGTTTCGGTCACGGACGGCAATATAGGGGAGTCGGGCGAAGGCGGTGAGGGGGCGCTGTCCTCCCTCCCCTTTATGGAGAGGGACAGGCCGCGAAGCGGCCAGGGTGGGGCAAGTAATGGTCGACTTCGACGTCCGGTGAGGATCGCTGCTTGCCCCACCCGTCTCGTCTCGCTGCGCTCGCCGATCCACCCTCCCCATAAAGGGGAGGGAGACGGGAGGCACGGCTTCACCGCCCGGGCGGGCTTGACCCGAACAGGTTGGGGAGGGGGCGGAGCGCCGGGCCTCCGCCCGGAGCAAGAGTAGACGTAACCGTTTCGACGAAGACTGACGCTCCGCGTGGTCGTTATCTCGCAGGCCCGGGACGCGCAGGGCTGTTCACCCTTTCATCCCGGACTCTCCCCGCCCGGCCTCTCCGGACGGCTCGAACTGCTGCCCACGAACGGGCAGGCGGCACACCAGCGCACGCCTGGAACGGAGGCTTACGTCCCCTCCGCCTGGTCCCGCTCGACCACTCCCAGTCGCCGCATCGGGCTGGTACCAGGCGCCCTCCCCCGCGACGGGGACGTGCTGAGTATGGGCGGGGTTGGGGCGAGGGGGATAAACTGCGCTCTATCCCCCCATCTCCGTCTCCCCGGCGAAGGCCGGGGTCCATACAGGGCAAGGGCTGGAGCGGGGTCATGGATCCCGGCCTTCGCCGGGAAGACGGGGGATAGAGTGGCGCACCTATCGGCGCGACCAGAACTTCCACCATGGGCGGGTGGTCCTTGTCGTGCACTCGCCGCCATGCAGTGCGGCGTCAAAGCGGCTGGCCAGATCAAGAAACGCATCGGCCCAGCCGCTTGAGAGGCTGACTTCCTGCATGGGACCTGTTGGCGCAAAGATGACTTCCATCGCCAGGATGTCTGGCGCCTCAGCGCGTCGCAGTTGCCCGAGGATGCCGTCGATCTCCAAGGCCGCAGCCTTGAAGTCTCCCCAGCTCGACCAGCTGAAGTCGTTGTCCGCGAGCGCGAGCAAGTCTCTCGCCTCCTCGAAGACCGCGATGAGCGCCGCTCGTGGCTCGGTTCTCACCGCCCCTTCCACTCCGCCTTCCGCTTCTCGCCCCACGCCGCCACGCCTTCGCGGCGGTCGTCGGTCGGGGTGAGTTCGTCGTAGGCGGCCAGCTCGACGGCGATGGCTTCGGCGCCGGTCAGGACGGCGGTGTCGCGGACCACGCGGCGGATGTTGCGCACCGACAGCGGGGCGTTGGCGGCGATCCTGCGGGCGGTCTCGACGGCGGCGGCGACCAGTTCGTCGGCGGCGCAGACGCGGTTGACCACGCCCCAGGCCAGGCCCTCGGCGGCGGTGAAGGGATCGCCGGTCAGCAGCACCTCGCGGGCCCGGCGCTCGCCGGCCGCCCGGACCAGGTTGGGCGCGCCGCCCAGGCCCGGCATGATGCCCAGCTTCACCTCCGGCAGCGCCAGTCGGGCGCCGTCGGCGGCGTAGATGAAGTCGCAGTTGAGCGCGATCTCCGCTCCGCCGCCGTAGGCCGCGCCGTTGACCGCGCAGATCACCGGAACCGGCAGGGCGACCAGCGCGTCACGCATGGCCTCGAACAGGCGGTGCTGGGCGACCCACTGCGCGTCGGTCATGCCGTCGCGCTCCTTCAGGTCCGCCCCGGCGCAGAAGATCTTGTTGCCGGCGCCGGTCAGGACCAGGGCGCGGATAGCGCCCGGGTCGGCGGTCAGGTCCGTCAGCAGGGCGAGCAATTCCTCCGCCATCTGTGTCGACAGCGAATTGCCGGCGTCGGGGCGGTTCAGGGTGACGAGGAGGACGCCCTCGGCGGGCGTGGCGGTGAGCAGGGTTTCGTGGGGCGTGGTCATGGGGGGAAGCTAGCGGGGCTCCACCACCCTGTCATCCCGGACGCCGCAGGCGATCCGGTCCGGTGGAGTTCGGTGACAGTTTACGAACTCGCACGCCGTTGGAGGATCGGCGGACTGATCGCGACGATGAGTTCGTAAACTGTCACCGAACTCTCAACGCCACCGCACTCTCACCGCGTGCCGTACAGCCGGTCCCCCGCATCGCCCAGGCCCGGGAGGATGAACCCCCGCTCGTCCAGGCCGCGGTCGATGCCCGCGGTCCAGATCGCCACGTCCGGGTGGTCGCCGCGCAGGGCTTCGATGCCTTCGGGGCAGGTCAGGACGCAGACGAAGCGCAGGTCGCGGGCGCCCTCTTCCTTCAGGCGGTCGATGGCGGCGCGGGCGGTGACGCCGGTGGCCAGCAGCGGGTTCATGACGATGACCTGCCGCTCGGCCAGGGTCTCGGGGACCTTGAGATAGTACTCCACCGCCGCCCTGGTGCCCGGGTCGCGGTAGAGGCCGATGTGGGCGACGCGGGCCGAGGGGACCAGCGTCAGCATGCCCTCCAGCATCCCCTCCCCGGCCCGCAGGATCGGCGCGAAGACCAGCTTCTTGCCGGCGATCTCCGGGGCGGTGGTCGCCTCCAGCGGCGTCTCGACGGCGCGGTCGGTCAGGACCAGATCGCGGGTGACCTCGTAGCAGAGCAGGGTCGAGATCTCCCGCATCAGTTCGCGGAAGGTCTTGGTCGAGGTGTCGCGGTCACGCAGCCGGGTCAGCTTGTGCTGCACCAGCGGGTGATCGACGACGGTGACGCCGGTGTAGCCCTTGGTCATCAGAATACCGTTCCATCGCTGGTGATCTTCAGGGGTGGACCGCCGCCCTCGCGTCGTTCGGCGGCCAGCCGGCGACCGGCCGCCCAGGTGCCGCCCTCCAGCACCCGGGCCAGCGGAAACGCGTCCGCCGTCACGCCCAGCCGCTCGCGCACCAGCGGCGCGATGAGATCGAGCAGGGCCACGGTCAGCGCCCGCCAGCCGACGACCAGCGGATCGCCGACCGCATGGGTGCGCTCCAGGTCGGCCGGGTCCTTGAGGACCAGCACGCCGTCGTCGATGAACAGGCCGCCGTTGCGGTATTCGGCCAGGCCCGTCAGGCCGTCGATGTCGACCACCTCGATCCCAGCCTCGATCAGCGGCTCGATCAGGCTGTAGGCCAGCCATTGCGACAGCTTGTGGATGGGGACCAGGCCGTCGGTGGCGTCTTCGCGCCGGATGGCCGGGTGGCGCCAGACATCGCCGAGCGGTACGCCGTCCAGGGACAGGCGGTCCTGCCAGATCGGGCCGAGGCGTTCGAGCAGCACCTCCAGGATCACCGGGGCCGGCAGGCGTCCCGCGACGGCGCGGGCGGCCATGACGTCGTAGAGATCGCCCGGCCGGCCGACCGTCTGGCCCAGACGGCGCAGCAGCGCGGTGCGGCCGTCGAGCCCGACCAGCGGATTGTCGCCCGTGACCTGGAAGGCCCTGGCCAGGGTCGCGGCCTCGAAGGTCGCCAGCGCATCGGCGCGGTACCGGTCGTCGGCCCGCGACGACAGGGCGCCGGACTGGAAGAGCCGCAGCGAGGCGATCCCCAGCCCCTCCGACCGCGAGGTCGTCGAGCCGGTCGGGCCGTCGAGATAGCGCCAGCCCGGCCCCGCGCCGGCGTCGAGCAGCACCGAGGTGATGCAGAGGTCGAAGGCCGCCCGGGCCCGGGCGGCGCGGTCGGGCCAGAAGGCTTCCTCGCCCAGCTCCTGCCACAGGTCGCGGCCGCGGACATGGAAGTGCCGCCAGCGGGCGTGGAACGGCACGCTCAGCGTCGGATACTGATCACGGATCACCCGCGCCACCACGTCGGCCGTATGCGGCAGGCGGTCAAGATCGACCCGCCAGTCGGCGAGGCCATCGACCAGCGCGATGGCCAGCAACTCGTGGGCGCGTTCCCGGACGGCGGCGGCGGAGAGGAGGGAGGCGGCGGGGTTCATCGAGCGACTGTCCGGGGACTGCTTCGCGAAGCGTAGCTGTCCCTCAACACCGTTCGAAGGCTGTTGAGGGACAGGTACCGGCTGCGCCGGAACCAGTCCCCGCCTCGAAGCTCAAAACTCGCCAAGGTCGCGCCCCACCACCTTCTTCAGGTCGTCAGCCGTCGGGGCGCCGTCGGGCGTGAAGTAGCCGGCGGCCTTCTTGGCCTCCATCTCCACGCTGGCGTCGTCGGGGACCAGCCAGGCGGGGATGGGCACCCGCTCGCCGATCTCGATGCCGCCCTCGACCAGGGCGTCGTGCTTCATGTTGGACATCGAGACGAAGCGGTCGATGCGCTTGACGCCCAGCCAGTGCAGCACGTCGGGCATCAGCTGCTGGAACCGCGCGTCCTGGACGCCGGCGACGCATTCGGTGCGTTCGAAGTAGGTGGCGGCCTGGTCGCCGCCGGGCTGGCGCTTGCGGGCGTTGTAGACGAGGAACTTGGTCACCTCGCCCAGCGCCCGGCCTTCCTTGCGATTGTAGACGATGAGGCCGGCGCCGCCGCTCTGGGCCTCGAGGATGGCCTCCTCGATGCCGTGGGTCAGGTAGGGCCGGCAGGTGCAGATGTCGGAGCCGAAGACGTCGGAGCCGTTGCACTCGTCATGCACCCGGCAGGTCAGGCGGCGGGCCGGGTCGGCGATCGCGGCCGGATCGCCGAAGATATAGAGGGTGATGCCGCCGATCGGCGGCAGGAAGACCTTGATGTCCGGGCGGGTGACCAGCTCGGGGTACATGCCGCCGGTCTGTTCGAACAGGGTGCGGCGCAGGGTGGTCTCGTCGACCTCGAACCGCTCGGCGATGCCGGGCAGATACCAGACCGGGTCGAGGGCGGCCTTGGTCACGGCGACGTCGTGGGTGTCGTGAACGACCGTCCCGTCGATCTTCAGGCGACCGGCCTCGATGGCCTGGCTGATCTCGGGCAGGCTCAGGCGCGCCTTGGTCACCGCGATGCTGGGCCGGATGTCGACGCCCTCGGCGATCTGGCGCGCGAAGTCGACCTGCACCCGATGGCCCCAGGGATCGAGGGAGACGATCTTCTTCTCGTCCGCCCACTGACCGAACGGTCCGATATCGACCACCGGCGAGGTGTCGGTCAGGTCGGGCCGGACCAGCGGGTTCAGCGCGCCCGACGCGATGGCCAGCGAGCGGTAGACGGAGTAGGCGCCGCCGTGGGCGCCGATGGCGTTGCGGTCGGCGCCGGCGTTCGGGCTGGCGATCACCGGGCCGCGCTCGGTCGCGGTCGCGGCGCCCCAGGCGATGGGGAAACGGGTGGCGGAGCCTGCCTGCGGATGCGAGGTCAGGCGGATATGGCCTTGCTTGTTGACGGACATTCTTCCCTGCGCGCTCTTGAGGGCGCCTCCAAATGAAAAGGCCCCTGTGCCGGGTTCGCCGGCAAGGAGCCTTTGAGCGGGGATAGTGCGCTCGGGTTTTTCAGCTGGCAAGAGGGGCGTCGGGCGCCCTGGCGCTCCAGCCTGAACAGCTCGACCTGGTCTTCGACCACCTCGATCGCCAGGTGGTGCTCACCCTCGGCCAGCCGCTGCTGCGCCAGTTCGCGGGCGCGCTCTTCATCGCGGACGGTGACGATCTGGAGAGTCGGCACCGAATAGCGCTGGTCGTGAATGTAGAAAGAGAATGTTCGCAAGGCCAGGTTCCGGTTCGCGGAAGGGACGAGAGCGCTGCAAGTCTCCCAGTCGCCGCGGCCCACAAGTACGCGCCGGCAATACGCTGTTCTTGCATATCTGGCCCACCGAAAACATTTCAAACACTATCGAGCGCGGCCAAATGTGCGAATAGCGTCGACTATCCGACATTACATACCAGTATCCGAACGATGTCTTATCTATACCTGAACTGTTGGCTCGATGGACCACGGGGCCTTCGCGGGCGCTTGACCAAAGGCCCCGCGCGCCGTGTGATGGGCTCATGAGCACCGATCTTGCGACCTTCATCCGCGGCCTGCCCAAGGCCGAGCTTCACCTGCATATCGAGGGCAGCCTCGAGCCCGAGCTGATGTTCGCGCTGGCCCAGCGCAACCGCATCACCCTGCCCTTCGACAGTGTCGAGGCGATCCGCGCCGCCTACGCCTTCTCCAACCTTCAGGACTTCCTGGACATCTACTACCAGGGCGCCGGGGTGCTGCAGACGGAGGAGGACTTCCAGGACCTGACCATGGCCTACTTCCGGCGGCTGCACGCCGACGGCGGGGTCCATGCGGAGATCTTCTACGACCCCCAGACCCACACCGACCGCGGCCTGCCGTTCAGCGTCGCCGCCGACGGCATCCTGGCCGGGATGGCGCAGGCGCAGGCCGAGCTTGGCGTCAGCAGCAAGCTGATCATGAGCTTCCTGCGGCACCTCAGCGAAGAGGCGGCGTTCGAGACCCTGAAGCAGGCCGAGCCGTACCTGGACCGTTTCGTCGGCGTCGGCCTGGACAGCGGCGAGGTCGGTCATCCGCCGTCGAAGTTCGCCAACGTCATGAAGGCCTGCCGTGAGCGAGGTCTGCTGATCAACGCCCACGCCGGCGAGGAGGGACCGCCGGCCTATGTCTACGAGGCGCTCGACATCCTCGGCGTCGACCGCATCGACCACGGCAACCGGGCGCTGGAGGATCCGGCGCTGACGCAGCGGCTGGTCGACATGGGCATCACCCTGACCGTCTGCCCGCTGTCGAACCTCAGCCTCTGCGTGGTGAAGGACCTGAAGGACCATCCGATGAAGCGGATGCTGGAGCTGGGCCTCAAGGCCACCTGCAACAGTGACGACCCGGCCTATTTCGGCGGCTATCTGGCCGAAAACTACATCCGCACCGCGGAGGCGGTTGGCCTGACGCGCGAGGATCTGGTCACGCTGGCCAGGAACAGCTTCAGCGGCTCGTTCCTGGGCGAGGCGGACAAGGCGCGGCACATCGCGGCTGTGGAGGCGTACGCGGCGGGCTAGCCCCACCAACCTCGTCATCCTGGGCCCTGTGCCCAGGACCCCTCGTTCAGCCGCGCCGCGAGAGGGTGATCACACGCTCACCTGCGAACCGACAAAGGGGTCCTCGCCACGAGGGCGAGGATGACGGTGATTTGGCAGACGGTCGGGGGACACGCCCTTCGAGAGCATGTCCCCGCGCCGTTCTAGTCCGTGATGCGGTAGCGGCCCTGACGATCCGGGCAGACGCGGACGTAGCGGACCTCGGTGCGGCCGCCCCATTCGGTCGGCGCGGCGGCCAGGCGGCATCCACGACGGCTGTAGTCGTTGTAGGCGTAGCGACCGCTGCGGGCGCCGCGCTGACGGTAGCTGCCGCTCTCGCGATAGGAGACGGTCTGGTCCCGGCTCCAGTAGTAGCCCGTGTCGTCGCAGTTGGCCGACCGGCGACCGATGCTGCCGCCGACGCCGGCGCCGACCAGGGCGCCGAGGACAGTGCCTTCGGTCTGGACGTCGGTGGCGGCCACGTTGGAGCCGATCGCCGCGCCAGCCAGGGCGCCGATCAGGGCGCCGGCGACGGTGCGGCCGTCCTTGCGCTGTTCACAGGGGCTGTTGCGATAGGGCGCATAGGCGTCGTTGTAGGAGGCATCGGCGCTGTAGTCGCCGGCATAGGGCGCATTGCTGTAGCCCCAGGAGTCGCCGTAGCCATAGGAGCCGGCGTTGGGAGCCTGGCCGGTGGTGTAGGCGCCCGAATAGGACCCGGTGTCGCGCCATTCGCCGTACTGCCGGACGTAGGCGCCGCGACCATAGCGGCGGTCGTAAGCGGCCTGGTCGCGCAGGTACTGCGCGCGTTTGGCCTCGTAGGTCTGGCGCTGGTCAGCGTAGTCCTCGCGGCGCTCCTGATAATCTTCGCGCCGCTCCTGGTAGGCCTGTTGCTGCCGCTGGTACTCGCGCTGCTGCGCTTCGTACTGGTCCCGCGACTGCGGATAGGTCTGGGCCGCGGCGGCGCCGGCGGTCAGGGCGATGGCGCTCGCCGTCGCGACGGCGATGAGGTGAGTCTTCATGGTGTTCCGTTCCTTACAGGGATGCGGAACGTGGAACGGCCTCCCGGAACCTTTCAACGCCCGCGGGGGATTCCCCTCCCGCTACCGGGGCAGAACGCCGTGGGGGGTTAACGGTTGCGCGGACGCTGTCGGGGACAGTCAGATCAGCGCGTCGCGGGTCGGCTGACCGAGCAGCACGCGGCCGGCCAGTTCGAAGATCGGGGCCGCGACCATGACATGGTGGGTGATGACGTTGGCGTCGCGGAAGCGGCGCTGCAGGTCGTTGTCCAGATAGACCGCCGACCCGCCCAGCATGTCGTAGGCGGTCTTGCAGCCATCGGCGGAGACATGGGTGGCGTGGGCGCAGGCCAGGCGCAGGCGCGCACGCTGCTCCAGCGTGACCTCCTGCCCCGCCTGCAGCGCCGCCCAGATCACCGAGATGCACTCATAGTAGTGGGCGCGGGCGGCCGACAGCGCGGCGACGGCGCGGGCGTAGTCGTTCTGGGTCACGCCGCGCTCGGCCAGGGCCCGTTGCGAGCCCTGCTGCTTCTTCTGCAGCGCCATGTTGCCGGCCGTCAGCAGCGCGCCGCGGGCGTTGCCGAGCGCCACCGCCGCGACGCCCAGCGCGAGCATGCCGAACACCGGGTACTTCGCCAGCGGCGTTTCGACCCGCGTGCGGTCGCTGTGCAGCGCGACCGAGCGGTCCTTGGGCACGCGGAGGTCCTTGACCGCGAAGTCGAGGCTGCCGGTGCCGCAGAGGCCCGAGGTGCGCCAGGTGTCGATCAGCTCCACCTCGTCGGCGCGGAAGATCATCATCCGGTGGATCGGCTGGCCGTCCGCGTCGAGCATCGGGCCGTCCGGACCCATGATCATGGCGCCGCCGGCGATCCAGTTGGCGTTCTGCGCGCCGCTGCCCCACTGCCAGCGACCGGTGACGCGCCAGTGGTCGACCTCGTCCACTGCCTTGCCCATCGGGGCGAAGACCCCGGCGGCGATGACCTCCGGCGCGCCGAACACCTCGCGCGCCATCTCCGGCTCCAGACGGTTGGCCATCGAGGCGGTGGTGGCGCCGATCATCAGGCACCAGCCTGCGGAGGCGTCGTTCTGGGCGATGATCTCAATGGCCTGGGCGACGTCGCTCGGGATGGTCTCATGGCCGTCCAGCGTCGCCGGCAGCAGCATACGGAACAGGCCGGCGTCGGCGAACTTGCGCGCCAGGTCGGCGGGCATGCGGCGACCGGCCTCGATCTCGTTGGCGCGGCGGGCGACCTCCAGGGCCAGCGAGGTGGCGGCGGCGACGGCGTTGTAGGTCATCCGGGAAGTTTCCAAAGGGCCGCGAGGTTGTTGCGCTGCATGTTCGAGGAGCCCCCGACGATCGGCATGCCCAGCAGGTCGCGCACATTACGTTCGATATCGTAGTCGGCGGACATGGCGTAGGCGCCCATCACCCGCTGGCAGGTCAGGGCGATCTCGACCCCGGCCTCGGCGATGAACAGCTTGGCCATGCTGGTCTCCACCGCGCAGGGCTGCCCCTCGTGGGCCAGGCGCGCGGCGTTCCACAGCATCAGGCGGCAGGCCTCCAGCTTCGTGCGGGCGTCGACCAGCGCATGGCGCACGGCCTGGTGGGCGGCGATCGGCTTGCCGAACTGCACCCGCTCCTGGCTGTAGGCCCAGGCCTCCTCCATCGCCGCCTGGGCGATGCCGAACGCGCAGGCGCTGATCTCCAGCTTCTCGATGTCGAGCGCCCGGCCGGCCAGCATCTTCCAGCCCTGGTTCCACTTCTCGGGCCCGCCGACGATGGCCGACAGCGGCAGGCGGACCTCGTCGAAGTGGACGTCGGACGACAGGGTGTAGCGGAGGTTCACATGGTCGATGGGGGTGATGGTCACCCCCGGCGCGTTGGTCGGGATCAGCAGGAAGGACAGGCCGCTCCGGGCCGGGGCGTCCGGGTCCGAGCGGACCAGGCAGTAGATGTAGTCGGAGAAGTCGGCGCCGGTGCACCAGCGCTTGGCCCCGTTGACGACGATCTCGTCGCCCTCGCGCCGCGCGCGGGTGGAGACCTGCGAGAGATCGCCGCCAACGTCGGGCTCGGACAGGCCATAGGCGAACATCAGTTCGCCCTTCGCCAGCTTCGGCAGCAGGTCCGCCCTCTGCTCGGCCGAGCCGTTCTCCAGGATGTTCATGCCGCCGTAGAAGGCGCACTGGATGAATGGTCCGGCGAGGAAGGATCCCGCCCGGCACAGCTCCTCGATGGCCGCCACGGCGCCCAGGATATCCGGGCCGGTGCCGCCGTACTCCTCCGGCACGGTCAGGCCGCAGAGACCGAGGTCGGCCAGCTGCTTGAACAGGTCGCGCGGGAAGGTGTGGGTGCGGTCCCACTCCCGCCGCTTCTCGCGCGGCGCCTTCTCGGCAATGAACCGTTGCAGGATCGAGCGGAGCTCGGTGACGTGTGAGGGTTCGGGGGGAAGGCTCATGCGCCGGCCGCCAGCCTGGTCGCGCGGGCACGGTGACGCTCACTGTACATGCGCTCCACGTTGCGGCGATAGAAGCCGGTGAAGAGACCTGCGTCGAGCACAATCAGATCCTCGTAGCGACAGGTCGCCGGTCCGGTAGGCTCGACCATAAGGCTGTGATGGTAGCGGCGCACCACTCCGCCGCCTTCCTCACTCCGCATCACCCGGCTGGCGTCGTCGCGCTCGACAACCTGCATGCGCCAGCGCCCGACCGGCAGCCAGCCCCATATCTTCAGCTCGACCTCGAAGTCGTCGCCGACCTTTGCCTCGCCGTCAGGCAGGCCAACGTAAGTCACGCTACCCTTCATCGACTCTGCAAGCGCATCGTAGCTGATCAGATCGGCCCATACCTGATCAGCCGGCGCATCATAGTCGAAACTGCTTTGGACGGTGACGGCCATCACTCCCCCGTCAAGTTCATCGGCCGCCGTTCGCGGAAGGCGGCGACGGCCTCCTTTCGGTCGGCGGTCATGTTGCTCAGCGTCTCATAGGCCACCGCCGCGTCCGACGTGCTGACCATGATCTGCTTCAGCGTGATGTTGGCCGTCATCTTGGTCCAGCGCACCGCCCAGCGGGGGTTGCCGAGAATCTTTCCGGCGATCTCGGCGACCTTGGCGTCCAGCTGGTCGGTCGGGACCGCGTAGTTGATCAGGCCCATGCCGGCCGCTTCCGTCGCCGTCAGCAGGTCGCCGGTCATCAGCAGTTCCTTGGCGCGGGCGAAGCCGATCAGCTGCGGCCAGATGATCGCGCCGCCGTCGCCGGCCACAAGCCCGACCTTCACATGCGGATCGCCGATCTTGGCGGCCTCATCGGCGATGATGACGTCGCAGAGCAGGGCGATGGTGGCGCCCAGGCCCGCCGCCGCGCCGTTCAGCCGGGCGATGATCGGCTTCTCCAGGTCGAGCAGGCCGCTGACGATCCGCTTGGCGTCATAGGCGATGGCGCGGAACTTCCGGGGATCGTTGATCTGCTCGTCGAACCAGTCGAAGTCGCCGCCGGCGCAGAAGGCGCGGTTCTCGCCGGTCAGGACGATCAGGTCGCTGTCCTCGTCATGCTGCAGATCGACGAACAGCTCGGCCAGTTCGTCGTGCATGCGGGCGTCGACGGCGTTCACGGCGTTGCCGCTGAAGCTGCAGACCAGGATCCGTCCGTCGCGGCGGAAGGTGAAGCGCTGGTAGTCTTCGAACTTCATCAGGCGGGATCCTCACTGACACGGACGAGGCGACGCCCGAAGTTCTCGCCCCGGAACAGGCCGCAGAAGGCTGAAGCGGCGGACTCAAGGCCGTCGAACTCCTCGATGGCGAACTTCAGCGAGCCGTCGGCGATCCAGTCAGCCATCTGGCTCTGGGCGGCGGCGAACTGACGGATGTCGTCGAAGACCACCAGTCCCTCCATGCGGACCCGGTGGGTGATGAAGACGTCGGTGTGCTTCAGGCCATACCGTTGATCGACCGGCACATTGTAGTCCGCCACCTGGCCGGACACGACAACCCGGCCGCGCAGCTTCATCAGCGGCAGGACGCGGTCGACCATTTCGTTGCCGACATTGTCGAACAGCACGTCGACGCCGCCCGGGCAGGCCGCCCTGATCGCCGCCGTGAGGTCGGGCTCGGCCTTGTAGTCGATGACGGTGT
>JBIKII010000193.1:0-5741 GCA_044361705.1 Caulobacter sp.
GGTCTGCTTCTTCGGCGGCGTCATCTTGAAGATGCGCTCGATGTCCGGGATGAAGCCCATGTCGAGCATGCGGTCGGCTTCGTCGACGACCATCATCTGCACGCCGGTCAGCAGGATCTTGCTGCGCTCGAACAGGTCGAGCAGGCGGCCGGGGGTGGCGATCAGCACGTCGACGCCCTTGTCCAGCGCCGCGACCTGGTCATTCATCGACACGCCGCCGATCAGCAGGACCCACGAGAGGCGGGTGCCCTTGGCGTACTTCTCGAAGCTGCTGGCGACCTGGTCGGCCAGTTCGCGGGTCGGGGCCAGGACCAGGGCGCGCGGCATGCGGGCCCGGGCGCGACCGGCCGACAGGCGGTCGATCATCGGCAGGGTGAAGGCGGCGGTCTTGCCGGTGCCGGTCTGGGCGATGCCCAGGACGTCGCGGCCGGCGAGGGCCACCGGGATGGCCTGTTCCTGGATCGGAGTGGCGGTCGTGTAGCCGGTATCGGCCACTGCCTTGAGTGTGGAGGCGCTAAGCCCCAGCTGGGAAAATTCGGTCATGTCTCGCTTAAATCGAAAGCGCCGAGCCGCCCGGATCATTGGGCGAGCGGGCGGCGCGGATTCGCCAGACCTGCCCGGAGCATGCGCCTGTTAGGGCGCTTACCCCGAAAAGTCAACGAAAGCCTTGCGTTGCCTAGGGCGCTGACGTGTTCGCGGCCGCGTTGGCGCGTCCGCGCGGCGGGGTGTGGGGCAACCGGGCGAGCAGCGGACGCTCGATCCACAGGTGGAAGGCGATTCCGGCCGCGAGGGACGCGAGCGTGACGATCAGGAACAGCAGGATCGGCGCCTGGCGCAGCGCCGGCGCCAGCGCCAGGGCTCCAGCGGTGGCGGCGTAGACCACCGGCGCATGGGCCAGGTAGATGGCGTAGGACGCCTCGCCGAGGAAGGACAGCCAGCGCGGCACGGGAAGCCCCCGTGTCCGCTCAAGGCTGGCCGCCCCCAGGATCGCCAGGGTCGCGCCTAGGCCGAAGGCCCAGTTGCCGAGGATGCCGTTCAGCGGCAGCTTCATCACCGGGATGGCCCAGGTGATCGCGAACAGCAGGAGTCCCGCGCTCATCACCACGCCGGGCAGGGGCACCTTGCCCCGCTCGAACGCCAGGTACGCCGCCGCGCCAAACGCGAACAGCAGGTGCTGGCTGGTGAAGAAGAACCGCAGCCAGCCGTCGATGCCCAGCCAGGGGAGGGTCGCCGACAGCATCATCCAGACCGCCGCCACGGCCAGTCCGACCCTGGGTCGCCACAGGATGAGGCCGAACACCGCGTAGAACAGCGCCTCGTGCCGCAGGGTCCAGATCACCGACAGAAGCGGGTCGTGGGGGTCTGGTGTCAGGGCCGCGGCCGACAGCACGTCCAGCGCGCTGAAGCCAACCCCGTTGTTGAGCAGCGGCAGCATCAGCGTGGTCGGGATGACGATCAGCAGGGCGGCCCAGAGCGGGGGGTAGATGCGGCGCGCCCGCTTCCAGACGAAGGTCGGCAGCCGGCCCGCCAGCCCGATGTCCCGGCGGTGCGCCATCAGGATCACGAAGCCGCTGAGCACGAAGAAGAAGTGCACGCCCGAATAGCCGGAACGAAACACCGGGAAGGTGTCGCGGCCCAGGTACTGCGGAAGGGCCAGCGCCAGCTCGACATGGAACAGCAGCACCACGAGGGCGGCGAAGGCGCGTCCGGCCTGCAGGCTGTCCAGCGCGGTCCGGGGATGTTGCGGGGTATCCATGGGCCGTGGCGCAATGACGGGCGGCCGGTCTGACGTCAAGGGGCCCGGCGATCTGCGCCTCCCCGGAGGCGAGAAGTTTGATGACGGTTGAGCAGCGGATATGTGATGAATTGTCTTCAGTGTACGGCGTGGGAGGAAGCCGATGTCAGTCCAGTTGATCGCCGGCGCGGTCATGGCCGCCGCGCTCGCCGCGTCGCCGGCTCCCGAGGTCCTGAACCCCGCCTTCAACAACACCATCGTCAGCATCTATCCGGACGGCAAGCGCACCTTCCTGTGGCTCCATCCCAACGGCGTCTATGACGCCCAGCGCGCCAACGGCCAGCGCACCGGCGGGGAATGGGCGATCAAGGGCGGAAAGGTCTGCATGACCCAGAAACGCCCGTTCTACGTGCCGCTGGCCTTCTGCACTTCCATCCCGCCGACCGGCGGCGGCGTGGGCGCCAGCTGGATGGCCAAGGGTCTGAAGGGCGAGCCCGTACGCCACACCCTGACCGCCGGTCGCGGCGCGTTGCCCTGACCGGTCCGGAAAGGGTTAACGCAACGCTGTTTTTCTGATTAGCCTGCCCACGCTCGCCCTCGAGGCGAGCCTGCGAAAACACTTCGGGTGGGAAACTAGAACATGCGACTTCTTGCGACCGTGGCGCTCGCCGCCGCGATGCTGGCCGGACCGGCCCTGGCCGATCCGATGGCGACCGCCTACGGCAACACCGTGGTGATCACCTACGGCGACGGCACGACCGTCAACCTGTACGTCAACGAGGACGGCACCTACACCGGCAGCAGCCCCATGGGCGAAAGCGCCGGAACCTGGGCGATCTCGGGCAGCCAGACCTGCTTTACCCAGTCCAGCCCCGAGCCCACTCCCGCCTCCTGCTCCAAGACCGTGAGCAAGAATGTCGGCGACAGCTGGAAGTCGACCGGTCAGGGCGGCGCGCCGGTGACCGTCACGATCCAGGCGGGGCGGTAGGTCCCGGTCCGTTCAAGCGCCGTCGTCAGGCCGCGTCGTTGGCCAGGCGGGCGGGGGTGGTCCGTGTTTCGCCCTTCAGGGCTTCCACGAACGACTCCCGCCAGGCGGCGACGTCTTCGGTTACGACGTTGTCCATCAGCTTCTCCCAGCGCCGCCGACGCTCGGCGTAGCCCATGGTCAGGGCGCGCTGGATCGCGTTCGCCACCTCGTCCCGGTCATACGGGTTGACGATCAGCGCCGAGCCCATCTGGGCGGCGGCGCCGGCGAAGCGTGACAGGATCAGCACCCCCGGATCCTCCGGATCCTGCGAGGCGACATATTCTTTCGCCACCAGGTTCATCCCGTCCCGCAGCGGGGTGACCAGCCCGACGCTGGCGGCGCGGTAGATGCCGGCCAGTTCGTCCTGGCGGTAGCCGGTGTTCACGTAGCGCAGCGGCACCCAGTCCATCGTCCCGTAGGCGCCGTTGATCCGCCCGGCGATGGCGTCGAGCCGCCCGCGGAGGTCCTGATAGGCCTCGACGGCGTCGCGGCTGAGAGTGGCGATCTCGAGCATGAAGACCTTTTCCCGCTGGGCCTCCTGCGTCGCGAGGAATTGCTCGTAGGCGATGAAGCGCTCCTCAAGCCCCTTGGAGTAGTCGAGCCGGTCGACGCCGATGATCATCTTGCGACCCGCCATCGACTCCTGCATGCGCGCAAAGGACTCCTGCCCGCCGGACGAGAGGGCTCCCTCCGAGAAGTCCTCGGGCTTGATGCCGATCGGAAAGGCGCCCAGCCGGGTCCGCCGTCCAAAGGCAGAGACCACGCCGTTGTCGTCGGGCGCGGCGACGCCGATCTCCTTGGACAGATAGCCGGTGAAAGCCGACAGGTTGTCCTCGGTCTGGAAGCCGACCACGTCGTAGTGGAACAGCGCCTCCACCAACTTCCGGTGACCGGGCAACGTGACCAGCAGCTGCCGGGCCGGCCAGGGAATATGCAGGAAAAAGCCGATCCTGTTCTTCACTCCCAGGGCCCGAAGCTCCCGCGCCAGCGGGGCCAGGTGGTAGTCGTGCACCCAGATCAGGTCATCGGGGCCGATCAGCGCGACCAGCGCCTCGGCGAAGCGGGCATTGACCCGCGCATAGCCGGCGTCGAACGGACGCTCGTAGGCGGTCAGATCGATGCGGTCGTGAAACAGCGGCCACAGCGTCTTGTTGGCGTAGCCGTTGTAGTACTCCTCGACATCCACCGGCTCGAGGTCAACACGGGCCAGGGTGACATCTCCGACACGCTCCATGGCGATCTGGCCGGTATAGTGCGGGGTTGTCTCACCGCTCCATCCGAACCAGACGCCCTGATGCTCCCGCAGCGCCGCGCCAAGCGCCGCCGCCAGGCCGCCAACGGAACCGCCGCCGGTCTCGCGCGGCAGGCTGACGCGGTTGGAAACGACGATCAGGCGGCTCACGACACAGCCTCCTCCAGCCAGGCCAGGACGGCGGCCGGGTCGTGAAGCCGGTAGAGCGCCGCCGTCGGCCGGAGCGCGCCGACCAGAACGCTCCAGCCGCCCAGGTCGCTGGCCGCGTCAAAGGCATGCTCGTCGGTCATGTCGTCGCCGACCATCACCGGCGTGGCGCCGGCGAAGACCAGTTCGGCCATGAACAGGCGCAGGCTGTCGCCCTTGTCCGGACCGGGCGTGCGGAGTTCGACGACCATGCGACCCTCCTGAACCTGCAGACCGTGCATCGCCGCCAGCCGCCGGCCGATATCGAGGCAGGCCTCCTCGGCCGGCGGATGACCGCGATAGTGCAGCGCGACGGAGCGGGCCTTGCTTTCAACCAGCAGGCCGCGCTGCCCTCTGGCGAAGCTGGCCAGGGTCTCCTCGACACGGTCCAGCGCGGGGTGGGGCGGGACGGCGGACACGGTGTTCGACGCCGTGCGCCGTTCAAGGCCGTGCACGCCGGCGACGTTGGGCACGGCGCCGTCCAGGATGCGGTCGACCTCGGCGATGGACCGGCCGCTCAGGATCGCCACGCGCCCGTCAAACCGCGCGACGAGGCGGCGCAGCAACCGGGTGCGATGGGGGTCGGCCCGCACCGCGTCGGGCGTCGCCTCGATGGGCGCCAGCGTGCCGTCCAGGTCGAGGAAGAGCGCCGCGCCTCCAGGCTGCGGCAGAGGCGGGCGCGCCTCCGTGGTCCGAGACGGGCGTTCAAGGTCCATGTTCAACATTCAGATGCCCCGTGCATACGCCGTCGGGCGACTGACCGCCGCCAAACTACCCCGGATAACTCGCGAGGCGGCGAGGCGTTCCGGTCAAGAAAGCTTGATGAGAGTT
Source organism: Caulobacter sp. (assembly GCA_044361705.1). Taxonomy (GTDB): domain Bacteria; phylum Pseudomonadota; class Alphaproteobacteria; order Caulobacterales; family Caulobacteraceae; genus Caulobacter. The sequence continues at coordinate 5,032 of JBIKII010000193.1, forward strand.
TCATTCACCGCACCGAGAGCTGATACAGCCGGGGGTCAATGAGCCTATCGTTGAACAGCGTGAGTATAGAATTTCGGGCGATGTGTCCGCGCGCGGCGACTTCCGGCCCTAATTCTGGTCAGATGTCGATGTCGGCGGCCGCGAACTCGGCGTTTTCCTGGATGAACTGGAAGCGAGCCTCAGGCTTTCGGCCCATCAGCCTCTCGACCAGATCCTCAACGCTGCTTTCGTCGCGGGGCAGGGTCACCCGGGCCAGCGTGCGCTTGGCCGGGTCCATGGTGGTTTCCTTGAGCTGGGCCGGCATCATCTCGCCGAGACCCTTGAAGCGGCCGATCTCGGGCTTCCTGCCCTTGAACACGGTGGCCAGCAGCTCGTCCTTGTGGGCGTCGTCGCGGGCGTAGAGCGACTTCTTGCCGTCGCTGATCCGGTAGAGCGGCGGCATGGCCAGATACAGTTTCCCGCCCCGCACCATCTCCGGCATCGTCCGGTAGAAGAAGGTGATCAGCAGGCTGGCGATGTGGGCGCCGTCGACGTCGGCGTCGGTCATGATGATGATGCGGTCGTAGCGGAGGTCGTCCTCGCGGTACTTGCTGCCGCCCTGGACGCCCAGGGCCAGCATCAGGTCGGCCAGCTCCTTGTTGCCCATCAGCTTGTCGCCGGTGGCGCTGGCGACGTTCAGGATCTTGCCGCGCAGGGGCAGGATCGCCTGG
>JBIKII010000040.1:0-18950 GCA_044361705.1 Caulobacter sp.
CATCGCTTCTTCCATCGAAGGGGTGATGTCGCCCATCTCCTCGCGCGCCACCTTGGTCAGCGACTGCGGCGTGCGGATGCCGGCGACGACGTCCTCGCCCTGGGCGTTGATCAGGAACTCGCCGTACAGGCGGTCATCGCCGGTCGAGGGGTTGCGGGTGAAGGCCACGCCCGTGGCGCTGCTCTCGCCCATGTTGCCGAACACCATCGACTGGATGTTCACCGCCGTGCCCCAGGCCTCGGGGATGTCGTGCATGCGGCGATAGAACTTGGCCCGGTCGTTCATCCAGCTGGCGAAGACCGCGCCGATGGCGCCCCACAGCTGCTCCTGCGGATCCTGCGGGAAGGGCTTGCCCAGCTCGCGCTCGACCGCCTTCTTGTAGTCGGCGACGACGGCCTTCCAGTGGTCGGCGGTCAGGGCCGTGTCGACGGTCAGGCCGAGGCTGTCCTTGTGGTCGTCGAGGATCTCCTCGAACATGTGGTGATCCAGATCGAGCACCACGTTCGAGTACATCTGGATGAAGCGGCGGTAGCTGTCGAAGGCGAAGCGTTCGTCGCCGGACAGCTTGCCCAGCCCCTGAACCGTCTCATCGTTGAGGCCCAGGTTCAGGACCGTGTCCATCATCCCCGGCATCGAGGCGCGGGCGCCCGAGCGCACCGAAACCAGCAGCGGGTTGGACGCGTCGCCGAAGGTCTTGCCGGTGATCTCCTCGACCTTCTTCAGGCCGGCGTCGACCTGGGCGGCGAGTTCGGCCGGGTACTGCTTGCCGTTGGCGTAGTAGTGGACGCAGGCCTCGGTGGTCACCGTGAACCCCGGCGGCACCGGCAGGCCCAGCATGGCCATCTCGGCCAGGTTGGCGCCCTTGCCGCCCAGCAGGTTCTTCATCGTCGCGTCGCCATCGGCGCCGCCGCCGCCGAAGGCATAGACCCAGCGGTTGGTGGTCAGGGTGTCAGCCATAAGCAGTCCGTCCTCAGTTCCACTCAGTTAGCCCGGTTGGGCCGGGGCTCGTCATTGCAGGGTTCGCGACGCTCGCTGCACTCGCTCCTCACCCTGACGAATTGTGTGCGACCCAATGGCTGCGTCATCCTGAGGAGCGCCCGACGGGCGCGTCGCGAAGGACGCAAGGCCGCTAAGCCATCGTCTACCCCGTCACCAGCGAGAAGTCCGCCACGCGGCCCATCGCGCTCTGAACCTGCTGCAGAAGCCGCAACCGGTTCTCGCGTTCCGCCGCGACGTCGCTGTTGACCAGCACGCCGACGAAGAAGGCGTCGACAGGGCTGCGCAGGGCGGCCAGCGCCGTCATGGCGCCGGTGAAGTCCTCGGCGGCCAGGGCGGCGTCGAGCTTGGGGCCCAGGGCCCCGAGGGCGTCGAACAACGCGCCCTCCTCCGCCGGCGCGCTGACGCGCGAAGGCTCGCCGGTCGGTAGCGGACCCTTCTTCTCCTCGGCCTTGAGGATGTTGGCGGCCCGCTTGTAGCCCTGCAGCAGGTTGGTCCCGTCCTCGGTGGCGAGGAAGGTGGTGAGGGCTTCGACGCGGGAGACGATGCGCACGAGGTCGTCGTCGCCAAGCGCGAACACCGCGTCGACGAGGTCGCCCCGCTTGCCCTGATCCCTGAGGGCGACCTTCAGGCGATCGGCGAAGAAGGCCATCAGGTCGGCCAGGATGGCGTGCGCCTTGGCCTGATCGTAGCCGGTCTCGCTGGAGCCCGTCGCCTGACGGCTCGCCGCGATGACGATCGCCACGTGCGCCATCAGGGCGTCTTCCAGGCTTATGCGCAGCCCGTTCTCAAGGATGATCCGGATGACGCCCAAGGCGGCGCGGCGCAGCGCGTAGGGATCCTTCGACCCGGTCGGCTTCTCGTCGATGGCGAAGAAACCCAGCAGGGTGTCCAGCTTGTCCGCCAGCGCCACGACGACGCTCAGCGCGCCGTTGGGGACGGCGTCGCCCGGGCCTTGCGGCCGATAATGGTCGCGAACCGCATCGCCGATCTCGGCGTCCAGGCCGAACTCGCGGGCGTAGTAGCCGCCCATGACTCCCTGAAGCTCGGGGAACTCGCCGACCATCTGGCTGGCAAGGTCTGCCTTGGCGAGACGCGCGGCGCGCTCAGCCTTGTCGGGATCGACGCCCAGCCGCTTGGCCAGCTCGAAATGCGCGAGCGCTGCGATCCGGCTCACCCGCTCAGCCATCGTGCCCAGCTTGGCGTGGAAGGTGACGCCGTTCAGCTTCTCCAGCCAGGGCTCGAAGCCGTCTTTGACGTCTTCCGACCAGAAGAACCGTGCGTCGCTCAGCCTCGAGGACAGCACCTTGGCGTTCCCCAGCGCGATTTCCTTGCCGCCGTCGGCGGCCTGGATGTTGGCGACGACCAGGAAGTGCGGCGCCAACCCCGCCTCGCCTGGCTTGCGGACGGCGAAGTACTTCTGATGCGTGCGCATCGAGGTGCGGATCACCTCGGGCGGCAGGCTCAGGAACGCCGGATCCATGTCGCCCAGGATCGGGGTCGGCCATTCGGCCAGGCCGGCGACTTCCTCCAGCAGGCCCTCGTCCTCGACGAGTTCCAGCCCGCGTGCGAAGCACAGGGTGCGGGCGCCCTCCAGGATGCGTTGCTTGCGCTCCTCGACGTCGAGCACCACGAAATGGCCGGCCAGCGCCTCGTGGTACTCGTCGAAGTCGCGGGCGCGGAACACCCGGGTCTCGGCCATGAAGCGGTGGCCCTCGCTGAGGTCGCCGGCGACGATGCCGTCGATGGTCAGCGGCACGATCTCGCGGTTGAAGACGCAGAGGATCCGCTTCAGCGGCCGCACCCAGCGCAGCTTGCCGTGGCCCCAGGTCATCGACTTGGGCCAGGCGAAGCCGCGCACGATCTGCTCGACCAGCTCGGCGATGATCTCGCTCGTGGGACGGCCGGCCTTGTGAACATGGGCGAACCAGACGCCGTCCCGCTCGACCAGCTGCTCGCGGGTCAGGCCGGTCTTGCGCAGGAAGCCGTCCATGGCCTGGTCCGGCGCGCCGACCTTGGGGCCCTTGAGCTCCTCATGGACGTCCGGCTGGGCGATGGGCAGGCCCTCGACCACCAGCGTCAGCCGGCGCGGGCCGGCGAAGGCCTTCAGGCCCTCGGAGATGAGCCCGGCCTTGCCCAGCCCGTCGCGCGCCATGCGCTCCAGGTCACGCGCCGCATTGCCCTGCATACGCGCGGGGATTTCTTCGGAGAACAGTTCGAGAAGCAGCTGGGGCATGTCAGGCGGCGTTCCGGCCCTGTTGATCCACCCAGGCCTGGGCGCAGAGTTTGCAGAGGTCGCGGATGCGGCCGATGTAGCTGGCGCGCTCGGCCACGGCGATGGCCCCGCGCGCGTTCATCAGGTTGAACAGGTGGCTGGCCTTCAGCACCATGTCGTAGGCGGGCAGGACCAGGTGGTCGCCCTGGTAGCTGCGCTCCAGCATCAGCGGCACCTGCCGCTCCATGTCCTCGAACTGCCCCTTGAGCACCGCCACGTCATAGCCGTGGAAGTTGGCTTCCGAGTGCTGGCGCTCGTTGTCCAGGAACACGTCGCCGTAGCTCAGCGCGCCGAGCGGGCTGTCCGGGTCATTGTAGGGAAGGTCGTAGACGTTATCGACGCCGAACACATACATCGCCAGCCGCTCGAGGCCGTAGGTCAGCTCGCCGGCCACCGGGAAAACGTCCAGGCCGCCGACCTGCTGGAAGTAGGTGTACTGCGACACCTCCATGCCGTCGCACCAGACCTCCCAGCCCAGGCCCCAGGCCCCGACGGTCGGGTTCTCCCAGTCGTCCTCGACAAAGCGGATGTCGTGCAGGCGCAGGTCAAGACCGATCGCTTCGAGCGAGCCCAGATAGAGGTCCTGCATGTCCTCCGGGTTCGGCTTCATGATCACCTGGTACTGGTAGTAGTGCTGCAGCCGGTTGGGGTTCTCGCCGTAGCGACCGTCGCCCGGCCGGCGCGAGGGCTGGACGTAGGCGGCGTTCCACGACTTCGGGCCCAGCGCGCGCAGAACCGTCGCCGGATGAAGCGTCCCCGCCCCCACCTGCTCGTCATGGGGCTGCAGAATCAGGCAGCCGCGGTGGCCCCAGTACTGGTTCAACCTCATGATAAGGGCCTGAAAAGACCGGGGTTTGGCGTCGGTGGACATCGCTCTCTTCGCGGTCGCAAAAAAGTCGGCGGACCATAGGGCCCGCCGACTGACGCTTCAAGCGATGAAAGCCCTTGCGGGCCGAGCCCTAGGGCGCGCCCGCGGCGACGTCGGCCGGGGCGTCGACCGCCGGCTCAGCCATCGCCAGGGCGGCGCCCTCGGGGGTGAGGACGGCGTCGACGACGAACAGCACGCCGCTGGTGGTCTTTACGTCATAGGCCAGGATGTTGGCGGTGTTCGCCTTCAGGCCCTCGCCGCTGCCGTCCAGCACCAGACCCGCGCCGGCCACGGTGTTCACCGGCCCCTTGGCGCCGGCCAGCTTGGCCGAGTCGATGGGGGTGTTGATCAGGTGGTAGACCAGCAGGCGCTGCAGCGCGGCCGGGTCCTTCATCAGGCGATCCAGTTCGCCGGCCGGCAGGGCGGCGAAGGCCGCGTCGGTCGGCGCGAAGACGGTGACCGTCTTCTGCGCCTTGATCAGCGCGGTAAGGTTGGTCCTGTCGAACGCCTTGAGCAGCGTCTTGAACTGGCCGGCGGCCTTGAGGGTCTCGATGGTGTCGCCGGCGGCCACGACCGTCATCGCCGGTGCGGCGACCGGCGCTGCGACAGGCGCGGGCGCAGCCGGGACGGCTGCGGGGGCGGTCTGGGCGAGCGCGGGCGACGCGACACAGGCCGCGAGCGTCAAGGCGGCGGCGAAACGTAGAACTGTCATCGAGGGGTCCTTCTGGAGTCGCGGACCGGGCCGGCCCAAGGGGGCCCGGGTGTGAAGCATTGGGTCGTGGCCGGAAAACAAGGCTCTGGTTTGACCGGCGCGGGGACTTTGCAGGGCAAGAGTCAAACGAGCGTTAGCAAGCAATCCGGCGCCCCCGCCAGAGGGGCGGAGGCGCCAGCGATGCGATTGCCTCGCTTCCAGCCGGGCTAGTTGCCGGCGGGGGGCGTCCGCTTGCCGCCTTTGGAGATCGGCGCGCCGTAGCGGGCGCGGTTCTCGGCGGTGTCGGGGATGGGGCCGTTGGTGACGACGTTGGCGGCGCCGGGCGTCAGGCTTGCGGCCTGCTCGGGCGTCGAGGTGGGCTCGCGCACAACCGTCACGCCGGTCACCGGATCGACCGTGACGGCCGAGGCGGGCATGCCCGACTGATCAGCGGCCGGGGCCGGCTGCGTCATGGGCGGCATATTGCCGGCGTCCGGCGTTGCCGCCGGGGCTTGCGCGAGCGCCTGGCCGGCGATGAAGGCGATCACGGCCGCGGCCGCGAGCAGACGAATGGGGTTCATGGCGCTGTAATCCTCCTTGGAGACGCATCCGCGTCGGCCCCCGACCCGGATAGACTACGCGCCGACCCCTGATCGGGTTCCCGACTAGCGGTTCACGCCGCCAGCCCAGCCGAGAAGCGCCACACGCGACAGGGACTCTCCCGCCCCCCGGTTCGTCGCTGTACGGCGCCGCTCGTGGACCCGGCGGCCGCCGCGAGGCGCCCACGGCGCCCGTTTCGAAGGCGCCACTCCGTGGACACGCTCAAGAAACAGGCGAAGTTCAGGTTTCGCGCCCGTTCATTGTGCAGCGCACACGCCTGGGCAAGCCCCCCCGTTAGCGTGACCGCAGATCGGGGGGTGGCGCGGCCAAGCATCGCGCCCTCTCGTCGGTCAACACGGGAAAGACAGGGGCGCGTTCCGGGTAACCGGGGCGCGGGAGCAAGGCGGATGAAACTGATCATTGCGGTGGTCAAACCCTTCAAGCTCGACGAGGTGCGTGAAGCGCTCGTCGGCGCCGGGGTTGAGGGCCTGACGGTCTCCGAAGTGAAAGGGTATGGCCGACAAAAGGGCCAGACCGAAATCTATCGGGGCGCCGAGTACCAGGTGAACTTCGTGCCGAAAGTGAAGCTGGAGGCCGTGGTCGACGACGCCGCCGCAGCCAAGGCCGTGGAGGCCATCAAGGCCGCCGCCGCCACCGGCAAGATCGGCGACGGCAAGATCTTCGTCCTGAACGTCGAGGACGCCGTGCGGATCCGGACCGGTGAAACCGGCTCGGCCGCGCTCTGACCAACATCATCGGGACAAGGGGATAGCGACGATGAAATCAACACTTCTCGGACGGCTGGCGGCATTGACCGCAGTCGCCATACTCGCCGGAGCGCCGATGGCGGCTCCCGCGTTCGCCCAAGAGGCCACGCCTCCCGCCGCCGAAGCGACCGTAGCGGCCCCGGCCGAAGCCGCGCCGGCTCCGGCGCCCGAGGCCGCCGCTCCGGCGCCCGCCGAGGAAGCGCCGGCGCCTGAGCCCAACAAGGGCGACACAACCTGGATGCTGGTCTCGACCGTCCTGGTCATGCTGATGATCATTCCGGGCCTGGCTCTGTTCTACGGCGGCCTGGTTCGCCAGAAGAACATGCTGTCCATGCTGATGCAGGTCTCGACCGTGACCGTGGTCGGCATGATCACCTGGATCCTCTGGGGCTACAGCCTGTCCTTCACGGACGGCGGGGCGGCCAACAAGTTCATTGGCGGCCTCAGCAAGCTGGGCCTCGCCGGAGTCGGCGTCGGCAGCAATGTCGAAACCTTCTCGGTCGGCGTCGTGATCCCGGAACTGACCTTCGTCGCCTTTCAGATGACCTTCGCCTGCATCACCGCGGCGCTGGTGCTGGGCGGCCTCGCCGAACGGATCAAGTTCAGCGCGACGGTCCTGTTCGCGATCATCTGGCCGATCATCGTCTACTACCCCATGGCCCACATGGTCTGGTGGTGGGCTGGGGCCACGAGCGGCGCGGGTGTTGAAGCGGCCACCACGGCGGCTGGCGCCGGTCTGCTCTGGGGCTGGGGCGCCATCGACTTCGCCGGCGGCACCGTCGTCCACATCAACGCCGGTATCGCGGCCCTCGTCGGCTCGATCATCCTTGGCAAGCGCACCGGGTTCCAGAAGGAGCCGATGCCGCCGCACAGCCTGACCCTGACCATGGTCGGCGCAGGCCTCCTGTGGGTGGGCTGGTTCGGCTTCAACGCCGGCTCCAACCTTGAAGCGAACGGCTATGCCGCGCTGGCGATGGTCAACACCTTCATCGCCACCGCCGCCGCCGGCTTCAGCTGGGTCGTCGTGGAGTGGGTGACGCGCAAGAAGGCGTCCATGCTCGGCATGGCCTCGGGCATCGTGGCCGGCCTGGTCGCCGTGACCCCGGCCGCGGGCTTCGCCGGACCGCTGGGCGCGCTGATGCTGGGTCTCATCGTCAGCCCGATCTGCGTGTTCTTCTGCTCGGCCGTGAAGAACGCCCTGAAGTACGACGACAGCCTGGACGCCTTCGGCATCCACGCCGTCGGCGGCATCGTCGGCGCCCTCGGCACCGGCCTGCTGGTCAACCCGGCCTGGGGCGGACAGGGCATCGTCGACTACTCCACCTGTGGAGCGGACGGCGCGGCCATCACCGTCTGCGCCACCGCCTACGACATGGGCTTCCAGATGATGGCTCAGACCAAAGCGGTGAGCGTCGCTGTCCTGTGGTCCGGCATCGGCTCGGCGCTGGTCTTCTTCCTGATCAAGCTGGTCGTCGGCCTGCGGGTCAGCCCGGAAACCGAAGAAGAAGGTCTGGACATCACCGAGCACGGTGAACGCGCCTACCACGCCTGATCGAACCAACAGTAAGCGTAACGGGGGGCGCGGATCCGAAAGGGTCCGCGCCCTTGGCTTTTGCGGGACGTGCACCTCAGCGCGTGTCCCGGTTCACTTCAAGGGATAGACCCTGAACTGCATGTCCAGGGCATCAGCTGAGCCGGCAGCGCCTCACCCACCAGTCGGGCCGCATCGCCTGCAGCCGTTCGGCCAGGCCCTCGGCCTCGATGTCGCCGGCGCACAGGGCGAAGCAGGTGGCGCCCGAACCGCTCATCCGGCCCAGCAGGGTCTCGGGCTCGCCGCGCAGGGTTTCCAGCACTTCGCCGATGGCCGGCGCCAGGCGCACGGCCGGCGCCTCGAGGTCGTTGCGACACCAGCTGAGAACAGCGGCCATCTCCTCGGGACTCTCGAAGGCGTCAGGCAGCGGCGGCAGGTCGTCCCCGCCCGGCGCCCCGGCCTCGTCGTAGGCCCGGTAGACCGCGCCGGTGGAGGAGGGAACGCGCGGGTTGACCAGCACAGCATCGATCGGCGCGAAGGCGGGCGGGGCGCTGAGACGATCCCCCCTGCCCCGCGCGATGGCGGATTGTCCCCACAGGCAGACCGGGCCGTCGGCGCCGAGCCGGGCGGCGATGGCGGCCAGCATCTCGTCCTGGATAGCCAGATCCAGCGCCGAGTTCAGCAGTCGCAGCGTCGCCCCCGCGTCTGAGGAACCGCCGCCGAGGCCCGCGGCGACCGGCAGCTGCTTGTCGAGCAGCAGCCGGAACGGCGGCTGGGGGCCCTTCACATGCTCGAACAGCGCTCGCGCCGCCTGGACAACCAGGTTGTCCGGTCCGTCCTCGATCAGCGGTCCGAATGGTCCGGTGACCTGGAACTCCGGCGCCTCGGCCGCCTGGACCGAGACCGTGTCGCCGACATCGGCGAAGACCATCAGGCTGGCGAGCGGGTGATAGCCGTCCGCCGCCAGCGGCCCGACATGCAGGAACAGGTTCACCTTGGCCGGTGCGAAAGCGGAGAGGCTCATGGAGCGAACCTTCACCACCATCGCGGAAAGGCCGCAAGGTCTCCCGCCACTCCCGACAGGGAGAGAAACCCTAGTTCTTCGCCACGGCGCTCGGGAGCAGGGGCGGCAGGCCGGCCTTCAGCTTGCTCTCGGCGTCCGCCTTGATCGCCGGCGGCGGATCGAGGCTGAGGGCGCGGCTCCACTGGAAGCGGGCCTCGATCTGGCGGCCGACGCGCCAGTAGGCGTCGCCAAGATGGCTGTTGATCTCCGGGTCGGCGGGGGACAGCAGGACAGCCTCCTCCAGCTTCTCCACCGCCCGGCGGTAATCTCCGATGCGGAAGTAGGCCCAGCCCAGCGAGTCGACCATGGCGCCCGAGCGAGGATTGGCGGCGACGGCTCGCTTGACCATATCCATGGCCTCGGACAGGCGCTGGCCACGATCGATCCAGGCGTAGCCGAGGTAGTTGAGCAGATCCGGCTCATTGGGCTGCTGGGCCAGGGCGGCGACCAGGTCCTTCTCGGCGGCCGGCCATTGACCCGAGCGCTCCAGCGCGATGCCGCGCATGTAGAGCAGTCGCCAGTCGGGCGTCCCGCCGGCCCGGGCGATGACGCCGTCGAGCACAACGGCCGACTCGGCGAACCGCTCGTTGGCGCGCAGCAGGTCGGCGTAGGTGATCGCGGCGTCGCGGTCGGCCGGATAGGCCTCATAGGCCTGGCGGGCCATCCCGAGCCCGCGATCGGTCTCCTTGGCGGACTGGTAGCTCCAGGCCAGTTTGGACCGGGCGACCGCGTAGAAGGGCGAACCACTCGGGATCGCCGCATAGGCCTCCCGTGCGCCGTCGGAATCGTCGAGCGCGGCCAGAACATCGCCCAGCAGGACGCGCGCGTCTTCGCGGGTCGGGTCCAGGTAGAGGGACATCCGCACATAGGCGAGCGCCATCTCGCTCTGCCGCTCGCCGGACATGGCCGTGGCGAAGGGCAGGATCGCGCGGGCCGCGCCCTCGCGAATGGTCGGAAGCGGCGGCGCCTTGCCGCGCCGGGCGGCGCGGGCGCGGGCGGCCGTGAGACCCGCGTCGCCCGGCGCCTGTTGCAGGCCGCGGTCGTAGAGCGCAACCGCCTCGGCCCGACGGCCGCGCCGCTCGAGGAAGGCGCCATGGTCAAGCATGAACAGCAGTCCGGCGTCGCCCAGGCTGGTCAACGCCATGTAGTCGGTCTCGGCCTCGTCATAGCGTTTGGCGCGCTCGAAGAGCTGAGCCTGGCCGAGCTGGCCGAACACTTCGACCAGACGATCGCCGCGCAGGTCCGGACGCGCGACCGCGCCCTCCTTGTCGCCCGCCGCCGCCGCGGCCCAGGGGGCCAGCAGGGCCGCGACCGGGCGGTGCGGAACGCTGACCGCGCCGCTGGCCAGGATGTCCTGCGCCTCGCGGGCCTGGCCGTTGGCGAGGGCGTCGACGACCTTTTCCAGCGCGCCGAGACGCTGCAGCGTCATGCCGGCGTCCTCGCCGGGCGCCAGACGCGCGGCGCGGGGCACGTCGCCAGCGAACACCGCAGCGATGAAGGCTCGCCGGTTGATGGTCTTGCCGTCCAGGTCGATGTCGACTGCCGTGGCGCGGTCGAAGTACTGCAGCGCCAGGTCGTTGCGACCGTCCTTCATCGCCGCCTGGCCGGCCAGAAACAGGCCGTAGGAGGACTTCTGCCCGCTGTCGCCGAACGCGACGTCGGATGACGGCGCCTCGGCCTTCGCGGGCTTGGCGGCGGCGGGCGCGGCCAGCGCCGCGACAGCGGCGGCGAAGGCGAGCGGGGCAAGGGCGGGCAAGGCGTGACGCAGCTTCATGCCGCCCACCTTGCCGCAAACTTTGGCGGCGGCAAGGCGGATCGTGTGTCGGGTGAGAACCCTGCCTACATGTTCGGGTAGTTCGGGCCGCCGCCGCCCTCAGGCGTCGTCCAGACGATGTTCTGCGACGGGTCCTTGATGTCGCAGGTTTTGCAGTGGACGCAGTTCTGGGCGTTGATCTGGAACTTCGGATTGTTCCCGGCCTCGTCGTACAGCACCTCGTAGACGCCGGCCGGGCAGTAGAGGCGCGCCGGCTCGCCGTAGCGGGGCAGGTTGACGTTGATCGGCACCGAAGGGTCCCTGAGCGTCAGGTGCGCGGGCTGGTCTTCCTCGTGGTTGGTCGCCGACAGGAACACCGAGCTCAGCTTGTCGAAGCTGATCACGCCGTCCGGCTTGGGATAGGTCAGCTGCGGATAGTCGGCGGCCAGACCCGTGGAGGCAGCGTCGGTCTTCTCGTGCTTCAGCGTGCCCAGGAACGAGAAGCCGCCCAACAGGTGGGTGCACCACATATCGAACATGCCGACGGCGCCGCCCAGGAAGGTGCCGAGCTTGCTGAGCAGCGGCTTGGCGTTGCGGACGACCTTCAGTTCCTTGGCGATCCAGCTGCCTTCGAAGGCGGTCTGGTAGCTGGTCAGTTCGTCGCCCTGGCGGCCCTCGCCCAGCGCGGAGAACGCGGCTTCGGCGGCCAGCATGCCGGACTTCATGGCGTTGTGGCTGCCCTTGATGCGCGGCACGTTCACGAAGCCGGCCGAGCAGCCGATCAGCACGCCGCCCGGGAAGCTGAGCTTCGGAATCGACTGCCAGCCGCCCTCGGTGATGGCGCGGGCGCCGTAGGCGATGCGCTTGCCGCCTTCGAGATACGGCTTGACCGACGGGTGGTGCTTGAACTGCTGGAACTCGTCGAACGGCGACAGCCAAGGGTTCTTGTAGTTCAGGTGCACGACGTAGCCGATGGCCACGTAGTTCTCCCCGAAGTGGTACATGAAACTGCCGCCGCCGGTGTTGTTGTCCAGCGGCCAGCCGGTCGTGTGCTGCGCCAGGCCCGGGCGGAAGTTGGCGTCGGGAACCTGCCACAGCTCCTTGATGCCGATGCCGTACTTCTGAGGGCTCTTGCCCTCGCGCAGATCGAACTTCGCTTCCAGCTGCTTGGCCAGCGAGCCCCGCACGCCCTCGGCGATGAACACGTACTTGCCGTGCAGCTCCATACCCGGCTGGTAGTCAGGCTTGCGCTCGCCGTCCTTGCCGATGCCGACCACGCCGACGACGACGCCCTTGACCGAGCCGTCCTCGCGGTAGACCAGGTCGGAGGCCGCGAAGCCGGGGTAGATCTCGACGCCCAGCGCCTCGGCCTGACCGGCCAGCCAGCGGGTCACATTGGCCAGCGAGGCGATGTAGCAGCCGTCGTTGTGCATGAACGGCGGCAGCGCGAACATCGGCAGGCTCAGCTCGCCCTGCGGCCCCAGGATCAGGAACTTGTCGGTGGTCACCGGCGTGTCGAGCGGGGCGCCCAGCGCCTTCCAGTCGGGGATCAGCTCGTTCAGCGCCTTGGGATCAATCACCGCGCCCGACAGGATGTGGGCGCCGACTTCGGAGCCCTTCTCGATCAGCGCGACGGAGACCTCGCGGCCCTGTTCGGCCTCGAGTTGCTTGAGCCGGATCGCCGCGGCCAGGCCCGACGGGCCGCCGCCGACGATGACGACGTCATACTCCATGGACTCGCGTTCGACGGCGTCTTCGGACATGGCTCGATCCCCTAGCGTTTCAGGGTCTTATTCCGAGGCGACGCAAGGGTGGTCAAGTCGGAAAGCAGTATTGCGAACCGCTCGTAACTGGCCCTTTGGGAACGGGCAGCAGCGGATGGCGTGGCGACATGGACGGATCGACCACGGCCGCCCTCCACAAGCGGCCAACCCCCGGCGCCCGACGCTATGCGAACGGTCGCCGGACGGGTAAGTCTTGCGGGTGACCGCCACGCCCTACATTCGCGCCGCCGAGGCCGCCCTCGCCTTCTGGGCCGAGGCCGGGGTCGATACGGCCTTCGCCGATGAATCGATCGACCGGCTGGCCGAGGGCGCCGAGCGGCTGAAAGCCAAGGTCCAGCCCGCGCCCCGCCCGCTGAAGCCGGCCGCAAGCGCCGGCGCGCGGGCCGCGCCGGACTATGCCGCCGCCGTGGCCGAGGCCAGGGCCCGGGCTTCAGAAGCGCAGGACCTCGAGACCCTGGCCGCCGCCATCGCCGGCTTCGACGGCTGCCCGCTGAAGTTCGAGGGCGCCAAACAGGCTGTGTTCTCGCGGGGCGAGGCCGCCGCGCCACTGGTCATCATCGGCGAGGGACCCGGCGGGGATGAGGATGCTCAGGGCGCGCCGTTCGTCGGCCGCGCCGGCCAGCTGCTCGACCGCATGATCGCAGCCGCCGGACTGACCGGTCGGGTGTTCATCACCAACACCGTCTTCTGGCGCCCGCCCGGCAACCGTACGCCCACACCGGCCGAACAGGCCGTCTGCCAGCCGTTCCTGGAGCGGGCGATCCAGCTGGTGAACCCTCGCATGCTGATGCTGGTCGGCGGCGCCTCGGCCAAGTCGGTGCTGGGCCGAGAGGAAGGCATCCTGTCGCTGCGCGGACGCTGGTTCGAATGGACCGGCGAGGCCAGCGGCCTGACCCTGCCCGCCCTTCCGACCCTTCACCCGGCCTTCCTGCTGCGCCAGCCGGCCGCCAAGAAGAAGGCCTGGCAGGACCTCTTGATGCTGACCGAGCGACTGGACAGGCCGGTGCGGCCGGACTGACGACACGGAGTCTGTAGCCATGAACCTGCCTGGACTTTGCATCCTGCTCGGCGCGGCGCTCCTGGCGCCGGCGACCGGCGCCTGGGCTCAGACACCGCCAGCCGCCGCACCCCGCCCGTCGCCGAAGACCTATCCGCTCGTCACCGTCTATGGCTATTCGGCCTACCTTGAGGCGGACGAGACCCGGCCTCTGCGCCGCGCGAACGCCATCGGCATGGTCAGCGACTGGCTACCGGACAATGACCCCCTGGTCAGACTTGTAGCGGCCGGGACCAACACCTCGGGCGGCGTGGCTGCGACGCTGACCGTCGACCCCGCCGGCCGCGTGTCCGCTTGCGAGCTTCTCAGGCCATACGGCGACGCGGCTCTGTTCGAGGGTCTGTGCGACCGGATTTCGGGACGGGCGCAACTAAGGCCGGCTATCGACGACGCCAGTGCGCCGGTGACGAACCGGTTCATGCTGACAATCAGCCTGGATCGAAGCCTGACTCCGCAAACCCCTCTGGTGGTGGTCCGGGGGCTTTCTCCCGCGCCGCCGCCGCCCGGCCCGCAGTGGCCGCCCTCGTGGGACAGCCAGCTGGCCAGCGTCGAAAAACTGGATCTGCTGCCCGGCGGGCCGACGTCGCCCGATGCGAGGGCCGAGCCCTGGGCGGGCATCGAGTATTCGCCGGAAGATCCGCGACAGCCCTGCCGCATCGTGAAGTCCTCCGGGGACGCCGCCTTCGACGCCCGCGCCTGCAAGGCGGCGGCGAAGGGCCGCTACGATGTCTCGAAGTTTGAAAAGCCCTGGCAGCGCCGCATGCAGCTTCACTTCGTGCTGTTCGGCGGCAAACCCCGCGCCCTGCTGCCGGTTCAGCAGTGGAGCGGTCGCCCGGTTGCGAGCGAGGCGGCGCGGGCTGCGGTTGCCGCAGCCCTGCCCGCGGACGCCTTCGCCCGGCTGCGGCTCAACGTCATGGTCGCAGCGTCCGGGGCGGTGAGCCGCTGCACGATCGAGGCATCCTCGGGAACCGACGCCGGCGATGTCGCCGCCTGTGCCGCCGTCCGCGCCAACGGCCCATTCGCCCTGGCCCAGGACATCTTCGGACGCCCGTTCAAGGCGCAGCTCTACGACTGGGGCCCCGCGGAGGGAGCCTCCTAGGCTCCCGCCGCTTCCTCTTCCGCCACGAAGCCCTTCCAAGCCTGCATATAGGTGACGAACCGGTCGCTGAGGCCCTCGCGTTGCAGATGCTCGCGGGTGACAGGCAGGGCAATCGGGCGGAAGTCCGGGTCAGCGGCCGCCAGCTTCGGCCAGTCGTGGTGGAGGATGGCGCCGCGGCCGATCAGCACGAAGTCACAGCCCTGCTCCAGGCACCATTCGGCGTCGGCGCGCGCCATCACCTTGCCGGCCACGCCCAGACGCACCGCGCCGCGGTCCAGGCCCGTGAATACGCTGATCAGGCTCTGGCCGGCGAAAGCCTCGTCCATCGGCGCCTTGCGCACGTCCCACAGCGACATGTCGAGGTAGTCGATCAGACCCTCGGTCATCAGCTGCTGGGCGAGGTCGCGGCACTCGGCCAGCACGATGCCGAACCGTTCCGGCGACAGGCGCAGGCCGATCTGGAAAGCCTCGCCGCAGGCGGCGCGCACGCCCTTGAGAATGTCGATCACGATGCGGTTGCGGTTGGCGGCCGAGCCGCCCCACTGGTCGGTGCGCAGGTTCACTTCAGGGCTGAGGAACTGGGCGAGGATGTAGCCGTGGGCGCCGTGAATCTCGACGCCGTCGAAGCCGGCCTTCTGGCTACGCACCGCGCCGGCGATGAAGTCCGCCACCAGCTGCTCGACCTCGGCCCCGGTCAGGGCGCGGGCCTTGAACTCCTCGTTGTCGGACGGGCAGACCGGCGCCTCGCCGATCAGCTCCGCCGGCGAGCGCATGCCGGCGTGATGCAGCTGGACCACCGCCACGCTGCCCTGCGCCTTGATGGCGGCGGCCAGGCGGGTCAGGCCCTCGATGTGGTCGTCCGACCAGGCCCCGAGCTGGCCGGGGAAGCCCTGACCGATGCGCTGGACGTGCGCGGCGCAGGTCATGGTCAGGCCAAAGCCGCCCTCCGCCCGCATGGTCAGCCAGCGGAACTCCTCGTCCGACAGCTTGCCGTCGGCGTGGCTCTGGGTGTTGGTCAGCGGCGCCAGCATCAGCCGGTTCTTCATCGCCGGGCCGTGGGCGAAGGTCAGCGGCGTGAACAGCGAGGCGTCGGTCATGAGCAGGCTCCGGGAATGCAGAGCGTTGTCATAGAGGACGTAAGCGCCGGGCGCCTAGTGATGCTTCCTGAAAGCCTGCCCCAGCAAAGCTGTCGGGGTCAGCGCGCCAGGCTGGCCCAGGGTGCGGGCGTGGCCTTCAGCCCCTCGGGGGTTCCCTCGAAGTCCATCATCACCGTCAGGGTCCTGCCGCAGATGCCGAACACCCACGCCTCACGCCAGGCCCCGCTGTCGCGCAGGCCGTAGCGGTCGGGCCCGATCGCCGAGTCGTCAATCATGTCGATGCGGGCCAGGGCGCCGGTGCGGGCCACCAGTTCGGCGGAGCACCCCGGAATGTCGCGCGCCGCCGCCGCGGCGGCCGTGCGCATCGCCTTGGTCATCACACCGCCGGCCATGCTGTCCAGGTCGACATGCGACCGGCCGATATGGACCATCTGGGCGGACAGGGTCCCGGAGGCATCCTGCAGCAGGATGTAGCGCGCGAAGGGCTGCGGGCAGTCGACCCGCTGGAGTGTCACCGCCCAGGCGTTGACCAGCTGGCCCGAGGTGATCGCGGCGTCGACGCGGGGCCAGGCCGTGACCGGCTCAATGACGCCCAGGCTCGCCCCGGCCGCCGGACAGTCGGCCTGCGCCGCCACGATGGCCGCCCGGGCGACGCTGGCCGACGGCGGTGGAGCGGCGGCGTTGATCGCGGCCCAGCGCTGCAGATCCTCCGGCGACTGCGCGCCGGCCGGCGCGGCCAACGCCAGCGCCGCGACCGCGACAAGCGCGCCGCACTTCCTTGAGTGGACCATCTGCATTCCCGATTGTGTCCCGCCGGTATGACGGCCAAGCCCCGCCCCCGCAACCACGCCGCCCGCGCGCGTGGCGCGAAACCGCTTCCCCCCTGCCGCTGCTGGCACTAGGTTCCAGCTCCTCAACGGGCGAAGGACCGCGCAACCTTGGGGCGGCGCGAGCAACAGCATGACGGCAGGCGTTCGAGCGCTGGTCATGGCCCTGGCCGTGGCGATGACGATGGTCTTCCAGGCCCAGCCGGCTCGCGCCGCCGGGACAGACGTGCTTTCTCCCATGGACGAGCGCGCCTACCGCGAAGCCTTCGCCTCGTCGGTGCGGGGCGATTTCACAGCGGCTGAAACAAGCCTGGAGCGGGTCAGGGACAAGGCGTTGATTGGCCATGTCGACTTCATCCGGCTGATGCACCCCCACGCCTACCGCGCCGAGTACGACGAGCTTGTCGCCTGGCTGAAGGTTCATGGCGACCATCCCGGCGCCGAACGGGTCTACGCCCTGGCGCTGAAACGCAAGCCTGCCGGGACGCCGGACCCCAAGGCTCCAGCCTTTCTGGAGGTGAGCCGCACCTGGGCCCGGGTCGAGAGCGCCGCCGCCCTGGCCGGCGGCCCCGCCGGTCCTGACCGCGACCGGGCCGCCCGCGAGGCCTATTACTCCGGCGACACCGCCCGCGCGCTGGCCCTCGCCCCGGGTGCGGGCAACGCCTGGATCGCGGGCCTGGCCGCGTGGCGCCTGGGCCGCTACGAGGACGCGCGGGGCTTCTTCCGCGCCGTCGCCGTCGACGAGACCGAGGACGAATGGCTGCGGGCCGGCGGGGCTTTCTGGGCCGCCCGGGCCTCGCGCGCGTTGGGCGACCGCGAACAGAGCGCGGCCTTCCTGCGCATGGCCGCCCGAACCCCGCACAGCTTCTACGGCATGATCGCCCAGCGGGCGCTGGAACTGGAGGGTGTGCGGGTCGGCTCGCTGGACGCCTGGACAGCGCCGGGCGCCTCGCCACTGCTGGTCCGCGCCTCGACCGCGCCAAAGCCGGCCGCTCCCGCACTGGCTGACATCGGCGCGTTCGTGAAGAGCAACGCCCGCGCCCGCCGCGCCGCCGCCCTGATGCAGATCGGTCGCCAGAAGGAGGCGGGGCTCGAGCTGCGGGCCGGCCTCGCGGTCGCCAAGACCCCTGCCGAGCGCAAGCAGTGGGAGGCGCTGATCCTGACCCTCAACGCCCCGATCACCACCGCCGCGGACACCACCCCGGCCCTGTCGGTGCGTCCGCCGGGCCCGGCGCCGCGACGCCGGCCGCCGACCGACTATCCGACACCAGAGCTGCACCCGGCCGGCGGCTGGACGCTGGACCGGGCGCTGGTCTACGCCCTGGTCTGGAAGGAAAGCGGCTTCAACGCCTATGCCGTGTCCGGCGCCGGCGCGATGGGGCTGATGCAGGTGCGGCCCGTCGCCGCCGCCCGCGCCGCCGGTGACGACCACCTGATCCTCAACCCGATGCCGCTGCTCGACGGCCCCACCAATCTGCGCGTCGGGCAGGACTATTTCATCTGGCTGATGGAGCGGGGCCTCGGCGGCGGACCGGAGGCCTACGACGTACTGCGGGCGGTCGCTGCCTACAACGCCGGCGCCGGCACGGTGCTCAACACGATCAAGAAGGTCGGTCCGGAGGCGGACACCCTGCTGCTGGTCGAAAGCCTGCCCGCGCTGGAGACCCGCGACTACGTCGAAAAGGTCATGGCCGCCTACTGGACCTACCGCCGCAAGTTTGGCGGTGAGACCAGGACGCTGGACGCCCTCGCCCGCGGCGAACCGATCGCCGACATCCGGCTGGACAAGTAGCTCAGCCCGCCACGAAGGCCCGGGCGCCGAGCCGTCGCGGGACGCCCGCCGCGCCGAACCGCGCCCGCTCGACCAGCAGCCCGTGGGCGGGCGTTGGCGCGCCGATCCCGCCGAGCCATTCCCGCAGCCGCGCCACCGGCCCGCCGGCGTCAACCGCCAGCCGGAAAGTGGCGGCCCGGCCGGTGAAGCGGTTGACGTGGTGCCCGGCCTCAGCCTCCCAGCCGGGCTCCAGCCGGGTCGTCGGCGGCAGGATCAACAGCCAGTCGCCCTTCGCTGTCGCTACAGCGGCCGCGACATCGCCGGCTACGACCCGCGCCCCGGCGTCCTCGGCAACGGCCAGCGTGCCGTCCGACGAGCCGGCGTCGGCGAGGATGACCTCCCGCACCAGCCCGCTCACCGCCGCCGGGACGAGCGCGGACAGGCAGGGACCCAGCAGGGCGGCGGAATCCCGGGTCGGAACGATGACGCTGATCATGCCGCCCTTAGGCGACAGTCCAGCGCCCCTGGTCAACTTGTTCTTGTTATGTTCTCGCCGCTGCGTACACTGCGCCCATGACCCCCTCTCCGCCCCTCGCCAAAGGCCGCGGCGCCCGCAGCAATGCGACCAGCCGCTTCCTCGCCGCCGAGCGCGAGGCGTTCGACGACGGCTGGACGCTGGAAGACGCCGAGCCGGCGCAGCTGACCACCACCCTCATGCCGGACATGGCGAAGTCGATCATCGCCCGCAACAGCAGTCCCGACATCCACTTC
>JBIKII010000194.1:0-5709 GCA_044361705.1 Caulobacter sp.
AGGCCCGTCGGGCCAGTGATGTCCTCGCGCAGGGCGGCGCCCAGGCTGCGGCCATCGGCGCGGCGGTAGATCTCGCCGACCAGGTAGCCGACCGTCAGGGCGTGGTAGCCGCTGGCCGAGCCGGGCGTCCACATCGGGGCCTTGGCGGCCAGCATGGCGGCGATGACCGGCGGATCGTACCAGAGGGTCGGATCGATCTGCTCGACGAAGCCGGGGAGGCCTGCCTGGTGCGACAGCACCTGCTCGACGGTGATGGCGCCCTTGCCCTCGGCGGCGAACTCCGGCCACAGCTCGGCGACCGGCTGGTCGTAGCGCAGTTTTCCGGCCTGGACGAGGCGGGCGATCATGGCCGCGGCCACTGCCTTGGTGGTCGAGAACACCATGGTCAGGGTCTTGTCGTCGAAGGCGGCCTCGCCCTTGCGGTCGGCATGCCCGGCCCACAGATCGACGACGATCTCGCCCTCGACGCTGAAGGCGAAGCGAGCGCCCAGCTCCAGCCCCTCGGCAAAGTTCGCGGCGAAGGCGTCGCGCACGGCGGTGAAGCCGTCGTCGCAGCGCCCGTGGATCTCGATGCTCACGCCAGGCGCTCCATGCGGACGGTGGGGCTGGCCTGTTTGATACGGCTGCCCATGGCCACGATCGGCAGTTCGGGCGAGGCCCAGATGCCGGCCGAGGTGATGGTCTCGGCCAGGCCGCCGACGGCGCGCGCCAGGCCGTAGGACGGCGTCTGACCCTCCAGCAGCGCGGCGGCGAACAGGACCGTCAGCAGGTCGCCCGTGCCGCTGGGCACCGGCGAGGTCGCCTTCTGGTGCGCCGCCAGCCAGGCTTCCTTCTTGTCGGCGTAGACGACGCCGATCTCGCCGCCGCGGACGACGGAGGAGACCAGCACGGCCTTGCCGGTCAGGCGGGCGGCGCGGACGGCGGCGGCCGGGTCGCGGGCGTCGCTGCCGGTGATCCGCTGCAGCTCCCAGCTGTTGGGCGCGATCAGGTCGGCGCGGGGCAGAAGTTCGTCCTGGATGGCCTGGGCCACGTCGGGCGGAATGAACAGGCCCTTGCCCGCGTCGCCCATGACCGGGTCGACCACGACCATCGGCTTGCGGTTGAAGGCGCCTTCGCGCGGCGCGGCGCGGACGGCGTCGATGGCCCGGGCGGCGGCCCGCACCTGCTCGACGCTGGCGAAGTAGCCGGTCAGCACCAGGTCGCAGAGGCCGAACAGGCCGTTGGCCTCGACCCCGTCCAGCATGCCCTCGAAGGCCTCGATCGGCACCTGCGCCCCGCCTGGCGCGCCCCATCCGGGGTGGCGGCCGTAGAGGACCGTGGGAATGACCACGGGATCGATCTTGAACTGGGTCAGGGCCAGCGCCTGCGCCGAGCCGCCGACCCGGCTGCCTGCGACGTGGCTCGACATGATAAGGGCCATGGGCATGCGACGGGCTTAGCGGAGGCCGGGGGGGTTGGGTAGTCCCCTGTTGAGCGCTAGGCTCGCGTCATGCGGGACGGGGTGATCTTTCTTGCGGGACTGCTGCTGACGGCGGCCTGCGGGCCGGTCGAGGTGGCGAGCGTTGCGGACGCGCCGGCGCCGGCGGAGTCGCCTGTCAGCGTGACCCGGCGCGCCGAGCCCGCCGAGGTCTATCCCGTGCCGGCCGGGACCGCCTGCGCCATTCGCGGCGGCTGGTCGACGGACGGCGACCCGGCGGGGCTGAACGTCCGGGCCGCGCCGTCAGTCGAAGCGCCGGTCGTCGGCGTTCTTCCGCCGCCCGCATATTCGCCGGAGTTTGATCGGGTGATGGCGGTGACCTTCGACGTCATCGAGACCCGGGGCGGATGGTTCCGGATCGCCAACGCCTACCGGGCGGATGACAATGCCAGCCAGGCCTCGACCCTGCCGTCCGGCTGGATCAGCGGTCGCCATGTCGGCTTCGCGCTGCAGACAGACGTGGCCTTCGCCGAGCCCGATCCGCGGTCGGCCGTTGTCGCCGCCGCCTGGATGGACAGCGACGGGGCCCTGCGCCTGTTCGAGTATCGTCACCCGACGGAGTGTCGCGGCGAATGGGTCCGGCTGAGGGTCACCGGCCACGACCGGATCGAGCGCCAGGCCTGGGCGCGCGGCGTCTGCAACGGCCAGGAAACCAGCTGCGACGGCGCGCGCGGCGACGATCTCGCGCCCGACGAGATCGAAACGCACTGATCTGAAACGAAAGAGGGCGGCGTCCTCTCGAACGCCGCCCTCGTCTCTGTCGCCGAAGCGCCCTGTTCTAGTACCGGTAGTGGTCCGGCTTGAACGGGCCCTGCTCGGGCACGCCGATGTAGTCGGCCTGGTCCGGGCGCAGGGTGGTCAGCTTGGCGCCCAGCTTCGCGAGGTGGAGCATGGCCACCTTCTCGTCGAGGTGCTTGGGCAGGGTGTAGACCTGGTTCTGGTAGGACTTGAGGTTGGTCCACAGTTCGATCTGGGCCAGCGTCTGGTTGGTGAAGCTGGCGCTCATCACGAAACTGGGGTGGCCCGTGGCGTTGCCCAGGTTCACCAGGCGGCCTTCCGACAGCAGGATGATCTTCTTGCCGTCCGGGAACTCGATGTGGTGGACCTGCGGCTTGATCTCGTCCCACTTGAAGTTCTTCAGGCCGGCGACCTGGATCTCGCTGTCGAAGTGGCCGATGTTGCAGACGATGGCGTTGTTGCGCATCGCCCGCATGTGGTCGACGGTGATGACGTCCTTGTTGCCGGTGGCGGTGACGAAGATGTCCGCCTTGCCGGCGACGTCGTCCAGGGTCTGGACCTCATAGCCTTCCATCGCCGCCTGCAGGGCGCAGATCGGGTCGATCTCGGTGACGATCACCCGGGCGCCGCCCTGGCGCAGCGAGGCGGCCGAGCCCTTGCCCACGTCGCCATAGCCGCAGACCACGGCGACCTTGCCCGACAGCATGACGTCGGTGCCGCGGCGGATGGCGTCGACGAGGCTTTCACGGCAGCCGTAGAGGTTGTCGAACTTGGACTTGGTGACGCTGTCGTTGACGTTGATGGCCGGGAACGGCAGCTCGCCCTTGGCGGCCAGCTGGTAGAGGCGGTGCACGCCGGTGGTGGTCTCTTCCGACACGCCGGTGACCGAGTCGCGGATCGCCGAATAGAAGCCCGGCTTGTCGCGCAGGTAGGTCTTCATCACCGCATAGAGGGCTTCTTCCTCCTCGTTCTGCGGGTTGTCGAGGATCGAGGGATCCTGTTCGGCCTTCGGGCCGAGCACGCAGAGCAGGGTGGCGTCGCCGCCGTCATCGAGGATCAGGTTCGGATAGCCGCCGTCCGACCACTCGAAGATCTTGTGAGTGTACTGCCAGTACTCGTACAGCGTCTCGCCCTTGACGGCGAAGACGGGCACGCCGGTCGCGGCGATGCCGGCGGCCGCGTGGTCCTGGGTCGAGAAGATGTTGCAGCTGGCCCAGCGCACGTCGGCGCCCAGCGCCGTCAGCGTCTCGATCAGCACCGCCGTCTGGATGGTCATGTGCAGGGAGCCGGCGATGCGGGCGCCCTTCAGCGGCTGGTCCTTGCCGAACTCCTCGCGCACGGCCATCAGGCCCGGCATTTCGGTTTCGGCGATGGCGATTTCCTTGCGGCCGTAGTCGGCCTGGGAAAGGTCGCGGACGATGCTCTCGGTCACGCAGGACTCCTTTGTCGGTGTGAGCGCTCTATAGCCGCCCGCGCCCACTTCTTCAACAAGGATATAAAGATATCCTTATGTCTGGTCAGGGGCACCGAGCAGGCGATAACCGCGCCCGGCCTTGGTCAGCTCCGTCGGCGTCAGGTCGGCGACCGCCGACAGCTGCGCCGCCAGCCTTGAAAGCGCGGCGGGTTCGCCGTCCTTCAGTTCCAGCTCCAGTTCCAGGAAGGCGTCGACCCGGCCGCCGGCCTCGACCCGCGCGTCGTCGATGACCAGTTCGATCAGCGCCCCTTCTACCTGCACCATGCGCAGCGCGCGCCGGCTGCTCACCGTGAACAGCGGAAGCAGCGCGGCGCCGGCGGGCAGGGCGGCGGGCGTGCCCGCCAGCAGGGTGACGTCCGGCGCATCGGCCTCCACCGGCCACTCCCACTCGTCCCGCCCGCCGTCCTCGCCGAGCATCGACTTCAGGGTCTGGATCCGCTCAACCCCCGTTCGCCGCACCCGCAGTCCGAAGCCGGTCCGGCGCAGCCAGTGGTCGTCGGTGTCGAAGTAGGTGGCGACCATGTCCTTCACCGCCGTCTCGCCCGGCGGCAGGGCGGCCAGAACCGCCTGCGCGGCCTGGGCGTCCATCAGGAACTTCAGCTCGATCTCGCGGGTCGGCGTCGTCATGGCGTCGATGTCGCCCGTCCGGCGGCTTCCCGCAAGCGCACGGCGCCTCTAGGCTGGCGCTCCTGACGGGAGTTGGACGTGCCCCCCGGGATGACACCCAAACTGGGGACTGCTAGAGCGCACAGCATCCGCAAGGAGAGACGCCTCATGAACGCCCCTGTCCGCTTCGCCGATCCCGCCCTGCCGCGACACGACTGGACGCGGGCCGAGGTCGAGGCGCTGTTTGACCTGCCGTTCATGGAGCTGGTCTTCCAGGCCGCCCAGGTTCACCGGCGGTGGTTCGACCCCAGCGAGATCCAGCTCTCGCAGCTGCTGTCGATCAAGACCGGCGGCTGCGCCGAGAACTGCGGCTACTGCAGCCAGTCGGCCTCGTTCAGGACCGGGCTGAAGGCCGAGAAGCTGATGGACCTCGACACGGTCGTGGTGGCCGCGCGAGCCGCCAAGGCCGGCGGGGCGCAGCGCTTCTGCATGGGCGCCGCCTGGCGCGACCTGAAGGACCGCGACCTTCCGAAGGTCGCCGAGATGATCACCGAGGTGAAGGCCCTGGGCCTGGAGACCTGCGTCACCCTGGGCATGCTCAAGGCCGAGCAGGCCGTGGCGCTCAAGGACGCGGGCCTCGACTACTACAACCACAACCTCGACACCTCGCCGGAGTACTACGACAAGGTTGTCACCACTCGCACCTACGACGACCGGCTGGAGACGCTGCAGCATGTGCGCGACGCCGGCATCTCCATCTGCTGCGGCGGCATCGTCGGCATGGGCGAGAGCCGCGCCGACCGCGCCAGCTTCCTGCATCAGCTCGCCACCCTGCCGGTTCATCCCGACAGCCTGCCGGTCAACGCCCTGGTGCCGGTCGCCGGCACCCCGCTGGGCGACCGCATCAAGCGCGACGGTGAGATCGACCCGATCGAGTTCGTCCGCACCGTCGCCGTCGCCCGCCTTGTGTGCCCGAAGTCCATGGTCCGCCTGTCCGCCGGGCGCGACGACATGAGCCGCGAAACCCAGGCCCTCTGCTTCCTGGCCGGCGCCAACTCGATCTTCGTCGGCGGCAAGCTGCTGACCACCCCTCTGCCGGGCCAGGACGAGGATAGCCTGCTGATGAAGGACCTGGGCCTGCGGCCGTTCGGGGAAGCCCGCGCCTGATCTTGCACTTGTACGAATTTCTGTACATATTCCATCGAAAGGAGGCTTCTGATGGATGTGCTCAGCTATTCCGACACGCGCGCCAACCTGAAGGAGGTGATGGATCGCGTGGTCGATGACCGCCAGCCGATCGTCATCACCCGACAGAAGGCCGAGGCTGTGGTCATGGTCTCGTTGGCCGACTGGAACGCCATGGAGGAGACGCTTCATCTCCTCTCCAACGCCAAGAACGCGGCGCGGATTCGTG
>JBIKII010000195.1:0-5673 GCA_044361705.1 Caulobacter sp.
GCCCGGTCATTCTGGCGAGCTTCGTGACATCGCAGTCGGCGTAGCTGCGAAGCACGGTCAGGCCCGCCAGCGCCCAGGTTGCGGTGCCGTGCAGAATGATGTCCGGCAATCCGGCAGCCAGGGCCACCGCACGCTCGGTATGGATAGGGTTCCAGATGTCGGCGCATTCCGAATAGACGTGAGGCATCCCGCGCGGGATTACGATCCGGGTCGATGCGGCGCTTTCGGAAAGAGGACCTGCCGCCCCGCTGTCCGGTGGCGCGACAAGCGCAGCTTCCTCTCCGTCCAGGACGACGTCGCGATAGACGGAACTCGTCCACGAGGTCGTGACGAGATCCCCGCTGATGCGATCGCGGGTCTCCAGGCGACAAATGACCAGGACGCCGGACCTGATCTGACGGGCGCTCACCAATTGACCGGATGTCGTCAGTTGATCACCCGGCGCCATCGGCCGGTGGAAGTGGGAGTCCTGGACGGCGTGGACGCCGCCGCGCGCCTCTTCGGCCGAAAGGCGGTCCGACAGGGATTCCCGCAACGATTGGACGACCGGCCACTCGGGGCTGACGCACTGAAACGGCAGAGCCTTCAGCCCGCCAGGCGCCGCGTCGTCGAGAAATGCCGGCTCTGACGCTCCCAGACCGGCGGCGTAAGCAAGGATGCTTCGGGCATCGAGCGTCGTGTCGATCGGCGAGAGCGACAGGCCGACCCGATCAGCAGGAAACGGCATGGATCCTCCTGATGTGGGTTATTCCGCGACCAGGGGGCGCGGCGGGCGCGACAGAACGCGCCTCAGCATCGGCTCGAACGCTTCAAGCGGCATCGAGTCATAGTCCGGATCGAACGCCACCTGGTCGTACAGGTGGCAGAACTGGGCCGTGTATTCGAAGTGCGGATGCCCCCGGAACTGCTCGCGCATGTCGCGATCCAATCCAAGGTGATGGAAGAAGTAGTAGCCTTGGAAGATGCCGTGGTGTTGCACCATCCAGTGGTTCGCGTCGGAGACATATGGCTTGAGGATCGTCGCCGCGTGCTCGGCGTGGTTCGCGGGCGCCAGCTGGTCCCCGATGTCGTGGAGAAGCGCGCACACGACATACTCCTCGTCGCGACGGTCCCGGTAAGCGCGCGTCGCCGTCTGCAGGCAGTGCTCGAGCCGGTCAACCGGGTAGCCTCCAAAGTCGCCGCCTAGCAGCTTGAGGTGGCGCAGAACGCGGTCAGGCAGCGCGGCCATGTAGGGGCCCCAATGCTCCAGGACTCCCTCCCAATCGCCGCGCGTGGTCTGGGCCAGAGTTGTGAAGGTGGGCGTCTTCAGCGTGTCGGACATGGCCGTTTGAACCTCAGGCGAGGGAGTCCAAGTCCCTCCGAGACACCATACTGAACATTTGCATAGTCCGACAACCCGCCATAGTGTTGAGCCTCTAGAGCCCGTCGACAGAGCGGCGCCATCAATCAACGAACCGGAGGCGACCATGACGGACACGATTGCCGTGGACACGGCTTCTCCAAGGCCGGCCGTGGCCGCATACGCTCTCTCGCTTCTCTTTTTTGTCAGTTTTTTCAATTATATGGACCGCATGGTCCTGGCCGTGCTGGTCGAACCGATCAAGGCCGAACTGGGCCTGACCGACTCCCAGCTAGGGCTGTTGACGGGGCTGGCGTTCGCAGCCCTCTACGCCACGCTCGGCATTCCTCTGGCGAGGCTGGCGGATAAAAAATCACGGGTGGTCATTCTTTCAGCCTGCCTGGTGCTTTGGAGTGTGATGACCGCTGCAACGGGACTTGCCCGAAACTTCTGGCAGCTGTTCGTCATCCGGATGGGTGTCGGCGTTGGTGAGGCTGGCTGCGTCCCGACCGCCCACTCGATGATTGGAGACCTGTTTCCACCCGAAAAGAGGGCGTTCGCCATCAGCGTCTTTCAGGCCGGCGGCCTGGCCGGCCTCTCCGGCGGGCTGATGCTGACCGGCATCCTCGCCGATCAGATTGGATGGCGACTCGCCCTGTGCGCGGTCGGTCTCCCTGGCGTCCTTCTAGGGGTCCTTATCTTGCTTACACTCAAGGAGCCGAAGCGCCGAACGGCGCCGCAGGCCGGGTCGTCCGGTGAGTCTGCCCTGACCGTCATCAAGATTCTGCTCAAGCGGAAGGCCTTGTTGCACCTGACCCTCGGCTTGTCCGTCGGCAGCTTTGCGACCTACGGCCTTACCCAGTGGATCCCCGCCTTCTTCATACGCAGCCATGGGCTGTCGTTGACCCAGATCGGCGTTTGGTCAGGCCTGGCCGCCGGCATTGGCGGAATCCTGGGCGTCCTGGCAGGCGGCGCGGCGGCCGTGAAGCTCCTGCCCGGCGACCGCCGGTGGGAGCTGTGGCTGCCCGCCATGGCCTACGCCGGCTCTGCACCCATCTATCTGGCGGTCTTCCTTTGGCCCTCGCCTTTCATCGCCATCACGATCAAGGTGGCGGCTACCTTCATCGCAGCATCCGGCGGCGGCGTAGCACTTTCCGCCATCCAATCCTTCGCCGAACCCCACCGGCGAGCGACCGCTGTCTCGCTCGTCCTGTTCCTGTCCTCGCTGCTCGGTCTGGGCGCCGGTCCATTTGCGGTCGGCCTGATAAGCGACCTGCTCGAACCCCGACTTGGCGGCGAAAGTCTGAGGTACGCGCTGGCCATTTCGACCGGGGCGTTGATCTGGGCGGGTGTCCATTTCGCGATGGCTGCCCGGTCTGCGAGGCAGGATCAGATCTGAAATCCCTACAACTGCCGGAGATTCGAACCATGGACACGCCCACATCTCCTACCGACGAAGAGACGGTCCGTCGCGACCTCGCAGCCGTCTACCGCCTGGTGGCGCTTCACGGCTGGGATGACCTCATCTTCACCCATATCTCGGCGCGTGTGCCCGGCCCCGAGCATCACTTCCTAATCAATCCGTTCGGCCTTCGGTTCGACGAGGTCACCGCCTCCAACCTGGTGAAGATTGATCTCGACGGCCAGCCGGTCACCGAGACCCCGCACATGGTCAATCCGGCCGGGTTCGTCATCCACAGCGCCCTTCATATGGCGCGGGAGGACGCCCAGTGTGTGATCCACCTTCACACCGACGACGGCGTCGCCGTTGCGGCCCAGGAAGACGGCCTGCTTCCCCTGTCCCAGCACGCCATGATGGTGGCAGATGAGGTGGCCTATCACGACTATGAGGGGATCGCCTTCGACCTCGACGAACGTGAACGGCTGGTAGCCGACATGGGCGAAAAGCACCTGATGCTTCTGCGAAATCACGGCACGCTGGCCGTGGGCGTCAGCTGTCCCGCGGCCTGGCTGGCGATCTACTTCCTGGAACGGGCCTGCACGATGCAGGTTCGGGCTCAGTCGACCGGCGCTCGATTGACGCAGCCACGGCAGGGTGTGCCGCAGAAGGTCACAGACCAGAGCACCTCGCTGTTCACCGGAACGGCCGGCGCCTTCACCTGGCCGGCGCTGCTTCGCAAGCTCGACCAACTCGATCCATCCTACGCAAACTGACCAGCACAGACCCGGAGGCGATCGTGGACAGCTTGGTTCTTGAGCGAGACGGTTGTGTCGTGACGCTTCGCCTCAACAGGCCCGAGCGGCGCAACGCAATCGGGCAGGATTTCATGCTGGAGATCGAACGCGCCGCGCTCAGTCTTCGGGACGATGAACACTGCCGGGCGGTAGTCATATGCGGGGCCGGGCCGCATTTCAGCGTCGGTGCAGACATGAGCCCGCCTCCGGGCCCCGCAGTCGAGACCCCTTCCCTGCTAATGAGACGACGCGCCGTTGAGCTTGGCGCCCGGCTCATGAGGGCCATCCAGGAAATTCCGCAGCCGACCATCGCAATGGTCCACGGCGTAGCCGCGGGTGCCGGCGCCTGCATTGCCTCGGCGGCGGATTTCCGCGTCGCTGCGGACACGGCTCGCGTTGGCTACGGCGAGGTGAAGCTTGGCATGAGCCTGATGTGGAACGCGCTGCCCGTGTGCGTGAGCCTGGTCGGCGTCCCACGCGCAAAACAGATGCTCATGTCCGGCGCGCTGTTTGATGCGCCGGTGCTTGAACGATGGGGCTTCTTTGACGAAATCGTTCCTGCCGAGGAGTTGGCTTCGACGGCGCGAGCGTGGGCCGATCGATATGCGGGCCTGCCGCCAATTCCGGTCCAGATGATCAAGCGCAGCGTCAACGCTGTGGCCGGCGCCCTTGGCCCGGCGTTGATGCACATGGACGCGGATCAGTTCCTGCTCACACAGACGTCAAACGACTTCTCCGAAGCGGTAGCCGCCTTCCTGGAGAAGCGCCCCGGCAACTACAGCGGAAGCTAGGTTGACGGCAGCCGCCGCCCTGTCAGCTCGCGCGTGCCGCTGCAAACACGCGCTTGGCCTCCTCGTAGTCAGCCTTGCCGTTGACCGCTCGCGGCACGGCCGCGACAGCGACAACCGTTCTTGGCGCCTTGTAGGGCGCGAGCTGACCTCTGACGTGGGCGATCAGGTCGGCCTCGGACACCTCACCCTCGATCGCTGTCACAGCCGCCACAGATTGTCCGAAGCGGTCGTCAGCAATCCCGAACACCAGGGCATCGGTGACCTGGGGATGGGTCTTGAGCGCCTCCTCGACCTCTTCCGGGTAGACCTTCTCCCCGGCCGTATTGATGCAATGGCTCCCTCGGCCGAGGAGGCGGATAGATCCATCGGCCTCGACGAGAGCGTGATCACCGCCGAGGATATGGCGGACACCATTGATCGGAACGTAGGTTCGAGCCGTTCTCTCAGGATCCTTGTAGTAGCCGAGCGGAATGTCACCGGACTTTGCGATGATGCCGATCTCGCCTGAACCCGGTTCAACGGGTGTCAGGTCATCTGGACGAAGCACAATGGCGTTGGCCAGATTGAAGCGGGCCTCTGATGGCGGCGCATCGCGCGTCACAACGGAATAGGCAATGCCGGCGGACTCGCTGGCTCCCAAGCCGTCCGACATCACGGCATCGGGCATGAACTCGAGCAGACCCAGCTTTACCTCCGGGCTCCACATCATCCCACTCGAGACGACCATCTTCATGTGTGAGACGTCGTATCGGCCCAGGGTGCGCCTGAGCACGTCAAGGATGGGTCGTGCGAACGCGTCACCAACGATGACGACACCATCGCATTTGAGTTCATCCAGCTCGGCCACCGTCGCTTCCGGATCGAACGAAGGTCTCGCGGAACAGACAATCGATCCGCCTCGAGACATCACGCTCAGGGCGGCGAACAGGCCGGTGCCGTGCATCAACGGCGGGGCGATGTGATAGCGCACACGGCCCTCGCCCGAGCGGATCTGGGCCTCAAGATCGGGCAACGTCATCGGGGGCGGATCGTCGGGCCGCGCCGCACGGCTCGCCGATAGTGTTCCCCAGAGCGCGCTCGACGGCCACATCACGCCCTTGGGCATGCCCGTCGTGCCACCAGTGTAGAGAAGAAACAGATCATCGGGCGAGCGGTGAAGATCGAGCCTGGAACCGTCATGTCCGCTGTAGATCTCGGACAAGGCCGTGGCCGCGGAATGATGCCCTCTCGCGGCGATCCAGGCTTCGAGGACACACTTCGAACGGAGCTGGTCGACCAGGTCCGCAAACTCGACGTCGAAAATCAGGACCCTGCTGTCCGAATTGTCGAGAAGGTAAGCGACCTCTT
>JBIKII010000196.1:0-5596 GCA_044361705.1 Caulobacter sp.
GTCCGCCAGTTCCTTGTTGCCCATCAGCTTCTCGCCGGTGGCGCTGGCCACGTTCAGGATCTTGCCGCGCAGGGGCAGGATGGCCTGGGTGCGGCGGTCGCGCGCCTGCTTGGCGCTGCCGCCGGCGCTGTCGCCCTCGACCAGGAACAGCTCGCTGCCGTCCATGGCGCTGCCCGAGCAGTCGGCCAGTTTGCCCGGCAGCCGCAGCTTGCGGGTGGCCGAGGCGCGGGAGACTTCCTTGTCCTTGCGGCGCTTCAGGCGCTCCTCGGCCCGCTCGACCACGAAGTCGAGCAAGGCGCGGGCGGCCTTGGGCGAGGCGGTCAGCCAGTGGTCGAACGGGTCGCGCAGGGCGGTCTCGACCAGGCGCTGGGCGTCGGAAGACGACAGCCGCTCCTTGGTCTGGCCCTGGAACTCCGGATTGCGGATGAAGACGCTGATCAGGGCGCCGGCGTTGGCGATCACGTCGTCGGCGGTGATGATGCCGGCCCGCTTCTCGCTGACCATCTCGGCATAGGCCTTGAGGCCCTTGGTCAGGGCGGCGCGGAAGCCGGCCTCGTGGGTGCCGCCCTCGGGCGTGGGCACGGTGTTGCAGTAGGACTGCATGAAGCCGTCGGCCTCGCCGAAGCCCTGCGGCGTCCAGGTCACCGCCCATTCGACGGCGCCGGCCTCGCCGGTCCGCTCGATGCGGCCGCTGAAGGCGGTCTCGGTGACGGTGGAGACGTTCTTGATCCGCTCGGCGAGGAAGTCGGCCAGGCCGTTGGGGAAGTGGAATACGGCCTCGGCCGGCGTCTGGTCGTGGATCCGCGACGGGTCG
This sequence comes from Caulobacter sp., assembly GCA_044361705.1. Lineage (GTDB taxonomy): Bacteria > Pseudomonadota > Alphaproteobacteria > Caulobacterales > Caulobacteraceae > Caulobacter. The sequence continues at coordinate 815 of JBIKII010000196.1, forward strand.
CAGGACCATTTGATCTGCACGCCGCGGAACAGATAGGCCTTGGACCGGGCCATCCGGTACAGCCGCGCCGGCTTGAAGACCAGGTTGTCGCCGAAGATCTGGGTGTCGGGCAGGAAGCGGACCTGGGTGCCCTTCTTGCGGGAAGGCCCGACCTGCTGCAGCCCGCCGACCGGCTTGCCCCGCGAAAAGGCCTGGCGGTGCTCGAAGCCGTCGCGCCAGACGGTGACCTCCAGCTCCGAGGACAGGGCGTTGACCACGCTGGCGCCGACGCCGTGCAGACCGCCGGAGGTCTCGTAGGCCTTGCCGCTGAACTTCCCGCCCGCATGCAGGACGGTCATGATCACTTCGAGCGCCGACTTGCCCGGGTGCTTGGGGTGCGGATCCACGGGCATGCCGCGTCCGTCATCCTTGACCGTCAGGTAGCCGTCGGCGTCGAGCGACACCTCGATCAGCTTGGCGTGGCCGGCCACGGCCTCGTCCATCGAGTTGTCGAGGATCTCGGCGAACAGGTGGTGCAGCGCCCGCTCGTCGGTGCCGCCGATGTACATGCCCGGCCGCATCCGCACGGGCTCGAGCCCTTCCAGCACCTCGATGGCGCTGGCGTCATAGGCGCCGGACGGGGCGACCGGCGGCCGCTCGGCGGCCTTGGCGGAGGTCACGGCCTTGGGATCGGGGCGCGGCTCCTGCGGCGTGGCCAGCGGGCTGGCCGGCACGGGCTTGAGCGCGTCGTCGTCGTCACCAAACAGGGGAAGGGCAGGGGAAGTCATTTAAGCGACAGCATCGAACGATTCGGGAACGAAGGGGTATGCGGCCAAGGGGTGAGGGAGGGCAAGAGGACGATGGTCGCAGCCTGCCCAGCGAGGGCCACATTCCGCGGCAGGGTGCTGCCCGACAGGCGGATTGTACGGGGCGATTCCATGAAGACGATGACGATGGTGCTGGCCGCCGCCCTGGCGCTGGCCGCCTGCTCGGCGCCGGCGCGGTCCGAGGCTCCCGCCGCGGTCGAGGGCGAAGGACGGCCCTACCAGCTCGCCAACACACAGGTCTGGACCTTGCCCGACCCGGTGTCCGGCCGCGACTACGAGATCTTCGTCGGCCTGCCCGCGTCCTATGACGAGGAGCCGGACCGTCGATACCCGGTGGTCTATATCACCGACGCGCCCTACGCCTTTCCGCTGATCGGCAGCATCTCGCGGCGGGTCGGTGACGGCGGCGAGGGGCTGGAGGACTTCATCCTGGTGGGCCTGTCCTACGCCGGGGGCGACGATCCCATGAAGAGCCGCCGACGCGACTACACCTTCACGCCCAATGGACCGTCGAGCTCTCCGAAGGAGCACGTGCATGGCGGCGGCGCGGCCTATTCCGACTACGTCCGCACCCGGGTCCTGCCCTTCGTCGAGGGGCGCTTCCGGACCGACCCGGGACGGCGCGTCTACATGGGCCACTCCTATGGCGGCCTGCTCGGCGCCCATTTCCTGTTCACGCAGCCGACGACGTTCAGCCACTACATCCTGGGCAGCCCGTCGCTGTGGTTCGACAAGCGGCACATGTTCGAGGTGGAGCAACGCTATGCCGCCGCGCACAAGGACCTGCCGGCCAACGTCTTCCTCTACATCGGCGCCTTCGAGACGGTGAAGGCGGGCGATCCGCGCTACAGCGATACCGACATGGTCGGCGACATGCGACGGTTCGAGCAGGTGCTGAGGGGCCGCGGCTACCCGGGCCTGACCATCGCCTCGACGGTCATCGACGAGGAAGACCATCTGACGGTCTTCCCCAGCGGCTTCACCCGCGGGATCAAGCGGGCCCTGCCGCCGAAGCGCTGAGGCTGGGGGCGGGGAGCGCTACTCCGCCGCCGCCTTCGTAGCTTTCGCCTTGGCCGGGGCCTTTTTCTTCGCAGCCGGCTTCTTCTTGGCCGCCGCCGGGGCCTTCTCCGCCCTGGCCTTGGGGGCCGCGGCCTTCTTCACGGGCTTCTTCTTGCCGCCGCCGCCCTTGGCCTCGCGCTCGGCCAGCAGGGCCACGGCTTCCTCGAGCGTGATCTCGGTCGGCTCCTTGCCGCGCGGGACATTGGCGTTGGTGGCGCCGTGCTTGATGTAGGGGCCGAAGCGACCGGACAGGATCTTGATCGGCTGGCCGTCGCCCGGGTGCGCGCCCAGGTCCTTCAGCGCCGAGGCCGTGGCCCTGCCGCCCTTGCCGCCGCCGGCCCGCTTCTCAGCCAGCACGGTCACGGCGCGGTTCAGGCCCACCTCGAACACCTCGTCGATGCTCTCCAGGTTGGCGTAGGTCCCTTCGTGCAGCACGAACGGGCCGTAGCGGCCGAGGCCCGCGGTGATTGGCTTGCCGTCCTCGGGGTGTTTGCCGACCTCGCGGGGCAGTTCCAGCAGGCGCAGGGCCTTGTCGATGTCCATCGCCGCCGGCGGCCAGCCCTTGGGCAGGCTGGAGCGCTTCGGCTTTTCGCCCTCGGTCGGGGTTTCCTCGACGTAGTGACCAAAGCGCCCGTTCTTGAGCCAGACAGCCTGGCCGTTCCGGGGGTTCAGTCCCAGTTCGCGGTCGCCGTCGACGGCTTCGCCTTCGCCGTCAGGCTGGGCGATCGGACGGGTGAACCGGCACTCCGGATAGTTGGAGCAGCCGATGAAGGCGCCGAACTTGCCGGTCTTGAGGCTCAGCTGGCCGACATTGCAGGTCGGGCAGAGGCGCGGGTCGGACCCGTCGGCCTTTGCCGGGAAGATGTGCGGCCCGAGCGCCTCGTTGAGGGCGTCCAGAACATGGGTGACGCGCAGCTCGGCTATCTCGCCGACGGCGGCGTGGAAGTCCTTCCAGAAGTCCCGCAGGAACTCCTTCCAGTCGAGCTTGCCGTCGGAGACCAGGTCGAGCTTCTCCTCCAGCGCGGCGGTGAAGTCGTACTCGACGTAGCGCTTGAAGAACTCTTCCAGGAAGGCGGTGACCAGCCGGCCCTTGTCCTCGGGGATGAAGCGCTGCTTCTCCACGCGGACATAGGCGCGGTCGCGCAGCACGGTCAGGATCGAGGCATAGGTCGAGGGCCGGCCGATGCCGAGCTCTTCCATCTTCTTGACGAGGCTGGCTTCCGAGTAGCGCGGGGGCGGTTCGGTGAAGTGCTGGTCGGCCCGCGCGCGGAGAACCCGCGCATCCGCGCCCTCGTTGATGACCGGCAGACGGGCGCTGTCCTCGTCCTCGGCGTCATCGCGACCTTCCTCGTAGACGGCGAGGTAGCCGGGGAACTGGATCACCTGCCCGGTGGCGCGCAGGCCGGTCCGGCCGTCGGCGCTCTCGATCTCGACCGTGGTCTTCTCGATCCGCGCCGCTTCCATCTGCGAGGCGATCATCCGCTTCCAGATCAGCTCGTACAGCCGGCCGAGGTCGCTCTCCAGCCGCAGCGAGCCGGGATTGCGCTCCAGCGAGGTCGGGCGGATGGCCTCGTGAGCCTCCTGGGCGTTCTTGGCCTTGGTCTTGTAGTGGCGGGCGGTCTCGGGGACGTAGTCCTTGCCGTACAGGCCGCCGATGACCTTGCGGGCCTCGTCCAGAGCCTCGGGCGCAGACTGAACGCCGTCGGTCCGCATGTAGGTGATCAGGCCGACGGTCTCGCCGCCGATGTCGATACCCTCGTACAGCTTCTGGGCCGCCTGCATGGTGCGCTGGGCTGAGAAGCCGAGCTTGCGCGAGGCTTCCTGCTGCAGGGTCGAGGTGGTGAAGGGCGGCGGCGGCGTGCGCTTGGCTGGCTTCTTCTCGACCGAGTGGACCTTGAAGGTCGCGGCCTGCACGGCGGCCTGGGCGGCCTGGGCCGAGCTCTCGTTGCCGAGGTCGAACTTGGTGAGCTTCTTGCCCTCGTGCTTGACCAGCCGCGCGAGGAACGGATCGGCGCCGGCGGCGACGTCGGCCTCGACGGTCCAGTATTCCTGGGTCCGGAAGCGCTCGATCTCGAGCTCGCGGTCGACGATCAGGCGCAGGCTGACCGACTGCACCCGGCCCGCCGAGCGGCTGCCCGGCAGCTTGCGCCACAGCACCGGTGAGAGCGTGAAGCCGACGAGGTAGTCCAGCGCGCGGCGGGCCAGGTAGGCCTCGACCAGCTCCATGTCGATCTGACGCGGGTTGGCGATGGCGTCCAGCACGGCGGTCCTGGTGATGGCGTTGAAGGTCGCGCGCTGGACCTTCACGTCCTTGAGCGCCTTCTTCTTCTGCAGGACTTCCAGCAGGTGCCAGCTGATCGCCTCGCCTTCGCGATCCGGGTCGGTGGCGAGGAACAGGGTGTCGGCGCCTTTCACGGCGTCGACGATGTCGCTGATGCGCTTGGCCGACTTGGCGTCGACCTCCCAGCTCATGGAAAAGTCGTCGTCCGGTTTGACCGAACCGTCCTTGGAGGGCAGGTCGCGGACGTGGCCGTAGGAGGCGAGAACCTTGTAGCCCGAGCCCAGGTACTTGTTGATGGTCTTGGCCTTGGCCGGACTCTCGACGACGACGACGTGCATGCTTTTCCGGGAATAATCAGGAGAGTCGGCGGGCGGTATCGCCTGCCGAGCGAGCGCGGAAAGTGGGGGCGGGGCAGGGGCAATGTCAACTTGGCGCGGCTTCGTCCACCCTGAATCGCCGTGCGGCGCCCGTTTCGGCGCGGCAATGGGCTGTGTCCGACACGGCGGCTGCGCGGCCGAAACACCGGTGAGCCGGATTATGAGGGAGGAGGGTGTCGGCCGACCGGCGCCCGATACGGAGGGGCTGGGGGGGCTGTTCAGGACCGCACCGGATGCGGTCGACCGACGCTGTCAATCT
>JBIKII010000197.1:0-5587 GCA_044361705.1 Caulobacter sp.
GGATCACCCCCGTGCCGCGCGGCCCGAACAGCCATTTGTGACAGCCGGCCATAAGGAAGTCGCATCCCAGCTGCGGGAGGGTGGTGTTCTCGACCCCGAAGCCGTGGACGCCGTCGACGCAGAACAGCACCCGGTCGCGTTCGTTCCGCAGGGCGTTGATCGGCGCCAGGGCGGCGGAGATCTCGCGGATGGGCAGCTTCATGCCGGTCGAGGAATGCACCCAGGTCAGGGCCAGCACCCGCGTCTCGGGCCGGATGTTGCTGACGATGCGGCCGACGATCTGTTCGACGGTGGCGGTGGCGGCCTGGTCGTAGAGGCTGATCTTGCGGACCGCGCCGCCGCCCTTCTGCGCGGCCAGCCGCAGGGCCTCGTGGGTGACGTAGTAGTCGTGGATGGTGGTCAGCACCTCCTGCCCGTAGCGCAGGCCAATGCCGGCATAGACCATGGCCACGGCGGTGGTGGTGTTCTCGGTCAGGGCGATGTTGTCGGCCTTGACCCCGAAATAGGCGCCGGCGGCGGCGCGGGCGGCGTTCTGCAGCGGCCGGTTGCGGGCCTCCAGATAGGTGACGGGCGAGCGGTCCAGCCCGTCGCGGTGGCGGGCGATGGCGTCGCGGACGATACGGGGGTTCGAGGCGAACAGCATGGCCGACAGGTCGACCTGGCTCCAGTCCAGCGACCACTGCGCCCGCACCTGTCGCCAGTCCGGGCCGCCCGCATAGGTGACGGGCGGTTGCATTGGCGGTTCCGCAGCGGGATCGCCGTCGTAGAAGTCGGGGTCATCGGGAGCGGATGGAGGCTCCGCCGCGGCAGGGTCCTGCGCGCGGGCCGTTTCGCTCAGGGCGGCGACGCCCAGCGCCAGACCCGATCCTGCCAGCAGGCGCCGACGGCTCAGCCGCGCCCCATCCTCGCCCGCATTTTCGCTCATGAGCCGCCCCCGGTTCCGGAAACCATAGTTCACGCCCTGACGCCCGTCACACGCAGCTTCTAGCGTCGGGGGAAATCAGCCGAAGGCTAGACGGTGACCAGAGCGTCGACGTTCCGCAGTTGGCGGACAAGGCGGATCATGTCGGCGTGGACACGGGACTGGACATGCCGCTCGCGGTCGGTCTCCAGGCCCCGCACGGTCTCACTGACCGCAAACCCGTCCCGCTCCTGGGTGAGATGTCCGGATTTCACGAGGGCCTTCATGTTTCGCCGGACCGTCTCTCGCGGCAGTTCGAGACTCTTGGCCAGGCCCTGCGCCGTGACCAGCGCCCGGGCCGACGGAGGCGTCTGGTCCTCGGCGTAGAGGACGCGGTCCTGGCCGCCGGACGCCCAGGCGGAGTGGTCGAGGATCGCCAGCATGAGGTAGGCCTGCAACAGGCTGCCGGGACGGGTGAATGCGTTCAGGTCGTCCACGCCGCGAAGGACGTGCCGAGTGACTGCTCGCATGGCCCCCCACATCGATGGGAAAGGCAGGGGTGCAAGGCGCTCGTTGGAGGCCAGTTCGGCGATCCCGGCAAGGGCAAGCTGTTCGATGCAGCGCCCGAGCGAGCCGAGGTGGGCGATGTAGAGCGGCGTGAGGCGTTCAGAGGCCAGGGTCGCCGATGGCACGATGAGTCCGGCGTCGGTCGCCTCGAGAAGGCCCCGCCGGACCATGTCCGCGGCCTTGTATCGGGTGGTTTCGCGCGGCAGCTTCAGGGACTCGGCAAGTCCCTGAACCCGCATGGGTCGCCGTAGCCCGTCCGGCGCCGGTCCTGTCGCGTACTGGCGCGAGAGGCTGGGGCTCTCCTCGATCGTGGAGGCATTGCCCGCCAGCACCGCCGCGAAGATGAGGGCGGTCTCGAGGTCGCATTCAAGACAGCGGCCTGTGGCCTGGACGATGTCCAGGTTCAACCTGATGTTTGTCCGGAAAGCGTGACGCAACATGGCGGGTGCGTGACCGTCAGGCCCGACGGGTCATGGACAGCTGCCCCTCGAAAAGTGGGGCGCCCTCCGGGCTGAGGCCCCAGCGGTGGCTCCCGGGCCCGAACGGCAGCCCGATCAGCGGGCGCGGTCGCCGCGCTGACGCGATGGCGTCGATGTGGCTGTTGAAGGCGGAGATCACCTCGGCTCGCAGACCGGCCGACGCCTTGACCGGCTGGCCCGCGCGCCTTGAGGCGATGAAGTCGCAGACCAGGTCGCGGTGTGCCTGGCCGCGGAAGTGGACAAGGGCGTCGATAATCTCGGCGATCAGTGGATCGACCTTGCCGCCGCGTCTGCGGCCCGATGAACGCGTCAGTCCCGGATAGGCGATGACGTTGTCCATGTTCCACTCCCCCCCAATACTGCGCGCACCTAAAGAGCCCTCGACTTCCAGTGTAAACATCGCGCGGCGCCGAAAATGGGCGCCTCGTGCGGCTTGATGTCTCCATTGGCGCCGATGTGGTCACGGTGTGCTGATACCGGTGTCCAGACGGGGCGGCGCCAAGATTGTGCCCCCGTGTCCCCCGGGTGCCTAGCGCCTGGATCGTCGAGACCCGATCCTGACCGCGAATTCACCTGACAGGTCGACCGCCGCGTGGCTTCCTCCGCCCACACAGGGGAGGGGAGACCCATGGCCGCTATCCAGGCTTTCGATCCGGCGGCGGAGACCGCCCGCTACCTGGCCACCTTGCCGCCGGAGGTTCACACCAAGGCCACGGCCTACACCCAGGGCGGTCACTGGCTGCTGTTGTGGGGCACGCTGGTCGCCCTCGCGGTGGCCTGGCTGGTGATCCGTTCCGGCGTACTGGTGAAGATCCGCGACGGCGTTGAGGGCAGTCGGTCTCGTCCCTGGCTGGCCGCATTGGCCGTGCTCCCCGTCGCCCTGCTTCTGGAAGAGCTTCTGAGCCTGCCCTGGTCGATCTACGCAGACTGGTTCCGTGAGACGTCCTACGGCCTGACCAGCCAGCCGTTGGGCGGCTGGCTCGGCGAATGGGCGGTGGGCGCGGGGCTTGGGCTCGTGGTCTCGGTAATCCTGCTTTCGGTCATCTACTGGCTGCTGCGCCGGGCGCCCAGGACCTGGTGGATCTGGGCCAGCGGGGTGTCCGCCGGCGCACTGGTGCTGGTTCTCGTGCTGGCCCCGATCTTCATCCTGCCGCTGTTCAACAGCTACACGCCCGCACCGAATGGTCCGGTCCGCGACGCCATCGTCGAGATGGCCAAGGCCAACGGCGTCCCGTCGGAGAAGATCTTCGTCTACAACGGGTCCAAGCAGTCCAACCGCTACACGGCCAACGTCACGGGCCTGTTCGGCTCGGCGCAGATCAACATCAGCGACACGATGTTCAAAGCCGGGGCTGACATGAGCGAGATCCGCGCCGTTGTCGGTCACGAGATGGGCCACTACGCCCGCGGCCATGTCCTGTCGCGCCTGGCGGCGACCGCGCTGCTGCTGGTCATCGGCTTCTGGCTGGTGGACCGTCTGTTCCCGCTGGCCGCGAGGCTGCTGGGCGCCCGGGATATCAGGGGCATTTCCGATCCGGCCGGACTGCCTGTGCTGATGGCCGTGCTCTCGGTGCTGGGCCTGCTCGCCACGCCGGCCTTTAATTCCATCACCCGCCTGTCTGAGGCCGACGCTGACAACTACTCGCTGCAGGTGGCCGGAGAGCCGGATGGTCTTGCGAAGGCTCTTGTACAGACTGTGGAGTACCGCGCCGCGACCCCCGGACGGCTTGAGGAGGTGCTGTTCTACAGTCACCCGTCGGTCAGCTGGCGCATCCACAACGCCATGAACTGGAAGGCGGCGCGGATTTCAGCGCCACAGACTCCGGCGCCTGCCCCGGGCGGCTAGCGGCGGAGGGTGTCGAGCGGCTAGAAGGTGGTCATGAACACGCCCGAGACTCTCGTCGCGGCCGCCAAGGCCGGTAATCCCGCAGCCCAGGAGCAGGTGGCCCTCGCCTTCGAGGAATCCGGCGAGCCGGGTCAGGCGCTGCAGTGGATGGGGCTGGCCGCCCGCTCCGGCAGGGCGTCGGCTGTCGCCCGGCTGGGGCTTTGGGAACTGGTCGGCTACGGCACGTCCCGGAACGCCGCCGCCGGCGTGGAGAAGGTCGTCCTCGCCGCCCGGACCGGCGACATGTTCGCGCTTCACCTGGCTTCCGTCATCCATGCCGGCGGTATCGGCGCGCCGCGCGACCTGGGTCAGGCCGTGGTCTGGCTGGTGGCGCTGGCCGAACGTGGCGACGCCCGCGCGGCCTGCCAGCTGGGTCTGCTGTCGCGCTCCGGTCCGGCGCTGGCCCTGGCAGCCCAGATGGGATCACAAACCGCTGCCCTCTACATGAAGGACCACTTCGCCGAGACGTCAGCGGTCGACTGGAAGCAGGTCGCCGCCTCCCTGGACTTCTCGGACTTCGCCAGGCCATTCCACAAGCATCACGATCGCAGCGATCCCAACGTGTGGATGCTGGACGGCCTGCTCGAGCCTTGGATCTGCGACTACGTCATCGCCATGGCCGCCCCGACCCTTACCCGGGGCAAGGTCCTCGACGAAGAGGGCCAGGAGACGGTGCGCGAGGAGCGGACCAATACCGTCATGCACTTCGGCCTGGTCGACAGCGACGTGATCCTGGAGCTGGTCAGCGCGCGGCTGGCGGCGGCGGCCGAGATGCCGGCGGAGAACGGCGAGGCGCTCGGGGTGCTCCACTACGCGACCGGCGAGGTCTACAAGCCGCACGTCGACTACATCCCCGAGACGCTCCAGAACGCTCCGATCCTGGAGAAGCTGGGCCAGCGGGTGCGAACGTTGCTGGTCTACCTCAACGACGGCTTCGAAGGCGGCGCCACCGAGTTCCCGCATCTGAAGGTCGGCTACAAGCCGCCGCGCGGCTGTGCGCTGATCTTCGACAGCGTCAAGCCGGACGGCTCGGTCGATCCGATGACGCTGCATGTCGGGGCGCCGCCGACCTCGGGCCAGAAGTGGGCGATCTCGAAGTGGTTCCGCAACAAGGCGCTGCGGCCGTCCGAAAACGGATAGCCGCAGGGACTACCGCTTCCGCACGAACACCGTGCCGGCCGAATAGCCCGCGCCGAAGCTGCAGATCAGGCCCGTCTCGCCGGCGGCGAAATCATCGCAGGTCTTGTGGAAGGCGATGATCGAGCCGGCGCTGGAGGTATTGGCGTACTCGTCCAGGATGATGACGTTCTCGCCCGGGGCAGGGTCGCGGCCCAGCACGCGGCGACCGATCATCTCGTTCATGTTGATGTTGGCCTGATGCAGCCACATGCGCTTGAGGCCGGTGGGGTCGACGCCGATATCGCCGGCGTGTTCCAGGATCATGTCGCTGACCATCGGGACGACTTCGCGGAACACCTTGCGGCCTTCCTGCACGAACAGCTTGTCGGTCGCGCCGACGCCTTCCGGCGCCGCGCGGTTGAGGAAGCCGAAGTTGTTGCGGATGTTGTTCGAGAACTGCGTCTTCAGACGGGTGCCCAGGATCTCCCAGCCAACGCCTTCGCCGGCCAAGTCCGCGCGCTCGACGATCACCGCCGTCGCGACGTCGCCGAAGATGAAGTGGCTGTCGCGGTCGCGGAAGTTCAGGTGGCCCGAGCAGATCTCCGGGTTGACCATCAGCACGGCCTTCGCCGAGCC
>JBIKII010000041.1:0-18454 GCA_044361705.1 Caulobacter sp.
CGATTGTGCGCCGCACACTAAGTTTGGGTTGTGAGGCGGTTCTGCCGCCTCTGCCCTTCCTGGGCGTTTCCTCCCTAATGAACTGCGGCGGCTTCGGCCGCCGCTTTTTTTTGGCCCGAGCCTCAGGCCGGCGCCAGCGTCGGCCAGCGCTCGGCCAGCACCTGCGTCAGCACCGCCACGTCCGCCGTCAGCTTCGCCAGGCCTTCCTTCGGCTCCAGCGTCTTCTCGTCCATGTAGAGCGCGCGGCTGATCTCGATCTGCAGGGCGTGGGTGCGCTCCAGCGGCTTGCCGTAGTGCTCGGTGGTGTAGCCGCCGGCGTAGGGAGCGTTGCGGGCCACGCGGTAGCCCATGGCCTCCAGCTCGCGCTCGACCAGGTCGGTGAGCTTGCGGGTGCAGGCGGCGCCGAAGCGGTCGCCCAGGACGATGTCGCAGCCCTTGCCGTGGCGGGGCGTCACCGCCGTGCGGGCGGCGGCCTCGGGCATGGAGTGCCAGTCGATCAGCACCGCCATGCCGTGCGCGGCCTTCGCCTGCTCCAGCAGGCCCGACAGCGCGGCGTGATACGGCTGGTGCGTCGTCTCGACCCGGGCCCGCGCCTCGGCGAAGGTCAGCTTGCGGGCGTAGATCTCCCGCCCCTCGGCGGCGACCCGGGCGATGGCCCCCAGCCCTGCGGCGACCCGGGCCGACCGCGCCCGGGCGAACGCCGGCAGGTCGTCGGAGAACATCGCGGGGTCCAGCTCCCAGGGCTCGCGGTTCAGGTCCATCCAGGCGCGGCCGTGGCGAGCCAGGATCAGGCCGGCGCCGTGACCGGCCGCCGGGGCGATGATCTGGTCGACCAGCGCGTCCTCCGACCGGCGCAACTGGTCCTCCTGCACCGCCGAGGCCTCCAGCATGACCGCCGGATAGTGCCGGCCCGAGTGGGGCGAGGCGAAGACCAGCGGCGTCGGCGGCGGGTCGGCGGCGAGGATGTGGAAGGGCGGCTCGGCCGGCGCCGCGTCCAGGTCGGGCAGATTGTCGGGCCGGGCGTCCATGCCGGCATGATGGCGGGGGGGAGCGGTCGTGGTCAAAGTCTTTCCATCCCCGTCGGCGCCCCGGTTATCCCCAGCCGGACCCTCGCCCGCCCGGCGAGGTTCATCGCGCCTTTACGCCTGATCCGCTAGGGTTCGCGTCCGTTTCCCCGGGGGCCGACGACCAGACATGCCGCGCATCCTTCTCGCCGAAGACGACGATTCCCTGCGCAACTTCCTCGCCCGGGCGCTGGAGCGCGCCGGCTACGAAGTCACCGCCTGCGCCGACGGCGAGGAAGCTCACGCCGTCCTCGACCAGGACTGGGATCTGCTGCTCACCGACATCGTCATGCCGGGCATGGACGGCATCGAGGTGGCCCGTCACGCCGCCGCCCGCCATCCGGGCCTGCGCATCATGTTCATCACCGGATTCGCCGCCGTGGCCCTGACCGCCGGCGAGCGCGCCCCGGCCGGCGCCAAGGTGCTGTCGAAGCCCGTTCACCTGCGCGAGATCGTCCAGGAAGTCGAACGGATGATGGCCGCCGCCTGAGACTCGCCAAATTCGGAGCGCAGATCGGTTGCAACGGCGGTCAAGCCTCGCTATACCGCCGCTCCTCCCAGGTAAGGACGCGTAGCTCAGCGGGAGAGCACCTCGTTGACATCGAGGGGGTCACTGGTTCAATCCCAGTCGTGTCCACCATCCTGCTTCGCGCTACGCGCTTCGCAGGACAAGTCCCGAACAGCAGTGCGAAGCAGGATGCCCTGCATAGCCTTGGCGAAGCAGGGCTGAGACGCGTCTCGGCCTCATGGATTGCACCTTCTAATTCAACGCGCATAGATTGCGCTCATGTTCTACGTCTATCTCCTTGAGAGCGTAGCGGCGCCTGGCGAGCGCTACATAGGCCTGAGCGCGGATCTCCGGTCTCGCCTCGCCGCTCACAACGCCGGACGGTCACCCCACACCGCCAAGTTCAAGCCGTGGCATCTGGCGGCTTATTTCGCGTTCGCTGATCAAGCGAAGGCAACAGCCTTCGAAAAGTACCTCAAGTCTGGCTCTGGCCACGCCTTCGCCAAGCGTCACTTCTGGTAGCAGCGCTACGCGCTTCGCAGGACAAGTCCCGAACAGCAGTGCGAAGCAGGGCTCACGCTGCATAGCCCTGGCGAAGCAGGGCTGAGACGCGCACCCGCTAGACGCCCCCTACCGCCCTCCCCGCTCCCGCCAGGCCAGCATCCCGCCCCAGGCCAGCGCCGCCAGCAGGGCATAGCTCCAGACGAGGTAGGCGGTCAGGTAGGCGTAGACCCAGATCCGCAGGTCGATCATCACCGCGACATGGGTCGCCGTGGTCAGCAGCTGGAAAGCCGCCATCGCCATCAGCCACGTCCGGCGCCAGGCCAGCGCCATGGCGACGAACAGGACCGTCGCTACGACGTCGAGCGCGAAGATCGCGTACTGCGGGTTGATCAGGTCCTCGCGGTCCTGCAGGGCCGCTGACCCTATCCAGGCCACGAAGACGCCCGCCGCCGCCCAGCGTTGCGGCCGGGGGCCGGGCCAGGCGGCGAACAGGCACACAGCGGCCATCAGCGCGGCGCCGATCTGCGCGGAGGTGGTGACGAACAAGGCCGGAGCCCCCCTTCGGACACTCCGGCCAGTAGGTCGTGATTTTGCGTCAGGCGGAAGGCGTCATGCCGCCTCACGCCCACGGACCGACGCCGCCACGCGAAGCCGGCCGCCGGGACGGGGCAGTTCGTCTTCCGGCTTGTCCACACCGCCCAGGGCGACGGCGCCCAGGCCGATCTGGTGCTGGACCTCGTGCAGCTCGCGATGGGTCTCGACGATGCCGCGGCGGGCCTGGGCCAGGGCCGCGATGGTCTCGGTCGAGCGGTCGATGACGTTCTGGCCGACAACCGCCGAGAGATTGGCCTCGATGCGGGCGGTGGGCAGCATGGCCGTCAGCGCGGCCACGGCGGACAGGGCGCTGTCGATGGCCGCCTCGGCGGCGAACAGCTGGTCGGCGACCTGATGGGCGACAAGTCTGCGTTTCATGGCAAAGGTCCTCCCGCGCGCGCCGGGAGCCCCGGCGCGACGGTTCGTCTGGAAGATGTCGGGAATGCCTGTGGACCGCCGCGGCCCGGATCAGGTCCAGGCGCGAATGGCTTCCTGCAGCGCGAAGGCGAACTGGTGGCTGGCGGCGACCACGGCGCTGAGCAGCAGGGCTGTCAGGACCGCGCCCCCCGCGATGAGCGCGAAGCGCTGGAGCAGAGTCAGGTCATGGCTGAACCCTCCTCTCGCCCACCACGGAACGTCTCGTCCGCGATCACCCAGGCGATGCAGAGGATTTCCTTCAGGACGTGGCCCGACGGCAGGAACTGCGCCTGCTTCCGCGTCGCCGACACCAGGCTCTCGACCATGTCCTGCTGCTGCCGGCTGGCCGCCAGGTCCCGCAGCGCGTCCTCGAGCTGGTTCCAGGTCCAGACCGGCATGTCCGCCGCCGGATTCCACAGCGCCACGCCCGTCGGCGTCAGATCGATATCGTCCATCCTGCTCACGCTCCCCTCGCATCGAACGAGGAGACGGTGAACGGTCGTCAGGGTCAGGGGCCAGACCCGCTGGTGAGCCCCCTAAATCATTGAGGGGGGCGGTCGGAGCCTCATCGGCTTCGGCCTCCCAGGCGCGAAACAGCAGGGCCGCGTCGCGACGACTGGCGACGCCGAGGCGCCGGCGGGCCTCATTGAGGTGTCCGTCCACGGTGTGCTGGGAGATGCTCAGGCGACGGGCGATTTCCTTGGAATGCAGATGCTCGGCCACGAGGCGCAGGCATTCGCGCTCGCGCGGCGTAAGGCGTCCAATCGCGCTCGGGTCGTAACGATCCCCCATCGACGGGGAGGTAAATCCCCAATTCACCTTTCGTCCATAGGCCATCGCAACGAAGGCCCTGTTTTGCCGCGTGTTTGCTTGTGGAAAGAGGCTTGTAGAATAAGGTCGCCCGGCGCACAGGGTGCGCCTTCGGTGAGAGGTCGGGTTTTGAAACTGCTCAGTATTGACGTGCCCGAGCCCCTGGCCGGGGCATTCCGCGCCTGCAGGCCGCACCTCGTCGGAATCTTCATCTTCAGCGCCCTGGTCAACGTGCTGTTCCTGGCGCCGTCGATCTACATGCTGCAGGTCTATGACCGGGTCGTCCCGACCAGCGGGCTGATGACCCTGTTCTACATCACGCTCGTGGTCGCGCTCGCGCTGATCACCCTGGCGCTTCTGGACGCGGTCCGGACCCGGCTGCTCGTACGGGTCAGCCTGCGGCTCGACCGCCTTGTGTCCGGCCCCCTGCTCGAGAAGCTGATGGCGCGGACCGCGCCGGGCGCGCCGCTGCAGGGCATGCGAGAGTTCGACACCCTGCGGAACGCAATCTCGGGACCCGCGGCCCTGGGCTTTCTCGATGCGCCCTGGACTCCACTCTATGTGATCATCTCCTTCATGCTCCACCCGGCGCTGGGCCTGCTGACCATCGTCGGCGGGGCGATCCTGGTCGCGCTGGCGGTGTTCAACGAGCGCTCGACCAAGACCAAGGCGCAGGACGCCAACAAGGCGATCAGCGGCGCCTACGCGGCCCAGGAAGCCGCCGCCATGAACAGCGAGGTCGTGCGCGCCATGGGCATGCGCGGCGCGCTGCGTGAGCGGCAGTTGTCGGACCGCCGCACCGGCCTTGCGCTGTCGGCCCAGGCCCAGTTCACCGGCGGCCAGTTCGCCGCGGCGACCAAGTTCATGCGTCTGTTCCTGCAATCGGCCGCCCTGGGCCTGGGGGCCTGGCTGGCCGTCGAACGTCAGATCTCGGCGGGCGCGATCATCGCCGCCTCCATCCTGATGAGCCGTGCCCTGCAGCCCGTCGAGCAGGTCGTGGGCGCCTGGGGCACGGTGGTCCAGGCCCGATCAGCGCTGCGGGCGCTCTCGGAGCTGTTCGCCGCGACCCCCGAGCCGGAGACGCCCCGGACGCAACTCCCCGACCCCAAGGGCCGCCTGGTGGTGGACAAGGTCGTGGTCCGGGCGCCGGGCGCGCCGGACCAGATGCTGCTCAAGGGCGTGGGCTTCGCGCTCGAACCGGGCGAGGTGCTCGGCATCGTCGGACCCAGCGGGGCCGGCAAGACGACCCTGGCGCGGCTGGCGGCCGGCGCCTCCCTCCCCGACATGGGGGTGGTCCGGCTCGACGGCGCCAACATGACCGACTGGGACCCTGACCGGCTGGGCCGTCACATCGGCTACCTGCCCCAGGACAGCGGCCTGATCGCCGGCAGCATCCGGGACAACATCTCGCGGTTCGCCCTGTGGCGCGGCGAGGCCTCCGACGTCGTCGACGCCGGCGTGGTCGCGGCCGCCACCGAGGCGGGCGTGCACGAGATGATCCTGAAGCTGCCGAAGGGCTATGACACCCTGCTCGCCCACGGCGGCCGGGGCCTGTCGGCCGGCCAGGCGCAGCGCGTGGCGCTGGCCCGGGCGCTCTACGGCGATCCTGTCCTGCTGGTGCTCGACGAACCCAACTCGGCGCTCGACGGCGACGGCGAAGCGGCGCTCGGCCGCGCGATCCTGGGCGCGAAGACCCGGGGTGCGGCGGTCATCATCATCGCCCACCGCACCGGTGTCCTGCAGGCGGTTGACCGCCTGCTGGTCCTGCGGGACGGGGCCATCGAGATGATCGGCCCCCGGGCGGAGGTGCTGGCCCAGATGTCGAAGCCGCGCGGAGGCGCGCCCAGCGTCGCCCAAGCCAAGGGTCAGTCATGACGGTCACTGATCGCGGCCTCTTCCTGGACACCGCCGCAGAGCCGCAGCCGGACGACACGCCGGAGCCGCTGCTCACCGACAATCCGCGCCAGGAGCTGCGGGTCGGCGGCGCCATCGCCGGCGCCTTCTTCATCGGCTTCCTGGGCTGGGCGGCCATCACGCCGCTGGACGCCGGCGCCTACGCCAGCGGCTTCATCGCCGTGTCCGGCAACCGTCAGGCCGTGCAGGTCCGGGACGGCGGCGTGATCAGCGCCATCCACGTTACGGAAGGCCAGACCGTCGCCAAGGGCCAGATCCTGGTCGAGATTTCCGCGGGCGAGCTTCGCGCCGCCGAGCGCGCGACCGCGGGCGAGGTCTATGCCCTGCTCGCCCAGCGGGCCCGGCTGGCGGCGGAACGGACGCGGGCCGGCGGAATCGCCACGCCTGTGGAGTTCGCCGCCCTGACCGGCGAGGACAAGCTGCTGGCGGACGATGCGCTCGCCCTGCAGAGGCTGCAGTTCAACGCCCGTCGCCAGTCCCTGTCCGCCCAGCGCGGCGTGCTGGGCCAGCGCGTCAACCAGCTGGCGGAGCAGAGCATCGGCTACGAGCGCCAGCTGGAGTCCAATTCCGAGCAGAAGCGCCTGATCGGCGAGGAACTGGAGGGCCTTCGCTCGCTGGCGGCCCAGGGCTATGCGCCGATGAACCGGGTCCGGGCCCTCGAGCGGGCGGAGGCGGCGCTGACCGGCGAGGAGGGCTCCTACCGCGCCCAGATCGCCCGCTCAGGCGAAGCCATCGGGGAGACCCGGATGCAGCTGATGTCGCTGGACCAGCGGATGATGGAAGAGGTCACGGGCCAGCTGCGCGACGTGCAGGTGCGCCTGGACGAGCTTCAGCCCCGGCTGGTCTCGCTGCGCGAGCAGCTGAACCGGTCCACCGTCCGCGCGCCGGAGGGCGGCAAGGTCGTGGGCCTCACCACCTTCACCATCGGCGGCGTTGCGGCGCCGGGATCCACCCTGATGGAGATCGTGCCCCAGGACCGCGCGCTGGTCATCCAGGCCAATGTGTCACCGGCCGACGCCGACGATCTTCGCATCGGCCAGACGACGCAGATCCGGTTCACCTCGCTGCACGAACGGGACCTGCCCATCCTCAAGGGCAAGCTCACCAAGCTCTCGGCCGACAGCTTCCTGGATGAGGCGTCCGGCCAGCGGTACTTCCGCGCCGAGGTTTCGGTGCCGCCGGCGGAGATGGACCGGATCCGCAAGGCGCGGGGTCCCCGCACGGGCCTGCAGGCCGGTCTCCCCGTCGAGGTGCTGGTGCCGCTGCGAAAGCGATCGGCGCTGGACTACCTCGTCGAACCGCTACTGCAGACTTTCTGGCGCTCGGGCCGCGAACACTGAGGTCAGGCGGCGCGGCGATGGAAGGCCGACATCGACGCGACCGGAACGCCGAAGACCGTGATCCGGACCGACTTCAGCGCGACATCGGGCGAGATCGGCGTAAAGCGCGTGTTGAACCGGGGCCTCGGGCCGCCGTCCGGTCGCACCGCCCGGCGGAAGGACAGCAGATAGTCCTCGCCGTCGTAGCATCCCTGAATGCCGACGCCAGCCAGCGCCTCGGCGGCCACATAGACGCCGTTCAGCCCCCGGGTCATGGCCCAGCGCCACTCCTCGGTCTGGCCGTCTTCCCAGACGACGACCTCATCGAAGTGGATGGCCTGGTAGGCTTCGTCGAGGCGGCCCTCGGTGATGATCCGGCAACGCCTCTGGATCCGGCCCGTCGGCCCGCGCGCCACTCCCCAGCCTTCCGTGCGGCCGAGGAAGAAGACCTCGGGCCGGAACGGTCTCGACTGCTGGAAGTTCTCGCCGTCCACCCTTGCGCCTCTCGCCAAAGCCAACGAACGGCGTTGTGCGATCCATTATCGCAAAAGCACGCGTCCCCGCCACAGCGCGTAATGTCGCGGACGGCTCGAGGTTCCGGATAACGGGGTGCGACATCCTGTCCCGGGGAACAGCGGCGCCTACTTCTTCCGCTTGGCCTTGAGCGCCGCGACCTCTTCGACCGACAGCTTCCGCAGCTTGGTCACATGACAGGTTTGCGGGCCGATCGCGCCGGGAACCACCAGCTCGACGTCCAGTCCGTCGCAGATGCTGGAGCCGCCGGTCCGACTGCGGACGCCGAGCTCGAGCGCGCTGTCCAGGTCATGGCAGCGGGAGAACAGATCCGCGCGGTAGACGTCCCTGGCGCCCACCTCGAGGTAGACGACGCGGTCCCCGTCCGACCGCCAGCCGTTCAGTTGGCTGGCGAAGAAGCAGGTGCGGCCGGCCTTGGCGGGCGCGTCGGGCGCATCCGGCGCGGCGACGGCCGGAACGTTCGCGGCGGCGAGCGCGAGACCCGTCACGGCGGCGGCGATAGCGATACGTTTCATCATCTCGGGAACTCCAGGCGGCTGTCCCCGTCCCTGGATCGCAACATAGCGCCGCCAAGCCGTCACGACGAGACCCGTCTCGCCGCCCGCGCCTCGAACCGTCCGGGGTCGACCGCGGCGGCGAGCTCGGTCGGCAACGGCGACGCCAGGCCCAGCGCCAGGGCGACGACATGCTCGGCCATCAGCGGGGCCGTGCAGAAGCCGCGCGAGCCCAGCCCGCCCAGCACGAACAGACCGCCCGGCGCGCCCGGCGCCGCGCCGGCGAGCGGAAGGTGATCGGGCGTGGCGGCCCGGACGGCGGCCCGGCCTTCCACCCCGCTCACCGGCAGCCGCGCCGCCAGTCCCGGCAGGGTCGCCGACAGAAGGACCCGATTGCGGTCATGGTCGGCGGGGTCGACGTCGGCGTCGTCCCGATCGCGGTCGAAGGTCGCCCCGAACAGCATGCCCCGCCGCGTCGGGACCGCGTAGCCGCCCCAGGAGACCGCGTGCGGCATGGCCAGCTCGCTGACGATCGACACCTGGCCCCTGACCGGCTGCAGGACTACCCGGTCCCAAAGCGCCGCGGTCCGGTGGCCGGCCGCGAGGCAGACGATGTCGGCCCGGGCGATGACGTCGTCATTCGCGCCCAGTAGCGCCCAGCCTTCGTCATCGCGGCGCAGGCCGGCGACGGCGTCCCGGCGCACCACCGGCGCCCAGCGGTCGAGAAGAGCGCGAGGTTCGATGACCAGCCCGTCGCGGAAACGGACGCCGCCGGCCGCGGGCTCCCCCATCAGGGCCGAGGTGGCGTCCGCCCCGTCCAGGCCCAGGGCGCCGGCCTCGAAGAGGTCGCTGGCGATGATCTTCCCGAAGCGGGCGGCGTCGCGCTCCCCCTGCTCGAGCAGCAGGGCGCCGCGGGCCAGCACCACGGCCGGGCCTTCCGCTGCGTAGAGATCGACAGCCCGGGCGAAGGCCTGGGCATAGAGCCGGGCGGGCGGGCCCAGCCCGGCGTCCAGCCGGGGGGTGACCAGCGCCGCCGGGTTCCCGGACGCGCCCGCGCCGGCCCCGCCGGGGTCGAAGACCGTCGCCGCGAGCCCCTGCGCCGCGAAGGCCCGCGCCAGCGCCGCACCGGCCACGCCGGCGCCGAGGATGGCGACCGTCCGGGCCGGCGCCCGCTCCGGCAGGGCGCCCGACAGCCGGGCCTCCAGCCGCTCGCGCTTGCGGCCGAAGCCCGGGCGCTTGGCGACCTCGAACCCGGCGCTGGCCAGACCCCGCCGCACGACGCCCGCGACGGTGAAGGTCGCCACCCGGGCGCCGGCCGCGCTGCGGGCCGCCACCAGGTCCAGGACCTCCTGCCGCCACATGGCAGGATTGGCGGCCGGCGCGAAGCCGTCGAGGAACCACAGGTCGGCGCGACCGGACCATGCCGCCAGCGCCTCGGCCGCCTCCATCACCGCCAGATCGAAGGTGACGCCGATCCCGGGCAGGTCGATGCGGTGGAAGCCGCGCGCCCGGCGCGGCCAGGCGGCGAGCAACGGCGCGGTGACGGCGTCCAGTTCCGGCCAGCGGCCCAGCGCCCGGACGGCGTCGTCGCGACTGATCGGATGACCTTCGATGGAGAAGATATGGAGGTGGCCGCCGGCCGGGCGCTCCCGCGTCCACAGGTCCAGCAGGGCGGCGATGTTCAGGCCGGTGCCGAAGCCCAGCTCGGCGACCGTGAAGCGCGACCGGCCGGTCCAGGCCTCAGGCAGTCCGCCGCCGGCCAGGAAGACCGCCCGGGTCTCCGACAGGCCGTCCTCGGCCGAAAAGTAGACGTCCCCGTAGAGGCCGGAGCGGGGCAGACCGTCGTCGTCCCAGACGAGGCCTGGCCCGACGAGACCTTGGTCGGCGGGGCTGCTCGGCGTCACGGTCATTCATCGTCCAAAAGAAAAGGGCCGCCCCGATGAGGGCGGCCCTTCCCATAGCGCGTCTCGCGAGGAGAAGCTTACTTCGCTTCCGGCGCGGCCGGGGCAGCGGCGTCAGCGGCCGGCGCGGCGGCGGCGTCAGCCGGAGCAGCGGCGGCGTCGGTCGCGGCGGTGGCGGCGGCGTCGGTCGCGGCGGCGGCGGCGTCGGTCGCGGTCGCGGCGGCGGCGGTCGCGTCAGCGGCGGCGGCCGAAGCGTCGGCGGAGGCTTCCTCGGCCTTTTCAGCGGGCTTGCCGCAGGCGGCGACGGACAGAGCGGCGACGGCGGCGCCGGCGACGAGAAGCTTACGGAGCATATCGGAGGTCATGTTTTTTGGTCCCCTGTGAGGAGTGTTCAAGCGCTCCTGCGGGGGAGCGCAAGAGGAGACTACGCAGCGATTATCACGGCACGCAAGCGTACTTCTCACGCTCGCGTGATCACGTTTTTCGCTTGCTGCAGTGCGTCATGCCTCGTTGGGTATGTTGGACAGGGCTTCCTCGAGTTCCAGGAAGCTCGGCTGCGCTTCGGAGGGAACGCTGCCGCGGCCGATCTCGACCGAAATCTGGGCGGCGTTGCCGTGCAGGTGGGCGACCAGAACCGACTGGATGATTCGGTAGAAGGCGCCTTCCTCGTCGATGACGTTCTGGAGGCGGGCCGACATCGGGCCGATCAGGCCGTAGGCGAGGAACACGCCCAGGAAGGTGCCGACCAGGGCGCCGCCGATCATGCCGCCCAGCACTTCCGGCGGCTCGGTGATCGAGGCCATGGTCTTGATGACCCCCAGCACGGCGGCGACGATCCCCAGCGCCGGCAGGGCGTCGGCCATGTTCTGCAGCGCGTGCGGCGCGGCCGAAGCCTCGTGATGGTGCTTCTCGATCTGCTTTTCCATCGCGTCCTCGACCTGGTGGGGATCCTCCAGGTTCATGGTCATCATCCGCAGCGTGTCGCAGATGAAGTCGACGGCGAAGTGGTCCTTCATGATCTTGGGGAAGCGGGAGAAGATCGTGCTGTCGTGCGGCTTCTCGATGTGGCTTTCCAGGGCGATGACGCCCTTGGACTTCATGGTCTTGGTCAGCAGGAACAGAAGCGACAGCAGGTCGCGGTAGTCCGCCGCCTTCCACTTCGGCCCCGCGAACACCTTGCCGAAGCCGCCCAGGGTGGCCTTGATGACCGTCATGGACTGGGAGATCAGGAAGGCCGCGATCGCCGCGCCGAAGATCGCCATCAGCTCGTAGGGCAGGGTCTTCAGGATCACGTCCATCTTCCCGCCGTGCAGCAGGTAGCTGCCGAAGACCATGGCGAAAAGCATCACGATGCCGATGATCTGGAACATGGATAGTCCGTCGCCCCGCGAGGTTAATCGGGGAAACATCGCCGTTAATGCTTAATGGCCGGTGAGCGCCCTGCCCGTTGCACGCGCGATTCCAGAGGCCTAACAGTGCCCGGATGAAGGACGCAGAGAGCAAGACCCAGCCGCGTTTGCATCCGCGTTCCTTCGCCATCCTGTTCGCGGTCTCGGTCGTCGTGGCGATCGGCAATACAGGGCTGATGTCCATCCTGCCGGCCATCGGGCGGGAGATCGACATTCCCGACGCCTACATGGCGGCGATCTTCTCGCTGTCGGCCCTGCTCTGGGCGGTGATGTCGCCGATCTGGGCGCGGGAGTCTGACAAGCGGGGACGCAAGCCGCTGATCATGCTGGGCCTGGCCGGTTTCGCCGTCTCGATGCTGTGCTGCGGCCTCGTCGTCACGGCCGGCCTCTATCACCTGGCGCCCTGGTACGTGATCTTCGTGATCTTCCTGCTGGCGCGGGCGCTGTTCGGACTCATCGGCTCGGCCTCCAACCCGGCGACCCAGGCCTACCTCGCCGAGCGCACCAGCCGGTCGGAACGCACCCAGCAGATGGCCAGCCTGGCGGGCGCCTTCGGGCTGGGCACCGTGGTCGGACCGTTCCTGGCGCCGTTGTTCATCCTGCCGTTCGTGACCCTGGCCGGGCCGCTCTTCACCTTCTCCCTTCTGTCCGCGGCGATGCTGTTCGTGGTCTGGCGTTTCCTGCCCGAAGTGCAGCGCCCCCGGGACAGCCGCCCCTTCCCGTCCGCCGGCGAAAAGGGCGTCAGCGCCGCCGTGGCCTGGGTCGGCAAGATCGTCGCGCAGGTGCGCCACCCGGTCCGGCTGGCCGCACAGGTCACCGAAACGGCCCGTGGCTCGGTGCTCTTCCCCTTCCTGCTCTACGGGTTTCTCGTCGCCACCTGCCAGACGGCCCAGGGCTACACCCTGGGCTTCATGATCATCGACAAGCTGCAGCTCACGCCGATCAAGGCGCTGGGGTTCATCTCGGTGGCCATGGCGGCCGGGGCCATGGCCGGGCTGCTGGCCCAGTGGGGCCTGATCCGCATCTTCAACATGGGGCCCAGGGCGCTGCTGCGCTGGGGCGTCGCCCTGGCGTGCCTCGGCAATCTGATCACCGTGTTCGCGCCGGATTACTGGACCGTGGTCGCCGGCTACGCCATCTCCGCCCTCGGCTACGGCTTCGCGCGGCCGGGCTTCACGGCCGGCGCCTCCCTGGCCGTGAAGATGCAGGACCAGGCCAAGGCCGCCGGCTACATCGCCGCCGTGAACGGCCTGAACGTGATCATCGCGCCGCTGTTCGTCGGGCTCTACCAGGCCGTGGCCTGGGCGCCCTTCCTGCTGAACGCCGCCATCCTGGCCGGCCTGCTGGTCTTCGCCTTCAGGAACAAGATCCTGCGCGAGGCCGGCGAGCGTGGCGAGGACGATGACGACGAGGCCACGCTGGCCCTGCTCGAGCGCAGCGACGAGGGCGGGGTCTAGATCCCCGCCTCGGCCCGCAGCCGCCGGACCATGTCGACCGACAGGTAGCCGTCAGCCGGCAGGCCGCGCGACTTCTGCCAGCCGCGCAGCGAGGCGCGGGTGTTGACCCCGATCACCCCGTCCGGTGCGCCGGGATCGAAGCCCAGCTTCGCCAGCGCCGCCTGCGCCGCCTTGCGGTCGTCCAGCGACAGCGGCGCCTCATAGGGCCAGGGCCGCACCAGCTGGCCGCCGCCCGAGAAGCCCTCCGCCAGCGTGCCGACCCCGAGCGCGTAGGCGGTCGAATTGTTGTAGCGCCGGATGGCCATGTGGTTGGGGAAGGTCAGGAACAGCGGTCCCGCCGCCCCGGCCGGCGCGATCAGGGTCGTCTGCGCGGCCCGGTCCGCCGCGCTCCACGGCAGGCCATCGGCGCGCCGCACGCCGCGGCCGGCCCAGCCGTCCGGCGTGTCCTTCAGCGTCTCGACCACCGAGTAGTCGAAGTCGGCGGGGGCGATCACCTCGCGGTGCCAGCTCTCGCCGCGCTTCCAGTTGGCCCTGGCCATGTAGTTGCCGGTCGAGAACAGCGCGTCGGCGGTCGAACCCCAGATGTCGCGCTTGCCGTCGCCGTCGCCGTCAACCGCCGTGGACAGGTAGACCGAGGGCAGGAACTGCGTCTGGCCCATGGCCCCGGCCCAGCTGCCGCGCAGCTTCGCGCGCGAGGCCTCGCCCGAGCCGATGATCTTCAGCGCGGCGATCAGCTCGCCCTCGGCCCAGTCGCGCCGGCGGCCGTGCGCGGCCAGGGTGGCCAGCGAGCGGACGACGTCCATGTCGCCCTGAATCTTGCCGAACGCCGATTCCAGCGCCCAGATGGCCAGCACGATGTCGCGCGGCACGCCGTAGCGGCCCTCGAGCTGGCCGAGATACGGCAGGCTCTCGCGGAACCGGCGGCCCTGCGCCAGGCGGTCGGCCGTGGCCACGCCCTTCACATAGTCGCCGATCGGCTTGGAGAACTCCGGCTGGCGGGAATCTGAGGCCTCGGCCCGGGCGTCGGGCGCCAGGCCGGCCAGTTCGCGGTCCAGGACAGCGGCGGGAACCCCGGCGGCGCGGGCCCGGCTGTAGAAGCCGCTGATCCAGCTGTCGAAGTTGGGATCGCCCGAGGTTCCGGCCGGTCCTGTCGAGACCGGCGTCGGCGCGGGGGCGGGTCCGGGAGCCGGCGTCATCACGGCCGGGGTCGGCGTCAGCGACGGGTCAGCGCAGCCGGCCAGGGTCAGAACGATGAAGGAGCGACGATCCATGGCCACAGCCTAGACGGACCCGTGTGGCCCCCTCAATCAAAAGAAGGTCAGTCGGGCGAAATCAGGGCGCGGCGGTGCGGGAGATGCCGAACAACCTCGGTCCTGGCCGGCGGGTCTTTTTTCTGTCGGGTTGACGTATGCAGGTTGATCCAACTAGCTACACGCGTCGCCGCTGTGACGGCCAAACTTGGGGGAATTCCATGAACTTTTCTGCCCGCCGCATCGCCGGCGCTGCGCTCGTTTGCGCGCTCGCTTTGTCGACCGCCGCCTGTGTCACGACCACCAAGGTCGCTATCCAGCAGCCGGGTGATGAAGCCATGACCTGCGATACTCTCAAGGGGGAGTTCGCGAAACTCGACTCCGTCACCAAGGAAGGCGACGAGAACAAGGGCGTGAACACCGCCAACGTCGCCGCCGTACTGTTCTTCTGGCCGGCCGCCGTTGGCAATTACATGGACGCAGACAAGGCCCAGAACCTCGTGGAACAACGCCGTACGCACCTCATGTCCATCTACCGCAGCAAGAATTGCGCGTAAGTCTGGGCGGGGCGGCCATCGGCCGCCCCTTCTCCAAGTCAAAGGCAGATCGTGATCCTGCGCCTCGTTCGACTCGGACTAGCGGGGCTTTGCCTGTTGCTTGGCTCGGCCCTGCTCATGTTCGGCGCCACTTCGTGGCGAACTCCGCCTGCGTTCTTCTCGCCTAGAGATGTGACTCCGGCCTCCTGGGCGGCTTTCTGCGTGGGTATGTCGGCAGTCGGGTTGGGACTCATTGTCTTCGCCGCTGTTGGCATGTGGCGCACGCGCGGCTTTTCGCGGACGTCGGTTCCGATGCCGCGGGCTGAAGGTTTCATGCAGGCCAGGATCCGCGCTCCGCGTTATGTAGTGGACGTGGCTGCCTGTCTGGCTGTCGCGATCCTGCTGCTATCTGTCCCCGTGCTTTTCGTCGGAGGCGCGCCGCAAGTGCTGCTGGCGCCGTTCTGGACGACCCTCGTCGTTATCGGCTTGGCGGGCGGCGGCGTGCTTGGTGCGTTGAGGCGCTAGCCAGCTTTGGCCACAAACTGCGGGGCTGTACGCCTTCCCGGCGTTGACTCCTTCGCCGCCGCCCCCTATAGCCGCCCGCTCTGGAAACATCCGGGAAGCAGGGACGCCGATGGGCCGTCCGCCGCGACCCCGCAACGGTAGACTAGGGTCATGAAGGTCAGAAGCTCGCTGAAGTCGCTGAAGAACCGCCACCGCGACTGCAAGCTCGTGCGTCGCAAGGGCGTTCTGTACGTGATCAACAAGACCGACCCCCGCTTCAAGGCGAAGCAGGGCTAGTCACGGATGCGCGCGCCCCGGGCTCTGCTCTGGGACGTCGGCAACGTGATCGTGGGCTGGAGCCCGCGACGGCTTTACGAAAAGCTCTTCGAGGAACCGGCCGCCTGCGACCGGTTCCTTTCGTCTGTCTGCACCCTGGACTGGCACCTCGAGCATGACCGGGGCGTCAGCTTCGCCGACAACGCCGCGGCCTTGATCGCGCTCCATCCGCAGCACGAAACTTACATCCGCGCCTGGGGCGACCGCTTCCTGGACATGGTCGGTCCGGTGATCGGCGAGACCGAGTCGGCCATGCACGCCCTCGCCGCGCGCGGCGTCCCCCAGTACGGCCTGACCAATATGCCGTCGGAGGCCTGGCCGGCCGTCCAGACCCTGTCGCCCGCCTTCGCGCTGCTGGCCGACACCATCGTCTCCGGCGACGAGAAGCTGGTGAAGCCCGATCCGGCCATCTACGCCGTGGTCCTGGCCCGCACGGCTCTCGAGCCGCAGGACCTGCTGTTCGTCGACGACTCCGCCGCCAACATCGCGGCGGCGCGGGCCATAGGCTTCCATGTCCACAGGTTCGAGGACCCCGCGACCCTCTGGCCGACCCTGATCGGCCACGGACTGCTTGAGGCGGACCCGGCGAAGGTCTAGACCCTCGGCCTTCCCCCTGTTCCCGACCTGTGAGAGCCTGTCCCCATGGCCGACGACGCCAATCCGATTGAAGTCCTCAACACCACCGCCCAGGGCCAGCTGAAGAGCATCCTGGAGCGGATCGAACGCCTGGAAGAGGACAAGGCCGGCGTGATGGCCGACCTGAAAGAGGTCTACGCCGAGGCCAAGGGCAACGGCTTCGACGTGAAGATCATCCGCAAGGTCGTGCGCCTGCGGAAGACCGACCGGGCCAAGCGGCAGGAGGAAGAGGCGCTGATCGACCTCTACATGTCCGCCATCGGGGAAATTTGAAGCGTAACCCGCCAGATCTGAAGGCGCAGGCCAAGCGGGCCGCGCTGAACGCCCTGAAGCGCGCCCGCCGCTCGGCCGACAAGCTGGGCGTCGAGCTGTCCGAATGGGAAGGCGAGTTCCTCGGCTCCGTCGAGGACCGCCTCAAGACCTACGGCCGCGCCTTCGGCGATCCCGATAAGGGCGCGGCCGGCCAGGCCCTGTCGATGCTGCAGGCGGTGAAGCTCAAGGAGATCACCGCCAAGGCCAAGGGCGAGAAGAAGCCGATGAAGCGCACGGCCTTCGGGCGGCGTACCAAGAGCGGAAGCGGAGAGTAGCCCCCTCCCATCCGTCATGGCCCGACTTGTTCGGGCCGCCCAAGCGTGGTGATCTTGATGCGCTTTGCGTGCTTCGACACGCGCTCTGAGTTTATCCTCGGGCCGGCTCAGCCGGACCCGGGGGAGCGCTGCTCAGCATGACCAGGCTATAGGCATACCAGATCAGTCATCCTGAGCAGCCGCGCAGCGGCGTGTCGAAGGACGCACGGGCTGAGCGGTGTTCATGGGTGGCCCGACCCCGGATCAAGTCCGGGGCTGGCCATGACGCAGTTGAGGAAACGTCGGTGAAGGTTCGTCAGACGCTCGTCACGTTGGCCACCGCCCTCCTCGCCGCGGCCTGCACGGCGCCCGCCGAGATCACGCAGGCTCCCTCCCCCGCACCCACCTGCGCCCTGCCCGCGACCATCACCCCGGCCCCCAGCTACACCCCGCCCGCCGACGAGATCGTCGCCGACGAGCCGACGGCGCTCTACATGCTGGCCCTGACCTGGGCGCCGGAGGAATGCCGCGCCCAGGCCGGGGATCCGGACTACGTCACCCAGTGCCGGACCAATGACTTCGGGTTCGTGGTCCACGGCCTGTGGCCCAACGGCGCGGAGCGGCGTCACCCGCGCTATTGCGGCCCGGCGCCGCAGATCAGCCCCGCCACCGTGCGCCGCCACAGCTGCATGACCCCCGCGCCGACCATGCTGCAGCATGAGTGGGCCGCCCACGGCACCTGCGGCTGGGAAACGCCCGAGGCCTATTTCGCGCAGGCGGCGGACCTGTGGGACGACGTCCGGCAGCCGGTGCTGCCCTCGGCCGCCATGACCGCCGGCGCGGTGCGCGACGCCTTCGTGGCCGCCAACCCGTGGATGAAGCGCGAGGGCATCTACATCAAGACAGTCGAGGACGACCGGCTGATGGACGTCAGGATCTGCTACGATCTCTCGTACCGGCCGATCGCCTGCCGCTCGGTCGGCGCGCCGGACCGGGTGATGCTGACGATCACGCCCCGTCGAGCCGGCTAGGCGTTTTCATTAAGGTCGATGTGCGAGGTTGAGCGCGGGGCAAAACGCCCTGCGGTCCGGAAGCGGCCGTTCCTCGAAACAGGCTCTTTCGTCATGTCGCTGAACAGCGTCAATACGAACGTCGGCGCGATGATCGCCCTGCAGAGCCTGGGCGCCATCAACGGCGAGCTGTCGAAGGTCCTGCGCCGGATCAGCACCGGCCTGAAGGTCTCCAGCGCCAGGGACGACCCCGCCACCTGGGCCATCGCCCAGACCCAGCGCGCCGAGTCGCGGTCCCTCAACGCCGTCATGGGCTCGCTGCAGCGCGGCCAGTCGATCGTCGATGTCGCCATCTCCGGCGCGGAATCGATCTCCGACCTGCTGATGCAGATGAAGGAAAAGGCGCTCGCCGCCTCCGACGCGACGCTGTCGGCCAGCGACAAGGCGGCGCTGAGCGAGGACTATGTCGCGCTGCGCAAGCAGATCGACCTGGCCGCCGGCAACGCCACCTTCGGCGGGATCAGCCTGATCTCGGCGGGGAGCACGGGCAACGTCCGCGCCCTGGCCAACAGCAGCGGCGGCTCGACCATCGACGTGGATCATGTCGACCTGTCCACCACCGGCGCGGCGATCAGCGGCACGATGGCGAACCTGACCGGCGTCATCGGGACGACCGAGCTGGCGGCCATCG
>JBIKII010000238.1:0-3524 GCA_044361705.1 Caulobacter sp.
CGGGCCGGCCAGCGGCCGAGGTTCGATGTCATCACCGGCGTCAGCACCGGGGCCCTGGCCGCGCCGTTCGCCTTCCTCGGACCCGACTGGGACGCCCGGATGGAGGCCGCCTACACCGATGGTGGCGCGGACCAACTGATCAGCTTCAAGGCCCTGGCCCCGCTTCGCGGCCCGTCGCTGTTCAGCGCCGCCCCCATCCGCCGGCTGGTCGAGGCCTATGTCGACGGCGCCATGCTTCAGGCCATCGCTGCGGAACATGCCCGGGGCCGCCGCCTGCTGGTCGCCACCACCAATCTCGACAGCCAGGAAACCACGGTCTGGGACATGGGGGCGATCGCCACCCGGGGCGACGCGGACGCCGTCAAACTGTTCCAGGACATCCTTGTCGCCTCTTCCAGCATCCCGGGCGTGTTTCCGCCGGTGATCATCGGAGCCGACGGGCCGGCCGGGCGCTTCTCGGAGATGCACGCCGACGGCGGGGTGATGACGCCCTTCTTCACGGTGCCGGAGTCCATGCTGCTGTGGACCGATCCCGGCGGCGGCGTTCATCGCGGGGCGCTCTACATCCTGATCAACGGGCAGGTCGGATCCAGCTTCGGCGTCACCCGCGGCAGCCTGGTCGGCATCCTGGCCCGGTCCTGGGACGCTATGAGCAAGGCCTCGACCCGCACCACCCTGGCGGCCACCGTCGGCTTCGCCGATCGCAACGGCCTGGCCGTCCAGATCAGCGAGATCCCCGATGAGGCCCAGGCCGAGGGCCTGAACTTCAAGGCCGACAACATGCGGCGACTCTTCCGCATGGGCTACGACCGCGCCCTGGCCGGCAAGGCCTGGCACCCGCCGGACAAGCCCGGAGGCTGACGGCCGACGCAGGCGCGCCTCCCGGGTCAGCCTTCCCCCCCGCTCCTCCACTGGAACACCTCGTCCAGCGGCTTGCCGAACACCTCGGCGATGCGGAAGGCGGCTTCCAGGGTCGGCGAGTATTTCCCGGCCTCGATGGCGGCGATGGTCTGGCGGGTGACGCCGATCTTCTGACCCAGCTCCGCCTGGGACATCTCGCCCGCCATGAACCGCAGGGTGCGGATCTGGTTGGTGATCGTCCCGCCGCTCATGCCGCGCTCCGGCGATAGCTCCAGGCCGCCAGACCATTCTGGGTGATCTCGGCGAGCACGATCGCCAGCAGGCCGGCGTTGACGATCTGCCAGCCGCTGGTCGTGAACGGCATGACCATGCCGACCACGATCATGCCGGTCATCATCACATAGTAAGCCACCACGATAGAGCGCCGCTCGATATGGAGGTCGCGCTCGTCGGCCGGCGCGCGGGCGTCTTCGGGCGACGCGATCCGCAGGCCGATCCGGCCGAGGATGTGCAGCACGCCGTTGCCGCCCGCCGCCAGCGCCAGCAGCCAGAGCTGGGGCAGATTCGGCATCACGCCGGGCGCCGGCGGCGATATCGCCACATGGGCGAAATAGGGCCCGTAGGTCACCGCGATCCACAGCAGCGTCATCCAGGCGATCTTCTCTTTGTAGGTCATGGCCAGCCCTTCATGTTCATCAAGCTCGACTTGATGTTATATAGACCGAACATTGAGTCAAGTATACCGCACTCGAATGTTCGGGGCCCGGGCGCCGCCACCCGAATGCGCGGACTCACCGCCGCAAGGACGGGGATAGGGGTTGCTCCCCACCGACTCCGTCTCTAAACGGGCGCCTTAACCTGATGTTTGTCCGACAGCCGCCGCGCAGCCATGCGCGGTGTCCCTTGCGCGCGAAAAGACCATGCCCAAACGCACCGATATCTCCTCGATCCTGATCATCGGCGCCGGGCCCATCGTCATCGGCCAGGCCTGCGAGTTCGACTACTCCGGCGTCCAGGCCTGCAAGGCGCTGCGGGCCGAGGGCTACCGGATCATCCTGGTCAACTCGAACCCCGCCACCATCATGACCGACCCGGACGTGGCGGACGCGACCTACATCGAACCGATCACGCCCGAGATGGTCGCCAAGATCATCGCCAAGGAGCGGCCCGACGCCCTGCTGCCGACCATGGGCGGCCAGACGGCGCTGAACACGGCCCTGGCCCTCGAAGCCAACGGCACGCTCGAAAAGTACGGCGTCGAGATGATCGGGGCCAAGGCCGACGTCATCGACAAGGCCGAGGACCGTCAGAAATTCCGCGACGCCATGGACAAGCTGGGCCTCGAAAGCCCCAAGTCCAAGGCCGCCCACTCTATGGCCGAGGCGCTGGAGGGGCTGGAGTTCGTCGGCCTGCCGGCCATCATCCGCCCCAGCTTCACCCTGGCCGGAACCGGCGGCGGCATCGCCTACAACCGCGAGGAATTCGAGGAGATCGTCCTGCGCGGTCTGGACCTCTCGCCCACCACCGAGGTGCTGATCGAGGAAAGCGTCCTGGGCTGGAAGGAGTTCGAGATGGAGGTGGTCCGCGACAAGGCGGACAACTGCATCATCGTCTGCTCCATCGAGAACATCGACCCGATGGGCGTCCACACCGGTGACTCCATCACCGTCGCTCCCGCCCTGACGCTGACCGACAAAGAGTATCAGCGGATGCGCAAGGGCAGCATCGACGTGCTGCGCGAGATCGGGGTCGAGACCGGCGGCTCCAACGTCCAGTGGGCGATCAATCCGGCCGACGGCCGCATGGTCGTCATCGAGATGAACCCGCGCGTATCGCGCTCCTCCGCCCTGGCCTCGAAGGCCACCGGCTTCCCGATCGCCAAGGTCGCGGCCCGTCTGGCCGTCGGCTACACGCTCGACGAGCTGGCCAACGACATCACCGGCGGCGCCATGCCGGCCTCGTTCGAGCCGAGCATCGACTACGTCGTCACCAAGATCCCCCGCTTCGCGTTCGAGAAGTATCCGGGCAGCGAGCCGCACCTGACCACCTCGATGAAGTCGGTGGGCGAGGTCATGGCCATCGGCCGCACCTTCGCCGAGAGCCTGCAGAAGGCCCTGCGCGGGCTGGAGACCGGCCTGACCGGTCTGGACGAGATCGAGATCGAGGGCGCCGAGGATCCCGACACCGCCCACGCCGCCGTCCTGCGCGCCCTGGCCATGCCGACGCCCGACCGGCTGCGGGTCATCGCCCAGGCCTTCCGCCACGGCCTGACGGTCGAGGAGATCAACGGCGCCTGTTCCTACGAGCCGTGGTTCCTGCGCCAGATCGCCGCGATCGTGCGCGAGGAGGGCCGCGTCCGCGTCGCCGGCCTGCCTGCCGACGCCGCCGGCATGCGCCGTCTCAAGGCCATGGGCTTTTCCGACGCCCGGCTGGCCAAGCTGGTTTCGGACAGCGAGGTCGCCGTCCGCGCCGCCCGCCAGGCCCTGGACGTCCGCCCGGTGTTCAAGCGCATCGACACCTGCGCCGGCGAGTTCGCGGCCACCACGCCCTACATGTACTCGACCTACGAGACCGGGGCGCTGGGCCAGGCGCCGGACTGCGAGTCCGAGCCGAGCAACCGCAAAAAGGCGATCATCCTCGGCGGCGGTCCCAACCGGATCGGC
>JBIKII010000042.1:0-18412 GCA_044361705.1 Caulobacter sp.
GAGCGCCCTTCCCCCAGATTTCACGCTGCTGCAGGTGACCCCCGAGCTCGAAACGGGCGGGGCCGAGCAGACGACCATCGACGTCGCCCACGCGGTGATCGAGGCCGGCGGCCGGGCGCTGGTCGCCGCGCGCGGCGGGCGGATGGTCGCCCGGCTGGAGGCCGACGGCGGCCGGCTGGCGCAGATGCCGGTGCAGTCGAAGAACCCGCTGGTCATGCTGGGCAACGCCGCCCGCCTGATCGACCTGATCCGCAAGGAAAACGTCAGCCTGGTCCACGCCCGCAGCCGGGCGCCGGCCCACAGCGCCCTGTGGGCGGCACACACGACGGGCGTGCCGTTCATCGCCACCTATCACGGCGTCTACCACGCCAAGAACAGCCTCAAGCGCTGGTACAACGCGGTGATGACCCGCGGCGACCTGGTCATCGCCAACTCCGACTACACCCGCGACCACATCCTGGCCGAGCACGGCATCGACCCGGACCGGGTCGTGACCATTCCGCGCGGCGTCGACCTGAGTCGGTTCGATCCGCGCAAGGTGCCCCTCGCCCGTGTCGACGCCCTGCGCGCCGCCTGGGGACTGCCGGCCGACAAGCTGGTCTTCCTGCTGGCCGGCCGCCTGACCCGGATCAAGGGCCAGCTGTCGATCATCGAGGCCGCCGCCCGCATGAAGGCCGCCGGACGCGACGACTTCGTGGTCGTCTTCGCCGGCGACGACCAGGGCCGCACCGAGTACCGGCGGGAGATCCTGGCCGCCATCGCCGGCGCCGGCCTGACCGGGATCGTCAAGGTGGTCGGCCATTGCGATGACATGCCGGCCGCCTACATGGCCTGTGATGTCGCCCTGCTGCCCACCCTCAAGCCGGAATCGTTCGGCCGCGCCGCGGTCGAGCCGCAGGTCATGGAGCGCCCGGTGATCGTCTCCGATCATGGCGCGGCGCGCGAGACCCTGGTCGAGGGCGAAACCGGCTGGCGGGCGGCCGTGGGCGATGCGGAAGCCTGGGCGACCGCGATGACCGACGCACTCGACACCGGCGGCGTGCGCAGGCGGGCCATGGGCCAGCAGGCCGCCTCCCGGGCGAGAGCGCTTTATTCCGTGGACGCCATGTGCGAGGCGACGCTGGCGGTTTATGCTCGCGTCCTGGAGGCTCGGCGTTGAGCAAGGAATTGAAGAAGATCCTCGTCATCCAGGCGGGGTCGATCGGACAGTTCGTCCTGTCGCTGGCGGCCATGAAGCGTATCCGCCAGGCGCATCCGCGCGCGCGCATCACCCTGCTCACCCGCCCGCAGTTCGAGGCCCTGGCCAAGACCAGCCCCTACTTCAACGAGGTGGAGGCCGAGGAGCGCCCCATCGGCCCAGGCGACTGGCTGCGCGTGCGCGGCTGGATCAAGCGCGAGAAGTTCGAGCGGGTCTATGACCTCGAGTGCTCGCGCTGGACCAACGCCCTGTTCGCCATGC
Source organism: Caulobacter sp. (assembly GCA_044361705.1). Lineage (GTDB taxonomy): Bacteria > Pseudomonadota > Alphaproteobacteria > Caulobacterales > Caulobacteraceae > Caulobacter. Next base: position 1,460 of record JBIKII010000042.1, read on the forward strand.
TGCGGCCCTTCCCGCCGGTCTGGTCGGGCACGGCCTCCGGCGCGCGCCTGCGCCACCGCAACCCGCGACGCGACGAGATGCACACCCTGGAGCGCCAGGCCGAGCAGCTGCAGGTCGCCGGCATCTGGCCCGACGCGCCGACCACGGCCGGCGACGCCCCGGCGCCGGACCTCAGCTGGATCCTGCGCCGCGCCCAGGAGCCCCGGCCCGTAGCCGGCGCCCAGGCGCCCAGGCCCTTCGTGCTGATGGTGCCCGGCGGCGTCGAGAATCGACCCGAGAAGCGCTGGCCGGTCGAGCGCTACGGCGAGCTGGGCCGTCTGCTGCGCGAGCGCGGCTACGACCTCGTCATCATCGGCGGCCCACAGGAAAGCGCGCTGGCCCGCCACATCCAGAAGGCGGCCGGCAACGCCCGCGACCTGACCGGCCGCACCGACTTCGCCCAGATCGCCGTGCTCGGCGCCCGCTGCGTTCTGGCGGTCGGAAACAACACCGGCCCCATGCATCTGATCGCCGCCGCCGGAGCCCCGACCATCGCGGTGGTCGAGGACGAGCCCGACGCCCTGCTCACCGCTCCGCGCGGCCATGTGGCGGTGCTGCAGGCGAAGAGTCTCGCGCAGCTGACCGTCGAAACCGTCGCGACCGCGGCCAACTCGCTGCTGCCGCGATAGGTCCGCGGCGCCATTCTTCCACCGACTGTGGCCGCACGGCGCTTGATCGCGGCGGGGGTCACGGTCATATATCTCCCCATCGACGTGGAACGCTTCGGCGGGCCGCGTCCTTTTGTGCAAACAGCTGCCGGAGCTCCGCCTATTCGCCGTCCCAACAATACGCCGCCCGTGAAAGACGGGCCGCGCATGAACGAAGACATTCGCGTCCCCCGCGTTCTTCTGATCGATCAGAACGGCGAGAAGCAGGGCGAGATGCCCATCAGCGCGGCCCTCGAGGCGGCTGAAGAGGTCGGACTCGACCTCGTCGAGATTGTCCCCAACGCCAACCCGCCCGTCTGCAAGATCCTGGACTACGGCAAGTTCAAGTTCCAGGAGCAGAAGAAGAAGAACGAGGCGCGCAAGCGGCAGAAGGTCGTCGAGCTCAAGGAAATCAAGCTCCGGCCCAACATCGACGTGCACGACTATGATGTGAAGGCCAAGGCCATGCATCGCTTCTTCGACGAAGGCGACAAGGTGAAGGTCACCCTGCGCTTCCGCGGTCGCGAAATGGCCCACCCGGAGCTCGGCATGAAGCTGCTGCTCAAGGTCAAGGCGGACTTCGACGAGATCGCCAAGGTCGAGTACGAGCCCCGCATGGAAGGCCGCCAGATGATCATGATCCTGGCCCCGCGCTAGGCTCGGTCATCCGCAACGACGAAACGCCCCGGACCGCAAGGCCGGGGCGTTTTGCTGTGCGGACCGCCGGGTGGACGACCGCCCAATGCCAACCCCTTCCGGATGGTGTACGGGAATCCTCCATGTCCCCGGAAATGGTCCAGCTGATCGCAAATCTCGCGCTGGCGAGCGGCATGGTCGCCTGCACCGTGCTCGTCCACTTCTGGGGCCTGCTCCTTCTGACCTATCTGATGCGCAGCGGCGGCAAGCGGCTGCGGCCGCATACCAGCCACACGCACCAGGCCGCCCTGATCCTGCTGGTCGTCTTCGGCCTGTTCGGCCTCCATACGATCGAGATCTGGCTCTACGCCTCGCTCTACATGCTGCTGGGCGAGATGCGCACGCTGGAGCAGGCGCTCTACTTCTCGACGGTCACCTTCGCCTCTCTGGGCTTCGGGGACATCGTCCTGTCTCCGCGCTGGCGGCTGTTGAGCGCGATCGAGGCCGCCAACGGGGTCATGCTTTTCGCCTGGTCGACTACGTTTCTTCTTGGGGTCAACACCCGACTGCGCCTGCTGGAGCATGGCTGGCTGGAACCGCAGGACAAGGATCCGACCTAGCCGGGACGGTTGATGCAGACCGGCCGCGTCGAGGGCCGGCCCTCCCCGCCACGATTTGCCACCGCTCCTGGACGGGCGTAGGACCCCTTGCCTCATGTCCGCGCCAGACCAGCCCCCCGTGACCGCCCCCGCCGACAAGGGGGACAGCAAGGCGCTCTACGTCCTGCTGTCGGTGGTGTTCATCAACATCGCGGGCTTCGGGGTGATCATCCCGCTGCTGCCGTTCTACGCCAAATCTTTCGGGGCCCCGGACTGGCAGGTGTTCGTGCTGTTCGCGGCCTATTCGGTCGGCAACTTCTTCGCTGAGCCGATCTGGGGTCGTCTGTCGGACCGCATCGGCCGGCGGCCGGTGCTGATGATCACCATCTTCGGCAACGCCCTGACCTACATCCTGCTGGCCTTCGCGCCCAACCTCTGGGTCGCCTGCCTGATCCGGCTGACCGGCGGGGTGCTCACCGGCAACATCTCGACCATCCAGGGCTATATCGCCGACGTCACCCCGCCCGACCGCCGCGCCGGGCGCCTCGGCCTGATGGGCGCGGCCTTCAGCCTGGGCTTCATGACCGGCCCGACGATCGGCGGCCTGCTGGCGCGCGAAGAGCTGGGCGTCGCCGGCTTCCGCCCGCCGCTGTTCTTCGCCGCCACCCTGGCCCTGGCCGCCGGCCTCGGCATCTACCTGTTCGTGCGCGAGACCCGCCACGGCCACCGGGACGCCCCGCGCCGGGCGCGGCTGGCAGGCCTCAACGACGCGCTGGCCCATCCGATCATCTGGCGGGTGCTCACCGTGACCCTGATCTCGATGGCCGGGTTCGCGGGCATGGAGGCGACCTTCGGCCTGTGGGCGGAGGCGAAGTTCGGCTGGGGCCCGCGCGAGATCGGCTTCTGCTTCTTCGCCATCGCCATCACCGCGGCCACGGCCCAGGGCTTCCTGACCGGGTTCCTCGCCCGGCGGATCGGCGAGACCACGACCCTGATGATCGGCCTGTCGCTGATCTTCGCCGGCTTCGCGATGCAGCCGTTCGTGCCGACCTGGCAGCTGGCCATCGTCGGCATGGTCACCGTGGCGCTGGGCCAGTCGCTGGCCTTCCCCAACATCAGCGCCATCATCTCCCGCGCCGCCTCGCCCGAGCGGCAGGGCGAGATGATGGGCCTGAACACGGCCGCCGGCGCCCTCGCCCGGATCATCGGCCCGCTGATGGCCGCGCCGCTGTTCATGAACTTCGGCCCCAGCGCGCCCTTCGCGGTGGCCGCCGGCCTGTGCGTGCCGGCCCTGTTCATGGCCTGGCGGGTCAGCAAGGCGATGCGCCGCTCGGCGTGAGCCTTGCCTAACCCCCGCCTTTGGCGTATTAGCCCCGCCTTCCTGAACCGCCGGGCCAAATGGCATGCCTTGGCGGCTCTTATGCGTATCTCCAGAGGACAGGGTCTCGGCCCTGAGCAAAATGCCCAAACTGAAGACCAAGTCTGGCGCCAAAAAGCGCTTCAAGATCACGGCGACCGGCAAGCTGAAGGCCGGCGTGGCCGGCAAGCGCCACCGCCTGATCAGCCACAACGGCAAATACATCCGCCAACAGCGCGGCACGAAGGTCATGAGCGCTTCGGATACGAAGACGATCAAGTCCTACCTGCCCTACGGCCTGTAAGAAGGAGCGCTGAGAAATGGCTCGCGTCAAACGGGGCGTCACCGCCCACGCCAAACACAAGAAGGTTCTTGAACAGGCCAAGGGTTTCTACGGCCGCCGCAAGAACACCATCCGCACGGCCAAGGCCGCTGTCGACAAGGCCGGCCAGTACGCCTACCGCGACCGCAAGGTCCGCAAGCGCAGCTTCCGCAGCCTGTGGATCCAGCGCATCAACGCCGCCGCGCGTCTGGAAGGCTTCACCTACTCGCAGTTTATCCACGGCCTGGACCTGTCGGGCATCGAGATCGACCGCAAGGTCCTCTCCGACATCGCCGGTCAAGACCCGACCGCGTTCAAGGCCATCGCCGACAAGGTTCGCGCCGCGCTGGCTTGATGCTTGGGGCCTGTCCCCGATGATCTTCAAGAAGCCCTCCGGTGTGAGCCGGGGGGCTTTTTTGCTAGGTCCCTTGCTCCGCATTCCCGGCGAAGGCCGGGGCCCCGCTCCCGGACATGGATCCCGGCCCTCGCCGGGATGATCGGAAAGAAAATGATCGCAAGGAGTCTCATCGCCACCCTGACGGCCGCCCTGCTCCTCGCCGGGCAGGCCGCAGCGCAGCCGCGCGCGGTCGCGGTGACGTTCGACGACCTGCCTTATCAAGCGACGGCGGCAGAGCTGTGTGATCCGGCCACGCTGGAAAAGCTCTCCGCCGATTTCGTCGCCATGCTGAAGCCTCTGGAGGCCCGGCCGACCCTTTTCGTCAATCGCGGCAAGGTCTGCCTGCCGTCGTCGCGCCGCCTGGACGCCCTGCTGGTCCGCTGGAGCGAGGCCGGGTTCGTGTTGGGCAATCACACCGCCAACCACCCCAACATCCACGGGATGACGGTCGACGCCTGGCTGGCCGACGTCGATGCGGGCGATGTCGGCGACCCGGACGATGCGCCGAAGTACTTCCGCCACCCCTACCTCTTCACCGGCGAGACGCCGGAGAAGAAGGCCGCCATGACCGCCGGCCTCGCAGCGCGCGGCTACACGGTCGCGCCGGTGACGATCGACAACAACGACTGGATGTTCGCCGCCGCCTACCGCAAGGCGGACCTGGCGGGCGACGAGGCGCTGAAGCGGCGCATCGGCGAGGCCTATGTGAAGCACATGGCCGATGTGCTCGACCACTACGAGCCCTACAGCGCCGAGCTGACCGGCGGCCGGGAGCCGGCGCAGGTGCTGCTGCTGCACGCCAACCACCTGAACCGCGACTGGTACCCGCAGATCCACGCGCTTTACCTGAAGCGCGGATATCGCTTCGTGTCTCTGGATGAGGCGCTGAAGGATCCGGTCTACGCGCTGCCTGAGACCTACGTGAAGGCGAACGGCGTCTCGTGGCTGCATCGCTGGACCGTCAGCGCCGGCCGGCCGATCCGTTGGGAGCCCGACCCGCCCGACTGGATCGTCAAAGCCTACGAAGCCAAGTGACGAACCACCTTCCTACCGCTAGACGGACACCGTCATGACCGATCTCAACACCCTCGAAGCCGACCTGTCGGCCCAGATCGCCGCCGCCGCTGATGTCGCCGCGCTGGAGGCCATCCGCGTCGCCGCGCTCGGCAAGTCCGGCTCCATCTCCGGCCTGCTCAAGACCCTCGGCTCCATGAGCCCCGAGGAGCGCAAGGAAGCCGGCCCCGCCATCAACGGCCTGCGCGACCGCGTGCAGACCGCCATCGGCGCGCGCAAGGCCGCGCTCGAAGCGGCCGAGCTCGACACGCGCCTGGCCGCTGAGCGCCTCGACCTCACCCTGCCCGCCCCGGCCCGCCGTCGCGGCTCGGTGCATCCGACCATGCAGGTTCAGGACGAGATGATCGCCATCTTCGCGGAGATGGGCTTTTCCGTCGCCGAAGGGCCGGACATCGAGACCGACTTCAACAACTTCACCGCCCTGAACTTCCCCGAGAAGCACCCGGCGCGGGAGATGCACGACACCTTCTTCTTCAACCCGGGACCGGATGGAGAGCGCAAGCTGCTGCGCACCCACACCAGCCCGGTGCAGGTGCGGTCGATGAAGAAGACCAACACGCCGCCGCCCGCGCCGTGGATCGCCACTGGCATGGAGCCGCCGATCCGCATCGTCGTGCCCGGCCGCACCTATCGCTGCGACAGCGACGCGACCCACACCCCGATGTTCCACCAGATGGAGGGCCTGGTCATCGACAAGGGCATCCACATGGGCCACCTGAAGTGGACGCTGGAGACCTTCATCGCGCGGTTCTTCGAGACGCCGGAAGTGGTGACGCGGTTCCGTCCCCACCACTTCCCGTTCACCGAACCCAGCGCCGAGATGGACGTCGGCTGCGACCGGTCGGGCGGCGAGATCCGCATCGGCACAGGCAGCGACTGGCTGGAGATTCTCGGCTGCGGGATGGTCCATCCCAACGTGCTGCGCCACTGCGGCATCGACCCGGACGTCTACCAGGGCTTCGCCTTCGGCCTCGGCATCGACCGGCTGGGGATGCTGAAGTACGGCATGCCCGACCTGCGCGACATGTTCGAAAGCGACACCCGGTGGCTCGGCCACTACGGCTTCTCCGCCTTCGCCGCCCCCAACCCCGCCACGGGACTGAGCTGATGAACACCCCCCGCAACTGGACCGTCGCCGCCGACTACTCGGCCACCAGCTTCGAGGGCGTCGCGGTCAGCCTGTTTGAACTCTACCGCAACCGCCTGGCGGCCGGTCAGCAGGTCATCAAGGGCGTCTCCTTTAACGACTGCCTGATCGAGGGGCCCTGCGTGGCCCTGGTGATCGACGGCTGCACGTTCAACAACGTCAGCTTCGGCGCCTCGGGCGGCGATATGCGCAACGTCGTCCTGCACCCCGCGTCGCCGACCTCGGTGACCGGCGCCATCCCGGTCCAGGGCTGCCGGTTCGACACCGTGCAGTTCTTCGGCGTCGGCTTCACCGGCAATCCCGACTTTCTCCAGCAACTGCTCGGCCTCGGTGCGTCCCAATGAAGTTCACCCTGTCCTGGCTGAAGGATCACCTCGACACCAACTGCACCGCCGCGCAGGTCGTCGATGCCATGACCATGGCCGGCCTTGAGGTCGAGCACGTCACCGATCCGGCGACGAAGCTGGCGCCGTTCACGGTGGCGAAGATCGTCGAGGCGGTGCAACACCCCAACGCAGACCGGCTGCGCGTCTGCCAGGTCGACACCGTCGACGGCCGCAAGGAGATCGTCTGCGGGGCGCCGAACGCGCGCGCCGGCCTGACCACGATCTACGCGCCCATCGGCAGTTACGTACCGGGTCTGGGTGTCACCCTGGTCGAGAAGCCGGTCCGGGGCGTGGTCTCCAACGGCATGCTCTGCTCGGCCGCCGAGATGGAGACCGCCGAAGAGTCCGACGGCATCCTGGAGCTGCCGGACGACCTCGCCGTCGGAACCCCCGCCGCCGTGGCCCTGGCCCAGGAGGCGGTGATCGACTTCGAGGTCACGCCCAACCGGCCCGACTGGCTGGGCGTCGCCGGCATCGCCCGCGACCTGTCCGCCGCCGGCGTCGGCCGGCTGAAGACCCCGGCGGTCAAGCCGGTGCCCGGGACCTTCCCCTGCCCGATCACCGTCAAGGTCGACGGCGACGCCTGCCAGGTCTTCTCCGGCCGGGTCATCCGCGGCGTGAAGAACGGTCCCAGCCCCGACTGGCTGCAGGCCCGGCTGAAGGCCGTCGGCCTCAGGCCCATCAACGCCCTTGTCGATGTCACCAACCTGCTGTCCTACGACCGCGCCAGGCCGCTGCACGTCTATGACCTGGCCAAGCTGGTCGGGACGACCATCGAGGCGCGGCTGGGCCGTCACGGCGTCAACGGCGACGAGCATCTGATCGCGCTGGACGGCAAGACTTATGAGCTGACCCCGGAGATGAGCGTCATCTCCGACGCGGACGGCGAACGGCCCGTCGGCCTGGGTGGCGTCATGGGCGGCGAGAGCACCGGCTGCTCGGAGGAAACCACCGATGTCTTCGTCGAAAGCGCCTGGTTCGATCCCATCCGTACTGCCCAGACTGGGCGCGCGACCGGCATCACCTCCGACGCGCAGTACCGGTTCGCCCGCGGTGTGGATACGCATTTCGTGGTCCCGGGTCTGGAGCTGGCCACGGCCCTGATCCTCGAGCTCTGCGGCGGCGAGGCCAGTGAGGTTGTGGTCGCCGGCGAGCCCCTGCCCGCCCCTGAACCCATCGCCTTCGACCCGGCCTACGTCCATCACCTCGCCGGCCTCAGCATCCCGCGCGACGGGGTGATCGACATCCTCGCCAAGCTGGGCTTCGCCATCGACAAGGGTCACGCCACGCTCAGCGTCACCCCGCCGACCTGGCGGCGCGACGTCGAGGGCAAGGCCGACCTGGTCGAGGAAGTGGCCCGCATCGCCGGCTACGACGCCCTGCCCGCCACGCCGCTGCCCGAGACGCCCCGGCAGGCCGGCGGCGTGCTGACCGCGCGGCAGAACCGGGCCCGCATCGCCCGGAGGGCGCTGGCGGCGGCCGGCTACAGCGAGGCGCTGACCTGGTCCTTCACCGGCAACGCCGTAGCGAAGCTCTTCGGCGGCGGCGCCGAGGCGCTGGTGCTGGCCAATCCGATGTCGGCCGAGATCGACACCATGCGGCCCTCGATCCTGCCCAACCTGATCGAGGCGGCCGGCCGCAACGCGCGGCGCGGCTTCCCCGACACGGCCCTGTTCGAGGTCGGCCCGGTGTTCGCCGGCGACCAGCCGCAGGACCAGCGCCTGGCCGTGGCCGCCATCCTGGCCCCGCGCGCCCCGCGCGGCTGGGACAAGCGCCCGGCCGAGGACCTGTTCACGGTCAAGGCCGACCTGCTGGCCCTGCTCGAGGAGATGGGGGCGCCCGTCGCCTCGCTGCAGACGGCGCAGGGCTCGGCTTCGTCCTGGTGGCACCCCGGCCGCTCGGCGCGCCTGCAACTGGGCCCCAAGGCGGTGATCGCCGAGTTCGGCGAGCTGCATCCGGCCGTGCTCAAGGCCATGGACGTCGATGGCCCGGTCTACGGCTTCGAGATCTGGGTCGAGGCCGTCCCCGAGCCCAAGAAGAAGGCGACGAAGACGAAGGGCGCGCTGTCGCTCTCGCCGCTGATGCCGCTGAGCCGCGACTTCGCCTTCCTGCTCGACGAGGGCAAGGCGGCCGGGGACCTGGTCAAGGCCGTGGTCGGCGCCGACAAGGCGCTGATCGCCGGCGCGCGGGTGTTCGACGTCTACCAGGGCCCGGGCGTGCCCGAGGGCCAGAAGTCGGTCGCCGTCGAGGTCACCGTCCAGCCGCGCGACAAGACCCTGACCGAGGCCGAGATCGAGGCCCTGTCGGCCCAGGTCGTGGCGGCGGCGGCCAAGGCGGGCGGCAAGCTGCGCGGATGACGGCGCGGATCGGCCTCGTCACCCTGGTCGTCCGTGACTACGATGAGGCCATCGCCTGGTACACGGGCGTCGCCGGCTTCTCGCTGATCGAGGACACGGACCAGGGCTCAAAGCGCTGGGTCACGGTCGCACCCTCGGGCGGCGGCCCGCCGCTGCTGCTGGCGAAGGCGACGACGCCGGAGCAGGAAGCCCGCATCGGCGACCAGACCGGCGGGCGCGTGGGCTTCTTCCTGCATACCGACAGCTTCGACGCCGACCACGCGCGGATGACGGCGGCAGGCGTGCGGTTCCTCGAGGCGCCGCGGCGCGAACCCTACGGATCGGTCGCGGTGTTCGAGGACCTGTACGGCAACAGGTGGGATCTGCTCGAACAATCCTCCCCATCTTAGATAGGGAGGGGGACCGCGCAGCGCGCGGTGGAGGGGCTGCGCAGGCCTGTCCGGATGAGTCTCCGTGCACGGCGGCTCGTCCCCTGGCGACCGCGCTGCCCCACCACCATGCTCCGCATGGTCCCCCTCCCCGCGAGCGGGGAGGATTTGACGCGCTCCCGCCCTTCGCCTATCCCTCGTCCCGCACCAAGGAGCCTCGCCGGAATGCTTTCGCGTTTCGACATCGCTGAAACGACCGCCGCGCCCAAGGGCGTGAGCGTCGCCGCCTGCGTCATGTGCAAAACCATGATGATTATGACCGATCCCCCCGGACCGGAGCGCAGGCGCGCGTCTTAACGACCGCCGATTGATCGCAAGATCTTCGAAAGCCCCGCTCCGGAAACGGCGCGGGGTTTTTGCTGTGCGGTCAGTCGGTCCCTCTCTCAAACAAGGACCAACACCATGCCACTCCCCGGTTCAGTCATAGACCTTCCCGATCCCGAGGCCCGCCACGTGCTGCGGTTCTCGGCCCATGACGTCTCCGCCGCCCTGGACGCGGTCCGCGACGGCCTGACCGCTTCCGGCGCCGAGGTCTGCAACCTGCAGCTCAAGGCCGTCGGGGCCCTGGTCGAGGGCGTGCTGCGCCTCCAGCGGCTCGATGAGGCCGGCGCGGTGCGGCTGTGCCACCGGCTCGCCGACCTGCCCGGCGTGCTATCCTCCCGCGTCGAGCACCAGTGGGGGCGGTCATGAGCGCGGAGGATCGGAAACGGCGGCTGTTCCTTGTCCGCGCCAGCAACGAGCCCGACGCCCTGGTCAGGGTTCTGGGCGTGGTGAGCTTCCTTCAGGCGCGGCTGCGGCGCATCGAGGCCGAGCCGGTCGGTGACGGCCTGTCCATCCGGCTGGAGATCGAGGACGCCGGCGAGCACCGGGCCGAGGCGCTGGCCCGCCGCCTTGAAGCCTGCCCGTCCGTGCGGCGACTGGCCTTCGGCTGGCAGGGCGGTCTTGCGCCTGTCGCGTTGACCGGCCAGTAGAGGGATCGACGTCGGAGGTTCCATGAGCGCCAAACCCACACTCGAAACGATCCTGGAGCGGGGGCTGTTCGCCTCGCGCTGGCTGATGGCGCCGATGTACGTCGGCCTGGTCATCGCGCTGGCCGCCCTGGTGGTGATCTTCTTCCAGGAGCTTTTCCACGTCATTCCGGTTCTGCTGGCCGGCGACGCCAGCGCCGAGGACGCGATCCTGCTGGCCCTGGCCCTGATCGACCTGTCGCTGGCCGGCAACCTGGTGCTGATCGTGATCTTCTCCGGCTACGAGAACTTCGTGAGCAAGCTCGACATCGGCGAGACGGAGGACCGCCCGTCCTGGATGGGCACGGTCGACTTCTCCGGCCTGAAGATGAAGCTGGTGGCGTCCATCGTCGCCATCTCGGCCATCGCCCTGCTGAAGGCTTTCCTGGAGGCCAGCGACAAGGGCGCCACGATAGATCAGGCAAAGATGTTGTGGCTGGTGGTCATCCACCTGACCTTCGTGGTCTCGGGCGTTCTGCTGGCCCTGATGGACTGGCTGGCCAGCCTGACCGACAAGCACTGAAATCAGGAATCCTCTCCCATTGGGAGAGGTGGCCCGGCGGAGCCGGGTCGGAGAGGGAAGAACCGAGGCTAACCTCCGGATCGCCGGGCTTCCCTCTCAGTCACCGCTCCGCGGCGACAGCTCTCCCACGGGGAGAGCGAAGCCGGAATCAGAACGGAATGATGTTCCGCTGCCGGCTGTAGCTGAGGTAGCCGATGCTGGCGCCCAGGCGCAGGCCGACGCCGGCGCGGATCGGCGCCAGGGTGATGCCGTCGGCGCGCTGGTAGTTCACGCCCACGCCGCCGACCACATAGGCCGAGCCGTCGACGCCGGGGAACCGGCGGAAGATCATGTCGGGGTAATGCAGGTTATAGCAGAGGGTGAAGACCCGGCTGGCGTTGCCGCCGACGTCGAAGCCGATGGACGGGCCCTGCCAGAAGACCTCCATCGTCTCCCGCTCCTTCATGTAGAGCAGGCCGCGGCCGTAGCGGGCCCCGATGGTCATGGCGCCGGAGGCCTCCTCGCCGGCGATGTAGCCGGTGGGCTGGCCGTTGTCCCTGAAGATCCTCTCGATCGCCGAGCCGGCCGCCTCGGCGGTCACGCCGAGGAAGTCGGAGGTCGCGTTGACGATCTCGTCGGAGCTGTAGGTGCGCAGCGGCGAGCCGCCCGCTTCCTGGTAGCCCGCGCTGCCGGTGCTGGCGCAGCCGCCGAGGCTGGCGGCCATTCCGGAGAGGATCAGGGTGCGACGGTCCATGGACGACTCCGAGTCAGTGGGGAGCTGTCAGACTCCCATTCCATTGGGACCGGTTTGCGGCGCGAACCCTAACGCGCGGTTAACCATGACCCTACTCGGCGGGGGTCTTCAGCACCTTCTGGTTGGCGAACAGCCTGTCGAGCTTGCGATGCCCCCAGGTGCGCATGTCGTCGATGATCGTGAAGATCGCCGGGATGTAGAGCAGCGACAGCAGGGTCGAGGTGATCAGCCCGCCGACCACGGCCACCGCCATCGGCTGACGGAACTCCACGTCGGCGCCAAGGCCGATGGCCACCGGCGCCATGCCCGCGCCCATGGCCACGGTGGTCATCAGGATCGGCCGCGCCCGCTTGTGGGCGGCGTCCATCAGCGCTTCGTCGCGACTCATGCCGCCCTTGATGGCCTCGAGCGCGTACTCGACCAGCAGGATCGAGTTCTTCGCCGCGATGCCCATCAGCATCAGGATGCCGATCAGCGACGAGATCGAGAAGGTGCTGCCCATCAGCAGCAGCCCCACGAACGCCCCGCCGATGGCCAGCGGCAGCGCCGCCATGATGGTGATCGGGTGGGTGAAGCTTTTGAACAGCAGCGCCAGCACCGCGTACATCAGGATCAGGCCCGTGCCGAACGCGCCGGCGAAGCCCACGACCATCTCGACCAGGAACTCGGCGTCGCCGGTCATGCCTTCTCGGACGCCCTCGGGCAGGGTTTTCACCGACGGCAGGCGGTTGACCGCCACTGTCGCCTCGCCGCTGGTGATGCCGTTCAGCTCGGCCGTGATGGTGGCCACGCGCGCGCGGTCGAGGCGGTTCACCTGCGAGGGCCCGGCGCTGTAGGTGACCTCGGCCACGGCGCTCAGCGGCACCGAGCCGCCGGTCGCGGTCGGCACGCGCAGGTTCTCGAGCACGGAGATGTCCTCGCGCCCCTCCTCGGTCAGCCGCAGACGGATCGGCACCTGGCGGTCGCCGAGGTTGTACTTGGGCAGGGCCTGGTCGATGTCGCCGATGGTGGCGACGCGGATCGCCTGCGACAGCACCCCGGCCGAGACGCCCAGGCGGGAAGCCTCATCGGCGCGCGGCGTGACCAGGATCTCGGGCCGGGCGATCGCGGCGGTGTTGACGACATTGGCCAGCCCCTCGACGCCACGCATTTCGCGCTCGATCGCCTGGGCGGCCGCCAGCAGCTTGTCGCCGTCGTCGCTCTGGATCGAATAGGAGAAGACGCTGCCGTCGGTCGGGCCGCCGCCGAGCTGTGACGGCACGCCGATACGGGCGCCGGGCACGGTCTTGAAGGCGTCGACCATCTCGCGGACGAACTCCTTCTGGCTCAGCTTGCGGTCGCCCTTGTCGACCAGCTCCGCGGTCACGGTGGCGGTGTTGACCTCGCTGCCGCCAACCGAGGCGTAGACGTTGGTCACCTCCGGCCGCTTGCGCAGGTCACGGGTGACGCGGGCGACGACCTCGTCGGTCTGGTCCAGCGTCGCGCCGGGCGGCAGTTCGACGGAGAAGGCGGCCCGGCCGATGTCGACCGACGGCTGCACCTCGACCGGCACCAGCGGCGTGATCATGGCCGTGGCGACGAAGACCGCCGCGCCCATGCCGAACACCTTCCAGCGGTTGGCCAGCGCCCAGGTCAGCCAGCGCAGGTAGGACGTCATCCACGGCGGATCCTTGTCCTCGTGCGGCTTGTGCTTGAGCAGATAGGCCGCCATCAGCGGCGTCAGCATCCGCGCCACGACCAGCGAGAACATCACCGAGACGCAGGCGGCCAGGGCGAAGGCCTTGAAGAACTGGCCGATGATGCCGGGCATGAACCCGACCGGGGCGAACACGGCGACGATGGTGGCGGTGGTGGCCACGACGGCCAGGCCGATCTCGTCCGAGGCCTCGATGGCCGACGGGTACGGCGCCTTGCCGCCCCGCATGTGGCGCACGATGTTCTCGATCTCGACGATGGCGTCGTCGACCAGGATCCCGATGGTCAATGACAGCGCCAGCAGGGTGATCATGTTGAGCGACTGACCCAGCGGCTCGAGCACCGCGAAGGTCGGGATCAGCGACAGCGGCATGGCCACCGCCGCGATCAGCGTCGCCCGCCAGTCGCGCAGGAACAGCCACACCACGATGACCGCCAGCAGGGCGCCGAGCCCGACCGCCTCCAGAGACGCGATGTAGCTTTCCTCGGCGAACTCGACGTTGGCGTTGATCTGCTCGATCGACAGCTCCGGGTGGGCCGCGTCGATCTTCGCGATCTCCTCGCGGACTTTCTGGGCCGTCTTCACCTCGCTGGCGTCGCGCGAGCGGAGGAAGTTGAAGGTGATGACCTCCTGGCCGTCGTAGCGGGCGCGGGAGCGCGGCTCGGTCCAGTTGTCCTCGATGCGGCCGAGGTCGGCCAGGCGGATGCTGTCGCCGCCGGCGATGGGCACGCGGGTGTCGGCCAGTTCCTGGATCGATCCGGCCGCGCCGAGGGTGCGGATCGACCGCTCCGAGCCGCCGACCGTCACCCGCCCGCCGGGCAGGTTGTTGTTCACATTGACCAGCGCCTGGCTGACCTGCGCCGCCGTCACGCCGAACGAGGCGAGCCGGTCGGGATCGAGGTCGATGCGGATCTCGCGGTCCACGCCGCCCAGGCGGTTGACCTGGCCCACGCCCTGAATGGCCAGCAGCGAGCGGCTGACCTCGTTGTCGACAAACCAGGACAGCTGCTCGGGCGTCATCGAGCCGGAGCGGACCACCCAGGTGATCAGCGGATCGCCGGTGATGTCCCAGCGGATGACCGAGGGTTCCTGCATATCCTGCGGCAGGTCGGCGCGCAGGTTGCTCATGGCGTTGCGGACGTCGTTCGTGGCCTTCTCGACGTCGGTCGAGAGCTCGAACTCGATCATGGTCACCGACACGCCGTCGGTCACGGTCGAGCGCATCTCGCGGACACCGCTCAGGCCGGCGATCTTGTCCTCGATCAGCCGGGTGACCTGGGTCTCCATCTCGCTGGGGGCCGAGCCCGGGCGACCGGCCGCGACCTGGATCAGCGGGAAATCGACGTCAGGGTTGTTGTTGATCCGCATGGCGTTGAAGCCGGCGATGCCGGCCAACATCAGCATGACGAACAGCATGATGACGGGGATGGGGTTCCTGATCGACCAGGAGGAGATGTTGCGCATGGCGGTCTACTTCGCCACGACGAGGACGCGGTCGCCGTCGGCCAGGAAGCCTGCGCCCTGGACCACGACCCGCTCGCCCGCCTTGAGTCCCTCGGTCACCTCGACCCGGTCCTGGGTGCGCGACCCGACGACGACCTGCCGGAACCGGACCACCGAGTTCGCATCGATCACGAACACGCCCGACTTGTTGTCGCGGTAGACGACGGCCACCGTCGGGGTGGTGATGGCCGGCTGCTCGCCGACATTGATGACGCCGCGCGCGAACATCCCCGGGCGGAAGCCGCCGGCGGTGCTGAGCGCGATCCGGGCGACGCCGACGCGGCTCTGCGGATCGACCTGCGAGGTGATGATCCGCACCGTGCCGGGCACTTCGCCCAGCTGGTCGGAAGCGACGGTGGCGGGCATGCCGGCGCGCAGCTGGGCCAGCTGGGTCTCGGGCACCTCGGCGTTCAGCTCCAGCCGGCCGTCGCGGACGATGCGGAACAGCTCGGTCCCGGGCGAAACGATCTGGCCCTGCACGACCTTGCGCGAGGCGATGAGGCCGGCGACCGGCGCGCGGACGGTGGCCTGGCTCAGGCGGGTGCGGACTTCCGACAGCCCGGCCTCGGCGGCCGACAGCTGGGCGCCGGCCGTGGCCTGGCCCGCGACGGCGTTGTCGAGCCCGGCCTGGGCGAGATAGCCGCGCGCCTTCAGCTCGCGGGCGCGGGCCAGGGCGGCGTCGGCCTGGGCCACCTGGGCGCGGGCGGCGGCGACATTGGCCTCCTGCTGGCGCAGCTGGGCGCGCAGCAGGGCGTCGTTCATCTGGATCAGCGGCTGGCCCTGGCGGACCCAGACGCCTTCGTCGACCAGCACCCGCACGGCGGTCAGGCCGCCGGTCTCGGCGCCGACCACGACCTCGTTCCAGGCGACGATATCGCCGCTGGCGGTAATCCGGCGCGGCAGGCTGGCCATGCCGACGGTCTGGACCGTGACGGTCTGGCTGGCCTGGTGCTCGGCCGGCTTTTCGTCCGCCTTCGAACAGGCGGCGAGCACCATGGAAGCCAGGGCGAGAACCGCCAGTCGCCGCGCGAAGCGGCCTTGCAAGTCTCGCACGTCGCTATCCCCTTGATCGATGCGCCGAAAGCCCGGCGGGAAGACCCGGCGGGAGCACCTTCGTACTTAGGCACGACGGCGCATTTCGCAAGTGCGAAGTGCGAATGCTTCGCACGCCGCCGCGCGGGTCTCGCCTTGCCCGCCCAATGTGCTAGACGGGCGCGCATGACGACCCCGCTCGACAAGATCCGCAATTTCAGCATCGTGGCCCACATCGACCACGGCAAATCGACCCTGTCCGACCGCCTGATCCAGGAGACCGGCGGCCTGACCGCGCGCGAGATGACCGCGCAGGTCCTCGACAACATGGACATCGAGAAGGAACGGGGCATCACCATCAAGGCCCAGACCGTCCGGCTCGAGTACAAGGCCGACGACGGCGAGACCTATGTCCTGAACCTGATGGATACGCCGGGCCACGTCGACTTCGCCTATGAGGTCAGCCGCAGCCTCGCCGCCTGCGAGGGCTCGATCCTCGTCGTCGACGCCTCCCAGGGCGTCGAGGCCCAGACCCTGGCCAACGTCTATTCGGCCATCGACAACAACCACGAGATCGTCCCGGTCCTCAACAAGATCGACCTGCCCGCCGCCGAGCCCGAGCGCGTCCGCGCCCAGATCGAGGACCTGATCGGGCTGGACGCCAGCGACGCGGTGCTGTGCAGCGCCAAGAGCGGCATCGGCATCCACGACGTGCTGGAAGCCATCGTCACCCGCCTGCCCGCCCCCAAGGGCGACCCGGACGCGCCGCTGAAGGCGCTGCTGGTCGACGCCTGGTACGACGCCTACCTGGGCGTGGTGGTGCTGGTCCGCGTCTTCGACGGCACGCTGCGCGCCGGCCAGCGCATCAAGATGATGCAGCACGGCTCGGTCCACCTCGTGGACCGCGTCGGCGTCTTCAAGCCCAAGAACACCCCGGTCGAGAGCCTGGGCCCGGGCGAGGTCGGCTTCATCACCGCCCAGATCAAGGAAGTCGCCGACGCCGCCGTCGGCGACACCATCACCGACGAGAAGAAGGGCACGGCCACCGCCTTGCCCGGCTTCATGGATGT
>JBIKII010000198.1:0-5534 GCA_044361705.1 Caulobacter sp.
TTTAGCGCGGAAAAGAGACCGCGGCAGCGTCTCCCCTCCACCATGCTCCGCATGGTCCCCCTCCCCAGCAAGCTGGGGAGGATTGGCGAGAGTCAGGCCGGCCGTCGGGCCCTAAGCGCCTGGGCGATCGTGCCGTCATCCAGCCAGTCGAGGTCGCCGCCGACCGGGACGCCTCTGGCCAGCATGGTCACCGGCACCCCGGTCGTCGCCAGTCGTTCGGCCAGGTAGTGGGCCGTGGTCTGGCCGTCGACCGTGGCGGGCAGGGCGAGGATCACCTCGCGCACCTGGCCGTCGCTGGCCCGGTTGACCAGCTCGGCGGCGCGCAGGCGCTCGGGGCCGATGCCGTCCAGCGCCGACAGCAGCCCGCCCAGCACGTGATAGCGGCCGCGGAACGCCGAGGCCCGCTCCATGGCCCAGATCGACCCGACCTCCTCGACCACGCAGATCAGCGCCCGGTCGCGCGAGCCGTCGGCGCAGATGGCGCAGGGGTCGGAGGTGTCCAGCGAGCCGCAGGTGGTGCAGGTCCGCACCTTGCTCTGGGCGTCGATCATGGCGGCGGTCAGCGGATCGAGCAGCTGCTCGCGCCGCTTCAGCAGCGCCAGCGCCGCCCGCCGCGCCGATCGCGGGCCAAGGCCCGGCAGCTTGCCCAGCAAGGCGATCAGTCGCTCGATCTCGGGTCCTGCGGCGGCGGCCATGAGTCCGTTCCTAGACGATCCTCCCCCGCAGGGGGAGGGGGACCACGCTAGAACTTCAGTCCCGGGATGTTCATCCCGGCCAGCGGCCCCGCCGCCTCGCGCATCAGCTCGGCCTGCTGGGCGTCGAGCTTGCGCTTGGCGTCGGCGTGGGCGGCGACCAGCAGGTCGGAGATCACCTCGCCCTCGCCGGGGGCCAGCAGGGTCTCGTCCAGCACCACGCCCTTGAGCTCGCCGGCGCCCGACAGCGTCACCTTGACCATGCCGCCGCCGGAGGTGCCCTCGATCTCCAGCGCCTTGAGGCGATCCTGGGCCTCGGCCAGCTTCTGCTGCATGGCCTGGGCCTGCTTCATCAGTCCGCCGAGATCCTTCATCGCTGCACCTACTCCTGGGGTGGGTTGAAGAGGCCGGCCTGCGCCATCTGGTCCCGGATCATCTCCGGGTGCTGGGTGACGACGAGGTCGTAGGCCTCCAGTTCAGACGGGACATACCAGTGGATCTTGTCGGTGTGGTAGGCCCCCCAGACCGCTTCGGCCACTTCGCGGGGCGGGGTCAGGCGCCACATGCCCTCGGTCGGGGCGTTCACCTTGGCCTCGTCGGGCAGGATCGGGGTGTCGATCAGGCCGGGCAGGGTGTCGGCGACGCGGACGCCGGCCGCCTTCAGCTCGACCGACAGCGCCTCGGTGAAGCCCTTCACCGCATGCTTGGTGGCCGAATAGACGGCGATGTTGGCGATGCCGAAGATGGCGCTGCTCGACGAGGTCGAGAAGCACAGCGAGCCGGGCGTCGCCTTCAGGAGCGGAATCGCCAGGTGGATGCCGCTCAGCACCGCCACCAGGTTGATGTTGATCACCGCCATGGCGTCTTCCCAGGACATGTCCGCGAACGGACCGCCCCGGCCGATGCCGGCGTTGTTGAACAGCAGGTCCAGCTTGCCGTCGGTCGCCTCGGCGAAGTCGGCCAGGGTCTGGCGGTAGGCGTCGCGGTTCGTGACGTCCAGCTCGCGGATCATGCAGTTGTCCCAGCCGAGCTCCTGCTCCAGCGCCCGCAGCCCGTCGGTGTTGACGTCGACGCCGCCGACGTACCAGCCGTTGGAGGCGAACAGGCGGGCGGTCTCCAGCCCCATGCCCGACGCCGCGCCCGTGATGAAGATCGCCTTGCGGCCGTTGGCCTTGGACATGGTTCACTCTCCCTTGGCCCTCGGCGCATCTGGCGGCGCGGATGGGCGATTGTCCGGGGACATGTACCGTCTTCCGGTACGTGTCCCCCGCAGCTTTCTGGAGGAAGCTGATGGGGACACGCACTGAAGTGCATGTCCCCGGCGGACCTCAGTCCTCCTCGCCGTCCTCTTCGGGATCGACGCTAACCGCTTCCCCCTGCGGCATCGCAAGCTGCTTGAGGCCCAGCAGTTCGGTCCCCGGGAAGGCGTCCATGACGGACTTCACGAAGGGGTCCAGCAGGATGGCCTCGTTGGCTTCCTTCTGCTCGCGCTTCTCGCGCTCCCAGGCGCTTTCGGCGCCGCCGCCGCCGGCGGTGGCGACCAGCCAGGTCTGGCCGGTCCATTCCTTCAGCCGCTGGGCGAGGCGCTTGGTCAGGTCGGCGGGCGCGCGGGGAGCCGGCTCGAACTCGATGGCCCCGGCCCGGAAGCTGATCGGGCGCACGAAGCGCTGGACGTCCATGTAGAGGGTTATGTCGCGCTTCGTCTGGATCAGGCGCAGCACGTCGTCGAAGGTGGCCAGCGTCGTCGTCGTCTGCACGGCGGCGACCGGCGCGGCCGCGGCCATCACCGGCTGGACCGAGGAGAACATGCCGCCGCCGGTCGCCGAGGTCCCGCCGCCGCCGGACGGGGCCATGCCGCCGCCGCCGCCCGATCCGCCGGGGATCGGCTCGCCGTCGCGCAGCGCCTTCAGCGCTTCTTCGGGCCCCGGCAGGTCGGCGGCGTAGCAGATGCGGATCAGCGCCATCTCGACGGCGGCCGACGGGTCGGGCGCGCGGCGCACCTCCTCGTAGGCCTTCATCAGCATCTGCCACAGCCGCGACAGGGTCCCGGCCGAGGCCGTGGCTCCGATGGCCGCCAGCCGCGAGGCCTGGTCCTTGGGCAGATGAAGCGCGTCGGGGCCAAGGGCCTTGGACACCGACGAGCCATGGCAGTGCTCGAGCAGGTCGAGCATCACCTGGGCCGGGTCGGCGCCGAAGCCCCACAGGGTGCGGAAGGCGAGGATGGCCGCGCCGGTCTGGCCCTTCATCACCTCCTCGAACAGGCCGATGGTCTGGCCCCGGTCGGCGAGGCCCAGCATGTCGCGCACCACGGCGGCGCCGACGATCTGGCCGCGGTCGGCCTGGACGATGGCCTGGTCGAGCAGGGAGAGGCCGTCGCGCACCGAACCCTCGGCGGCGCGGGCGATCAGGGCCAGGCCCTCGGCGTCGACGCGGGCGCCTTCCTTCTCGGCGATGCCGCCCAGGTGCCCCACCAGCACGTCCGGCTCGACCCGGCGCAGGTCGAAACGCTGGCAGCGGCTGAGGATGGTCACCGGCACCTTGCGGATCTCGGTGGTGGCGAAGATGAACTTGGCGTGCGGCGGCGGCTCTTCCAGCGTCTTGAGCAGCGCGTTGAACGCCGCCGTCGACAGCATGTGCACTTCGTCGATGACATAGACCTTGTAGCGCGCCTCGGTCGGGGCGTAGCGCACCCCGTCCAGCAGCTCGCGCATCTCGTCGACCTTGGTGCGGCTGGCGGCGTCGAGCTCCAGCACGTCCATGTGCCGGCCCTCGACGATGGCGCGGCAGTGGCGGCCCTCGTGGGTCAGGTCGACCGACGGCTGGTGGACCTTGTCGCTCTCGAAGTTCAGGGCCCGGGCCAGCAGGCGGGCGGTGGTGGTCTTGCCCACTCCGCGCACGCCGGTGAGCATGAAGGCGTGGGCGATGCGGCCGGTGGTGAAGGCGTTGGTCAGGGTCCTGACCATGGCTTCCTGGCCGATCAGGTCCTCGAAGGTGCGCGGCCGGTACTTGCGGGCCAGCACCTGGTAGGCGGCGCTGTCGTCGGCCGGGGCCTCGACGGGCGCGGGCGTCGGCGCGGGGGCGGGCGCCGGATCGCCGAAGATGTCCGCCGTGTCGGGATCGCGCTCGGGGAGGGCGTCATCCTCCTCCCAGGGCGGCGGTTCCATCGGGGCGTCGGTGTCGGCCATTCGGGTCAGTGCGTCCTTCGACACGGGCGCGCCGCGCCCTGCTCAGGATGACAGAATCCTGAGCCGATATCCTACGTCATCCTGAGCAGCGCTCGCCAGAGCGCGTGTCGAAGGACGCAAAGCATTTCAGCGATAGGATGAGGTGGAACCGGCGCGACCCGGAGCGAAACTCGTTGTGGCTGCTGCCTTCCGGCCCTGACCAGGTTGGCGAGGCGTCCGCCCGCGCCGGCTCCACGGCCTATATCGGGGATCGGAGGGGCGAGTGCAAGGCTGGCCAGTCCAGGAACTCCCAACTCCACGTCATGGCCCGACTTGTTCGGGCCACCCATGAACCCGGCTGATCCAGCAAGACCGCCGCCCATCAGCCGCGCCTCGTCCACTGCGTCACCACGCATGGGTGGCCCGAACAAGTCGGGCCATGACGAGCACGAGGGAAGGGGAGGGAGGCTTGCCGAGTTCCCTCGTTTGCGCCACGAAGCGCCATGCCTCTTTCAGCCGTCAACAACACCTTTTCCGGCAACCCCCTGAACCGGGCCAGCGAGCGGCGCGGCGACGTCGCCTGGCTGGCCGAGTTGCTGGACGCGCCCTCGACCCTGTGCCTGCCGCTGTGGAACGGCTCGCCGCTGACCGAGAAGACCGCCGACGGCAAGGTCCAGCTGGCCTATGTGGCCGGGGGCATGACCAACGAGCTGGCCGGCGGCAATGAGCGCATGCTGTTCATGGGGCTGTGGAAGGACACCGCCGTCTTCGCGGTCGACATGGAGGGCGCGCCGGACCCGACCGACGGGCCGCTGAACGGGCTGGGCAAGTTCGCCGACCTGCGCCAGGTGGCGCTGCTGCTGCCGCCGACCGAGGCGGCGATCGCGGCCACGGCCAAGGGCATGTTCGAGTGGCGGCGCAAGCACCGCTACTGCGCGGCCTGCGGCGAGCCGAGCCAGATCACCGACGGCGGCTGGAAGCGCACCTGCCCGGCCTGCCGCGTCGAGCACTTCCCGCGCACCGACCCGGTGGTGATCATGCTGCCTGTCAAGGGCGACAAATGCCTGCTCGGCCGCCAGGCGATCTGGCCCAAGGGCATGTTCTCGGCCCTGGCCGGCTTCCTGGAGCCCGGCGAGAGCATCGAGGAGGCCTGCGCCCGCGAGGTGATGGAGGAGGCGGGCCTGACCGCGACGTCGGTCCGCTATCACTCGACCCAGCCCTGGCCCTATCCCAACTCTCTGATGATCGGCCTGATCGCCGAGGTCGACAGCGAGGACGCCCGGCCCGACCAGACCGAGCTGGAGGCCGTGCGCTGGTTCACCCGCGAGGAAGCCCGCCAGCTGGTCGCCGGCGGCTACGACGGCTGCTTCGCCCCGCCGGCCATGGCGATTGCGCACCAGCTGCTGAAGAGCTGGTCGGAGGAGTAGGCCTTGCGTCCTTCGACACGCCGCTTCGCGGCTGCTCAGGATGACTAGACTGGAACGCTACCCAACATAGTCATGCTGAGCAGCGCCCGAAGGGCGCGTGTCGAAGCACGCAGGGCGTCAGCCCATCGCGCCCAGGCCCACGACCACGGTCAGGCCCATCAGCGCGAAGGTCGACAGCGCGAACAGCAGGAAGCGGATCGCCACCACGTTCACCGTCACCTGCAGCAGGCTGTGCAGCACCCGCAGCACGA
>JBIKII010000044.1:0-18215 GCA_044361705.1 Caulobacter sp.
CCCTCTGACCGCCCGTATGCTTCCTCTCGTCCCGTCGCACGGGGAGGGCGCATGGCCAGCGACCTTGCGGCGTCGGGATGGAGTTCGAGCGGGGACAGGGATGAGGGGGTTACTCATCCGGTCCGGGACGAGGCCGCTGCCTTGCCTGCCCGTCGGAGGCGCTCCGGCTAAGCCCGAACACGGCTGCCGAGCGGAAGCTTCCGGATAACGACCTTCGCGGAGCGCTTTGGGTTTCTCCAGTTCGCACGTTCGCACACACAGACTTCCGGGGCGAACCCGGAGCGCTCCGCACCACCTCCCCAACCTTCACCAGGCCCAAGCCCGTGAGGCGGCGAAGCCGTGTCGCCGCCGCCCAAACGCAACGGGGGCAGGGGCGTCGCCGCCCATGCCCCCGCACGGTTTTCGGGTAGAGGAGTAGAGGCCTGGCCCTAGCCGTGCGGCTTGGGCGGCGCGGCGAAGGGATCGCTGGGCGCGGTCGACACCGGCTGCGGGGCCGGGGCGTGCTGCGGGGCGGCGGGGCGCTGGAACTTCAGGCTGCGGCCCTGGAAGAAGGCCCCGGTTTCCATCGCCAGCTGCTCGTGGGTGATGTCGCCGTCGACGTAGGATGTCCCATAAAGGCGCACCTGCTTGGCGGTGACCGCGCCGATTACGCGGCCGCGCACTTCGGCGGCCTCGGCGTAGACCGAGCCTTCGATGTGGCCCGTCTCACCGACGGTCAGGCGGCCGACGCGCACGTCGCCGCGGACGGTGCCGTCGATCTGCAGTTCACCGTCGCCGGTGACCCCGCCTTCGATCGAAATTCCGTCGCTGATAAGGGATGCGACGCGGGGACGGGCCTTGGGCCCCTCGGGCGCGACCGGGGCCGGCGCGGCGGCCACGGGGGTCGCCTGGACGGGGGTCTTGGACGGGGTCTTAGTCGGTTTGCTGAACATATTCGCCGGCCTTCAAGAAACGGTTCGGGTTCTGAGCTCGGCCGTTGACCCACACTTCATAGTGCAAATGTGGGCCAGTTGAGCGGCCAGTCGAACCCATCGATGCAATACGCTGGCCAACCGCCACGCGCTGACCCACGGAGACGCTGAAACCGGCGAGGTGCGCGTATCGGGTCTTGAAACCGTTGCCGTGGTCGATTTCCACGGTGTTGCCGTAGCCGGAGCGGACGCCGGCGAAGGACACGACGCCCGGCGCGGTGGCGTAGATGGGCGTGAAGTTGGGGCCGGCGAAGTCGAGCCCGGAATGGAACGCGGGGCGTCGGGTGAAGGGATCGAGCCGCACGCCATAGCTGGAGGACTGCGCCGCCGCGCTGGTCGGGCGGTAGAAGGGCAGGCGCTTGGCGGCGTCGCTCAGGGCCCGCATGTCGGACATGTTGTTGGCCGCCCGCTGGATGCGCAGGGCGAAGCTCTCGTCGACGTCCAGCACCACGGCCAGGGCGCGGGGATCCTTGGCCTCGATCAGCGGCCCGCCGAGCGAGCCGCCGCGGCCGCGGTAGCTGGTCGGGTCCAGGCCCGCGAGCCGGAAGGCCAGGCGCAGGCGTTCGGCGCGGCTGCGGGCGAAGCCCTCGGCGGCGTCGATCATCCGCTCCTGGTCGATCAGGGTGTTCTGGATGCGCGCCACCGGGCTGGTGGCGTTCAGGCGCGGCTTGGCCGGAACCAGGGCGGCCTGGGCGCCGGGGACGCCCTTGAAATCCTTGAGCAGTTCGGCCAGCGCCGCGTGACGGCTTTCCACCGAGCCGGCCAGTTCGTCGAAGGATCCGTTGGTGGTCGACAGCTGGGCGATGGCGCTGTTCAGGCGGGCCTGGCGGTCAGCGGTGATCCGCTCCCAGTAGCGCTGCTGCTTGATCAGTTCCTGGTCGGCGGCGCTGACCGACAGCGCGCTGACCATCATGGCGGCGGTGGAGACACCCATCCACAGCGCGGCGGCGGCGATCAGACCGGCCCCCATCATCTGCTTGCCCGTCGAAAGGACGAACCCTCGCATCTCGCCACCCGAGCGGATGTAGAGATGCCTTTCCGGGAAGAGCTCTTCCAGAGCCCGCCGAAGTCGCCGTACGCGCGTTACAGCCATAGCCCCCGAACCCGATTTTTTCGGTTTCGGCGATATGCCGCGAAGATGGGGAAACGCGCAAGGGGCTTCGCGCGTGAGGTGTGCGCGATGCCTTGATTCCAAGCTCTACAGATCGAGGGTTAACCACATCGTCTGACTTTCGCCACTGGAACCGTCACCTTCGCTCGCGCCATGCGATTATTCAGAGCCGTGCGCGGCCTTTGAGCAACAGTTGTCGTTACTCTTGGGTCACTGTCGCAGGCGCGACCGAATGACGCCGTCGGGGCTTTACCCTAACGTCCGCGCGGCCTCGAGCACCTGCTCGACATGGCCCGGAACCTTGACCTTGCGCCACACCCGCCGGATCACGCCGTCGCCGTCGATCAGGAACGTCGAGCGGTCGATGCCCATGTATTCGCGGCCGTAGAGCTTCTTCTCGACCCAGGCGCCGTAGCGCTCGATCATGTCGCTGTCGGCGTCCGAGCCAAGCTCGACCGTCAGGCCGTGCTTGGCGCGGAACTTCCCGTGCTTGGCGGCGGTGTCCTTGGAGACGCCAACGACCACGGCGCCGGCCGCCTCGAAGTCGGCCTTCGCCTGCGAGAAGCCGATGCTTTCGGTGGTGCAGCCGGGCGTGTCGTCCTTCGGATAGAAGAACAGCACCACGGTCTTGCCCTTCAGCCCTGACAGCGACACCCGGCCGGTGTCGGTCGGCAGGTCGAAGTCGGGGGCCTTGTCGCCTTCGTTCAGCATCCTGTTCTCCATAACCGCCATCCCGGTTTCGCTTCGCTACGGCCGGGATGGCGTGTTGGATCAGACCGGCTTGACCAGCACGATCTTCTTCTTGCCCTGGCTCAGCTTGATGACGCCGTCGACGACGTCGTCGCCGGTGACGATGCGATCGCCGTTGGTTTCCTGGACGTCGTTGAGGCGAAGGCCGCCGCCCTGGGCCAGGCGACGGGCTTCCCCGCGCGAGACGCTCAGGCCGGCTTCAACCGCCACCGCCGCCAGGGTCGCGCCGAAGACCGACGTCGCCGTCACCTCGACCGTCGGCAGGTCGGCCGACAGCGCGCCCTGTTCGAAGGCCTTTTCGGCGGCGTCACGCGCTGCTTTGGCGGCCTCTTCGCCGTGCAGCATGGTGGTGGCCGCGTCGGCGAGGGCCTTCTTCGCGTCGTTGATCGCCGCGCCCTGCAGGGACTCCAGCCGGCGCACCTCGTCCATCGGGATGTCCGTAAACAGGCGCAGGAAGCGGCCGACGTCGGCGTCCTCGGCGTTGCGCCAGAACTGCCAATAGTCGTAGGGCGACCGCATATCGGCGTTCAGCCACACCGCGCCCTGGGCCGTCTTGCCCATCTTGGCGCCCGAGGCGGTCGACAGCAGCGGCGTGGTCAGGCCGAAGGCCGGCTTGTGGTCGACGCGGCGGATCAGCTCCACCCCGTTGACGATGTTGCCCCACTGGTCCGACCCGCCCATCTGCAGCACGCAGCCGTAGCGGCGGTTCAGCTCGAGGAAGTCGGTGGCCTGCATCAGCATGTAGTTGAATTCGATGAAGGTCAGCGGCTGCTCGCGCTCCAGCCGCAGCTTGACCGAGTCGAAGGCCAGCATGCGGTTGATCGTGAAGTGGACGCCGTATTCGCGCAGGAAGTCGATGTAGCCCAGCTTGCTCAGCCACTCATCGTTGTCGACCAGCATGGCGTCGGTCGGTCCGTCACCGAAGGTGAGGAACTTGCTGAACGCCTGCTTCTGGCTGGCGATATTGGCCTGGATCTCGTCGTGCGTGCGCAGCTGGCGCGTCTCGTCCTTGCCGGACGGGTCGCCGACCTTGGTCGTGCCGCCGCCGACGATGACGATCGGCTTGTGGCCGGCCTGCTGCAGCCGGCGCAGCATCATGATGGTGATCAGGTTGCCGACATGCAGGCTGGGCGCGGTCGCGTCGTAGCCGATGTAGCCGGTGATGATCCCCTTGCTCGCCGCCTCGTCCAGCTCCTCCGGATGGGTGATCTGGTGGATGTAGCCGCGCTCCTGCATCAGCTGCAGGAAGGTCGACTTGAACTGGGGTTCGGCGGTCATAGGCGGGGAAACTCCTTGCGCCGTGGGCTCTACCACGGACGGGGAGGGGTTCAAGGTCAACAGCATCGTCAGGTCTCCAGGAAGGGGACCGGCGGCTGTGTGCTGGGTCTTTAAAGGAGTCACATGCCGCCGGAAGGTGGGCGGCATGCGATCGCAACGCCGCTCGTCAGAACGAGCGGGCGTAATAGAGGGCGGCGAGGGCGGCCTTGGCGATCATGGGCTGTGGATAACCTCCGCCATTGACCGGCGTCAACCGCCGGGTATCGAGGGACAGATGACCGTGCGCCTGACGCCACACCCCGACACGCCGTGCCAGGCGCTCGACCGGATCGAGGTCAACGTCGCCCGCGACGCGGCCGGCGGACTGGCGCTGCGCTTCGTCGCCACGGGCGATATCGGGCGGCTGGTGATGCCGCCGCCGTTGGCGCGGGGGCGGGCTGACGAACTCTGGAAGCAGGCCTGTTTCGAGGCCTTCGTGAAGCCGGCGGGCGGCGAGGCCTACTGGGAGTTCAACCTGTCGCCCTCGAACCGCTGGGCCGGTTACCGCTTCGACGGCTATCGCGACGGCATGACCTCGCCGCCGGATCTGGCGCTGACCCATCTGACCCAACGCGCCTCGGAAAGCCTCTACGAGCTTGTGGCCACCCTCGACCTGCCCTGCGGGCCCGCCCTGGACCAGCCGTGGCGCCTCGGCCTCTCGGCCGTCATCGAGGAGACCTCCGGCGCCAAGTCCTACTGGGCGCTGGCCCATGCGCCGGGTAAGCCTGACTTCCATCATCCCGACGCCTTCGCACTGGATCTGCCCGCATGAAGTTCGGCATCGACCGCCTGATCTCCGAGCCCGAGCTGCGCAAGGCGCTGGCCGGCAAGCGCGTGGCGCTGCTGGCGCACCCGGCCTCGGTGACCGCCGACCTGACCCATTCGATGGACGCGCTGGCGGCCTGCCCGGACCTGAAGATGTCCGCCGCCTTCGGGCCGCAGCACGGCATGCGCGGCGACCTGCAGGACAACATGATGGAGTCGCCGGACTTCACCGATCCGGTCTACGGCATCCCGGTGTTCAGCCTGTATGGCGAGGCGCGGCGGCCGACCGGCCAGGCGATGGGTACGTTCGATGTGCTGCTGGTCGACATGCAGGACCTGGGCTGCCGCATCTACACCTTCATCACCACGCTGCTCTATGTGCTGGAAGCCGCCGCCGAGCACGGCAAGGCAGTCTGGGTGCTCGATCGCCCCAACCCCGCCGGCCGGCCCATCGAGGGCCTGACCCTGCTGCCCGGCTGGGAGAGCTTCGTCGGCGCCGGGCCGATGCCGATGCGCCACGGCCTGACGCTCGGCGAGCTCGGCCGCTGGTTCATCGACCACTACAGGCTCGACGTCGATTACCGGGTCATCGAGATGGAGGGCTACGACCCCGCCGCCGGGCCCGGCTTCGGCTGGCCGCTGGGCGAGCGGGCCTGGATCAATCCCAGCCCCAACGCGCCCAACCTGTCGATGGCCCGCGCCTACGCCGGCACGGTGATGCTGGAGGGCACGACGCTCAGCGAAGGCCGCGGCACCACCCGGCCGCTGGAGCTGTTCGGCGCGCCCGACGTCGACGCCCGCCAGGTGATCGACACCATGCGCGCCCTGGCCCCGCAGTGGCTGAACGGCTGCCGTCTGCGCGACATCTGGTTCCAGCCGACCTTCCACAAGCATGTCGGCAAGCTGAACAACGGCGTGCAGATCCACGTCGAGGATCCGAGCTACGACCACGCGGCCTTCAAGCCGTGGCGCGTGCAGGCCCTAGGCTTCAAGGCCATCCGGGCGCTGTACCCGGACTACGACCTGTGGCGGGATTTTCCTTACGAGTACGTGTTCGACAAGCTGGCCATCGACGTCATCAACGGCGGCCCCGGCCTGCGCGAATGGGTCGACGACAGCGCAGCGGCGCCGGGCGACCTGGACGCGCTTACCGAGCCGGACGAGGCGGCCTGGGAAGAGGCCCGGCGGCCGTATCTGATCTACTGACATGACGATGCGCATCGCCCTGCTGCGTGGCGTCAACGTCGGCGGGAACAAGAAGGTCGCGATGGCCGACCTGAAGGCGATGGTCGAGGCGCTCGGCTTTTCCGATGTGAAAACCCTGCTGCAGAGCGGCAACGTCGTCTTTCGGGCCGGCGACGAGACCGAGGCGGCGCTTGAGGCGCATTTGGAGGCCGAGACCGAAAGGCGTCTGGGCCTGAAGACAAGCTACCTGGTCCGCGACGCGGCGCAGTGGCGCGCGATCATCGACGCCTGCCCGTTCCCGAATGAGGCGCGCGCCGAGCCTTCGCGCACCCTGGTCACAGTCGGCCGCACCGCCATGCCCGCCGAAGCGATTGACGCCGTCCGCGCCGTCTTGCTGCCGCACGAGAAGGTCGAAGCCGTCGAGCGGCAGGTCTACGCCTACTTCGGTGAGGGCATGGGTCAGTCGAAGGCGGCCGAGGCGCTGAACCGCAAGGCGGTTAAGGCGGTGGCGACCGGGCGCAACTGGAACACGGTGCTCAAGATCGCGGCTTTGCTGGGGGTTTGAGCCCCGCTTCGTGCGGCGAGCGCTTTGCGTCCTTCGACACGCCGCTTCGCGGCTGCTCAGGATGACTACGTTGGAAGGCCACCCACCTTAGTCATGCTGAGCAGCGCCGCAGGCGCGTGTCGAAGCACGCAAGGCCTCAGCCTACTTCGCCGCCTTCGCCCGCTGAATGCCGTCCATGACCATCTGCTGGGCCTCGGCCGCGTCGCCCCAGCGGACGATCTTGACCCACTTGCCGGGCTCCAGGTCCTTGTAGTGGGCGAAGAAGTGCTCGATCTGGTCCAGCGTGATCTGCGGCAGGTCGGTGTAGTTCTGGACGTTCTCGTAGCGCTTGGTCAGCTTGCTGGACGGCACGGCGATCAGCTTCTCGTCGCCGCCGGCCTCGTCTTCCATGATCATGACGCCGACGATGCGGCAGCTCATGATCGCGCCCGGCACGATGGCGCGGGTGTTGGCGACGATGACGTCGCAGGGGTCGCCGTCGTCCGACAGGGTGTGCGGGATGAAGCCGTAGTTCCCCGGATAGCGCATCGCCGTGTACAGGAACCGGTCGACCATCAGGGCGCCCGACTCCTTGTGCATCTCGTACTTGATCGGCTCGCCGCCGATCGGGACCTCGATCACGACATTGACCTCGTGCGGCGCATTAGCGCCGACGGGCACGGCTTCCAGACGCATGGCAGAACTCTCTACATATCAGGTCTTCGGACTGCGGTCAGGCCGGGTCGGCTTCCAGGCGCTTGTCGAGGTAGTCGCCGACATGGCCTTCGACGGCGGGCAGCTTCTCGGCCCAGAAGTGGTTGGCGCCCTCGACCAGTTCGTAGTCGATGACGATGCCCTTCTGGGTGCGCAGCTTGGAGACGACCCGCTCAACCTCGACCGGCGGCACGATGGTGTCGGCCTGGCCGTGCAGGATCAGGCCCGAGGCCGGGCAGGGGGCCAGGAAGCTGAAGTCATACATGTTGGTCGGCGGCGAGACGCTGATGAAGCCGTCGGTCTCCGGCCGGCGCATCAGGAGCTGCATGCCGATGTAGGCGCCGAAGCTGTAGCCGGCGACCCAGAACTGGCTCGCCTGCGGGTTGGTGGCCTGCAGCCAGTCGAGCGCCGTGGCCGCGTCGGCCAGCTCGCCGATCCCGGCGTCGAACTCGCCCTGGCTGCGGCCCACGCCGCGGAAGTTGAAGCGCAGAACCGAGAAGCCGCGCTTCATGAACAGGTGGTACAGCTGCACCGACACCGGATGGTTCATGTGCCCGCCCGCGCGGGGGTGCGGGTGCAGGATCAGGGCGATCGGCGCGTTCTCACGCTTGCCGGGGGAGTAGCGACCTTCGATCCGTCCGGCCGCGCCGGTCAGAACAACCTCGGGCATCCCGGGCTCCTGTTCTTGGCCAATGCGGGGTCAGAATACTTGACCATTCCGCTTGGTCTTCCTAAATCCGCCTTGTGCGAGCGGGCTTCCCCGGCTCGCGCGAGGCGCGGCTTTAGCACAGGCCGCCCGCCGGATGCCAAGGAATCTCGCCATGCGTCTGTCGACCAAGGGCCGCTACGCCGTGATGGCCATGACCGACCTCGCCGGACGGCAGGACGCGGACGACTCGGTGCGCGCCGTTTCGCTGGCCGACATCGCCGCTCGCCAGCAGATTTCCCTGTCCTACCTCGAGCAGCTGTTCGCGCGCCTGCGCCGGCGCGGGCTGGTCAAAAGCGTGCGCGGGCCGGGCGGCGGCTATCGTCTGGCGCTGACCGCCCACGACACGCGCATCGCCGACATCGTGCTGGCTGTGGACGAGCCGCTGCGCGCCACGCGCTGCGGCAAGGTCCGCGGCAAGGGCTGCATGCTCGGCGGCGAGCGCTGCATGACCCACGACCTGTGGGAAGAGATGGGCCGCCAGCTGCACAGCTATCTGGCCTCGGTGTCGCTGGCCGACGTGCTGGCCGGCAAGCTGCGTCCCGACGTGTCGGAGGCGGCGTGATCTATCTGGACCACAACGCCACCAGCCCAGTCCGCCCCGAGGCGAAGGCCGCGGTGCTGCGGGCGCTGGATGTCGGCGGCAATCCCTCGTCCGTCCACGCCGCCGGACGGGCCGCCCGGGCGCTGATCGAGACGGCGCGGGGTCAGGTCGCCTCGTTCGTCGGCGTGGTCCCCGGCTCTGTGACCTTCACCAGCGGCGGCACCGAATCCAACGCCCTGGCCATCGAGAGCGCCGTGCCCGCCGGCTATGACCGCATCGTCCTCGGCGCGACCGAGCATGGCGCGGTCGCCGAGAATGTCCGCGCGGCGGGCGTCCCCGTCGCCGTCTGGCCTGTCGACGGCGACGGCGTCGCCGATCTGGACTGGCTGCGGGGCGAACTCGCCAAGGGCGGCAAGCCGCTGGTCTGCCTGATGCTGGCCAACAACGAGACGGGCGTAATCCAGCCGGTGGCCGAGGCCTCGGCGCTGGTCCGCGAGGCGGGCGGCTGGCTCCACGTCGACGCGGTTCAGGCGGCCGGCAAGATCGCCATCGGCTTCACGGCGCTGGGCGCGGACACCCTGGCCCTGGCCGCCCACAAGATCGGCGGACCGTTCGGGGTCGGCGCTCTGGTGGCCGGCACGCGGGCGACGCTGGTCCGACGCCTGCACGGCGGCGGGCAGGAGCGCGGCCGCCGCGCCGGGGCCGAGAACCTCAGCGGCATCGCCGGCTTCGGCGCCGCCGCAATCGCCGCCGCTGCGGATCTGCCCGCCATGACCGCCCAGGCCCCCTGGCGCGATGCGCTGCAGGCCCGGCTGGAAGCGGCCGGCGCCGTCATCCTCGGCAAGGCCGCCGCCCGCCTGCCGCAGACGCTCGGCTTCGCGGCCGCCGGCTTCGACGCCCAGATGCAGGTCATGGGCATGGACCTGGCCGGCGTCGCGATCAGCGCTGGCCCGGCCTGCTCGTCGGGCAAGATGAAGCCCAGCGATGTCGTCGCCGCCATGGGCCGCGCCGATCTGGCGCCCTTCGCCGTGCGTATCAGCGGGGGTTGGAACACAACTGAAGATGACTGGGTCCGCGCCGGCGACGCCTGGCTCGAACTGTACGCGCGGCATACCTCGCGCAGGAAGGAAGTGGCCTGATGGCTGCGGTCAAGGAAACGGTCGCTGCGGTCGCCGAGCTGGAGAAGTACCAGCACGGCTTCGTCACCGACATTGAGCAGGACTTCGCCCCCAAGGGGCTGAACACCGACATCGTACGCTTCATCTCGGCCAAGAAGGACGAGCCGGAGTGGATGCTGCAGTGGCGCCTCGACGCCTTTGAGCGCTGGCTGGCGCTTGAGGAACCCGACTGGGCCAAGGTTCACTACCCAAAGATCGACTACCAGGACTCCTACTACTACGCCGCCCCGTCCCAGAAGGCCGGGCCGATGAGCCTGGACGAGGTCGATCCCGACATCCTCGAGACCTACAAGAAGCTGGGCATTCCCCTGCGCGAGCAGGAAGTCCTTGCCGGGGTCCAGGGCGCGCCGAAGTACGCCGTCGACGCGGTGTTCGACAGCGTCAGCGTCGTCACCACCTTCAAGAAGGAGCTGGCCGCCGTTGGGGTCATCTTCTGCTCGATGAGCGAGGCGATCCGCGAGCACCCCGAGCTGGTGAAGAAGTACCTCGGCTCGGTCGTGCCGGTCAGCGACAACTACTTCGCCTGCCTCAACAGCGCCGTCTTCAGCGACGGCAGCTTCGTCTACATCCCGCCGGGCGTGCGCTGCCCGATGGAGCTGTCGACCTATTTCCGCATCAACGCCAAGGACAGCGGCCAGTTCGAGCGGACGCTGATCATCGCCGACAAGGGCGCCTACTGCTCCTACCTCGAGGGCTGCACTGCCCCGATGCGCGACGAGAACCAGCTGCACGCCGCCGTGGTCGAGCTGGTCATCCTCGAAGACGCCGAGATCAAATACTCGACCGTGCAGAACTGGTACCCGGGCGATCCCGTCACCGGGAAGGGCGGCATCTACAACTTCGTCACCAAGCGCGCCGACTGCCGCGAGGCCCGCGCCAAGGTCAGCTGGACGCAGGTCGAGACCGGCTCGGCGATCACCTGGAAGTACCCGTCCTGCATCCTGCGGGGCGAGGGCAGCTCGGGCGAGTTCTACTCGATCGCCGTCACCAACGGCCACCAACAGGCCGACACCGGCACCAAGATGATCCACCTGGGCGCCAACACGAAGTCCAGGATCATTTCCAAGGGCATCAGCGCCGGCAAGTCGTCCAACACCTATCGCGGGCTGGTCTCGGCTCACCCGAAGGCCGTCGGCGCACGCAACTTCACCCAGTGCGACAGCCTGCTGATCGGCAAGGACTGCGCCGCCCACACCGTGCCCTACATCGAGGCCCGCAACGGCCAGAGCGTGTTCGAGCACGAGGCGACGACGACGCGGCTGTCCGACGACCAGCTCTTCTACTGCCAGCAACGCGGGCTCGACACCGAGTCGGCGGTCGCCCTGCTGGTCAACGGCTTCGTGCGGGAGGTGCTGCAGGAGCTCCCGATGGAGTTCGCGGTCGAAGCGCAGAAGCTGGTGGCGATCTCGCTGGAAGGATCGGTCGGCTAGTGTTGAAGGCCATCGACCACGTCCAGATCGCCATCCCCGTCGACGGGGAAGCGCAGGCGCGCCCGTTCTACGGCGACCTGCTGGGCCTGACCGAGGTCGCCAAGCCGGCCGAGATAGCCAAGCGCGGCGGGGCCTGGTTCGAGGCGGGTGCGATCAAGGTCCACCTCGGCGTCGAGCAGGACTTCCGGGCCAACGTGAAGGCCCATGTGGCGTTCGTGGTGGATGATGTCGCCGCCATCGCTGCCCGCGCCGCGGCCGCCGGCTACGAGACCAAGGCCAACGACGAGATCGACGGTGTCGAGCGCGTCTTCATCTTCGACCCGTTTGGAAATCGGCTGGAGTTCCTGAAGGCCATCCGATGATCCATCGCCCTCTCCCCCCGCCGTCATCCTCGCGCTTGTCGCGAGGACCCATGAACACCGCCGAACGGTCGTGTGCATGGGGCGTAGGAACAAGTCCGACGATGACGCAAGAAATGAACGCTTACGAATGACCCCCATGCTCTCCATCCAAAACCTCCATGCCACGGTCGCCGACAAGCCGATCCTCAACGGCCTGACGCTCGACGTTCCGGCCGGCGAGGTGCACGCCATCATGGGACCGAACGGGGCCGGCAAGTCGACGCTCAGCTACGTCCTGACCGGCCGGCAGGGCTACGAGGTCACCGGCGGGACCGCGACGCTGGACGGCGAGGACATCTTCGCGCTGGAGCCCTACGAGCGGGCCGCCAAAGGCATGTTCCTGTCGTTCCAGTATCCGCTGGAAATTCCTGGGGTTCCGGCCCTGACCTTCATCCGCACCGCCCTGAACGCCCAGCGCAAGGCGCGCGGCGAGGACGAGATCAGCGCGCCGCAGTTCCTCAAGCTCGCCCGAGAGAAGGCGGCGGCGCTGAAGATCGACTTCGACATGCTCAAGCGGGCGCTGAACGTCGGCTTCTCGGGCGGCGAGAAGAAGCGGATGGAGATCTTCCAGATGGCGATGCTGTCGCCGCGCTTCCTGATCCTCGACGAGACCGACAGCGGCCTGGACATCGACGCCCTGCGCATCGTGTCCGAGGGCGTCAACGCCATGCGCTCGCCGGACCGGGCGATGCTGGTCATCACCCACTACCAGCGCCTGCTCGACTACATCAAACCCGACAGCGTCCATGTGCTGAGCGCCGGTCGGATCGTGGCCTCCGGCGGGCCGGAACTGGCGCTGGAGCTGGAGCGCGAAGGCTACGACAAGTACGCGCAGGTGGCGGCGTGACCCTCCTTCGCCAAGGCTTAGGAGGGCGAGCCCTCTCTGCCGGACTTGTCCTGCGAAGCTCCGTAAGGAGCGAAGCAGGATGAGCAGCCTCGCCAAAGCCATCGAGACCGGCGACCTGACCCAGCTGCCGTCGCGCCGCGACGAGGACTGGCGCTGGACGGACCTGCGCGGGCTGCTGCGCACGCTGCCGCCGACGCCGGGCCATGCCGACGTGACCACCGAGGGGCCCTTCGCGGCGCTCGGCGGCGACCTGTTCCTCGTGCCCAACGGCTTTGTCGAAGGCTTCACCCATATCGAGGGCGGCCCGGACACCCCCGTCGCCCAGCTACGCTTCGTCGCCGCCGAGGCGGGGTCCATCGCGACCACCGTGCTGGTCGCCGTGCGCGCCGGCCAGACCCTGACCCTTCTTGAGAGCTATGAGGCGCCGGCCGATGGCGCGGTGTCGGATGTCGCGCTCGACATCCAGGTCGCCGAGGGCGGCCGGCTGGAACGCATCGTTCTCGCCGCCGACGGCCCGACAAGCGTCACCGTGTCGACGGCGACCGTCACCCTCGCCCCCGGCGCATCCTACGCCCAGACCATCCTGACCTCCGGCGCCCGCCGCCAACGGATCGAGACGCGGGTCAGCCATCCGGGGCAGGGCGCCACGGTCCGGCTCGACGGCGCCTATCTGCTGCATGATCAAAGACATGCGGACACAACTTCCATCGTGACGCACAGCGGCCTGGGCGGCGTCACCAGCCAGCTGACCAAGGGCGTCGTCGACGGCCAGGCGCGGGGCGTGTTCCAGGGCCGGATCGTCGTCGAGCGCGGCGCCGACCAGACCGACGCCCGCATGGGCCACCACGCGCTGATCCTGTCCGACAAGGCCGAGGTCGACGCCAAGCCCGAGCTGCTGATCTTCGCCGACGACGTGCAATGCGCGCACGGCAACACGGTCGGGGCGCTGGACGAGAACGCGCTGTTCTATGCCCAGCAGCGCGGCATGCCGTTCGAGACCGCCCGGGCCATGCTGACGGAGGCCTTCGTCGGCGAGGTCGTGGACCGGATCGAACACGAGGGCGCGCGCGAGATCGCGGCGGCCTGGGTGGCCGAGCAGCTCGGGAGGGGCCAATGACCCCGTTTGACCCCGAGCCCCTCCGCGCCCAGTTCCCGATCCTGTCGCGGACGGTGAACGGCAAGCCGCTGGTCTATCTCGACAACGCCGCCTCGGCCCAGAAGCCGCGGGCGGTGATCGAGGCGATCACCCGGGCGATGGAGGGCAGCTACGCCAACGTCCATCGCGGCCTGCACACGCTCGCCAACGAAACGACGGAAGTCTATGAAAAGGCGCGGGAAACCGTCGCAGCGTTCCTGGGTTGCGCCACCACCGAAGTGATCTTCACCAAGGGCGGCACCGAGGCGATGAACCTGGTCGCCTCGTCCTTCGGCCAGCGGCTGGTCGCGGGCGACGAGATCCTCATCACCCAGATGGAGCACCACTCCAACATCGTGCCCTGGCATCTGCTGCGCGAGCGCAAGGGCGTGGTGCTGCGCTTCGCGCCGGTGCTGGAGGACGGCTCGCTCGACCTCGACGCCGCCAGGGCGATGATCAACGAGAAGACGAAGCTGGTCGCCTTCACCCACATGTCCAACGTGCTGGGCACGATCAATCCGGTGCGCGAGCTGACCGACGCGGCCCACGCGGCCGGGGCGCTGGTGCTGGTCGACGGCTGCCAGGGCGCGGTGCACATGGCCGTGGACGTGAAGGCCATGGACGTCGATTTCTACGTCGCCACCGGCCACAAGCTCTATGGCCCCACCGGCATCGGCGTGCTGTACGGCAAGGCCGAAGTGCTGGCCGACCTGCCCCCCTACCAGGGCGGCGGCGAGATGATCGGCACGGTCGCCGAGGACGTCATCACCTACGCCGAGCCGCCGATGCGGTTCGAGGCCGGCACGCCGCCGATCCTCGAGGCCATCGCGCTTGGCGCGGCGCTGGAATGGCTGATGGGCCTGGACCGCGAGGCGATCGCCCTCCATGAGCGGGCGCTCTACGACCGCGCCGTCGAGCGGCTGGACGGCGCCAACTGGCTGCGCATCCTGGGCACAGCGCCGGGGAAGGGCGCCATCCTCAGCTTCACCGTCGAGGGCGCCCACGCCCACGACATCGCCCAGATCCTCGACAAGCAGGGGGTGGCGGTTCGCGCCGGGACCCACTGCGCCGAGCCCCTGATGACCCGGTTCGGCGTCACGTCGAGCGCCCGGGCCTCCTTCGCCCTATATAACACAGAGGCCGAGGCCGACGCGTTCGTGGACGCGCTGGTCAAGGCCCGCAGCTTCTTTGCCTGAGACACGCATGACCGAGACCGCACCAGAGACCCAGGCGCCGTCCGCTATCCCCCAGGCGGAACTGGACGCGCTGACCGACCGGCTGGTCGAGCAGCTGAAGACGGTGTTCGACCCGGAGATCCCGGTCGACATCTATGAGCTGGGCCTGATCTACAAGGTTGACGTCTCCGACGACCGCGAGGTCAAGATCGACATGACCCTGACCGCACCGGGCTGCCCGGTGGCCGGCGAGATGCCGGGCTGGGTCGAGGACGCGGTCATGGAGATCCCCGGCCTGAAGTCCTGCACCGTCGACCTCGTTTTCGACCCGCCCTGGGACCCCTCGCGCATGAGCGACGAGGCCAAGCTTCAGCTGAACATGTTCTGATCATGGAACCGCAAGTCACAGCCCCCCGCACCCGCCGCCCGCGCCCCAAGGTCGTCACCCTGAGCGACGCCGCCGCCGAGCGCGTGAAGGAGATCATGTCCCGAAAGGCGCTTGAGGAGCCGGAGAAGCCCTATGCCGGCCTGCGCGTGGGCGTGAAGAACGGCGGCTGCGCCGGGTCCGAGTACATCCTCGAATACGCCGAGAAGGCCGATCCGCTGGATGAGGTGATCGAGGATCACGGCGTCACCATCCTGATCGACCCCAAGGCGGTGCTGTTCCTGATCGGCGCCGAGATCGACTACGAGGTCAGCCGGCTCAGCTCGAAGTTCGTGTTCCGCAATCCGAACGAGACCGACGCCTGCGGCTGCGGGGAAAGCGTGACGATCGTCCCGGCGGGGTCGGCGGAGCAGTAGTGCACCACTTGATCCGTCATCCTCGGGCTCGTCCCGAGGACCCCTCGATCCGTCGCACGGGCCGCTGACGGACGTCCTCTCACAGTGAAGCTGAACCAGGGGGCCTCGCCACAGGGGCGAGGATGACGGGGGTTGGTGCTGGCGTCCAACGCCTAAGCCGCCGCTTCCTTCGCCGCCGCCTGCGCCTTGCGCACCTCGTCCGGCGCCGGGACCAGCACCGACTCCCGCACGGGTTCGCCGGTCGCCAGGGCGATCAGCTCCTGGCTGCGCGTTTCGACGACCGATTCCAGCCGGGCAAGGAACTCGCTGCGCTCAAGGCCGGTGGGGATCGGGTCGAGGAATTCGATGGTGGCGACCCCCGGCTTCTTCATCGCCGAGGTCTGTTCCCAGAACAGGCCCAGGTTCGTCGCCACCGGCACCACCGGCAGGTCGAAGTCGCGGCTCATGTAGTAGACGCCGGTGCGGTAGCGGAACCGCTCGCCCGGCTTGGCGAGGTTCCCCTCCGGATAGATCAGGATGCGGCGGCCTTCCTTCGCGACCTGGGCGGCGCTCTCCGACAGCGCCTTGCGCGCTTCGGGCCCGCCACAGTTGTCGACGATGATCGCGCCGAACTTGCGCAGGATGGCCCCGACCAGCGGGAAGCGCTCCATGTGGTCGCCGGTGACGAAGCTCAGGTTCGGCACGTTGGCGAACATCACGAAGCCGTCGCCCCAGCTGTGGTGCTTGGCGGCGATGATGAAGGCGCCCTCGGGAAGCTTCTCCCGGCCGCGCAGGTCGATCTTGATGCCGGCCAGGGCGTCCATCGCCCACAGCATGCGGCGCGTGTAGAGCTTGATCGCGCCGGTCATCGGCCCCCGGCCCGGCGCCAGGGCCAGGAGGGCGGCGCTGAGGCCATAGAAGATCGACAGCAGCCAGTAGTAGCCGTTGAAGAGGCGGTTGCGGAAAGTCATCGAGGATCGCTCCTAGCGGGCGAGCAGCACGGCCTGGACGGCCGCGGTCATGAGCAGGGCGTGGGCCGACAGCGGATCATCGCCGATCCGGCCGTAGGCCTTGTTCTGGGCAGTCTGGGTGATCACCCCGATGGCCATGGCGGCCAGCACGCGCGGGTCGGCCGGCGGCAGTTCGGCGCTGATCATCGCCTGCTTGATCACAGTCTCCACCACCGAGACCGGATCGCGGCCGTCCTCCTGGTAGTAGGGGATGAAGCGGTGGACCTGGGTCAGGTGGAAGCTGAAAGTCAGCCAGTCCTCGTCGGCCACCTGGCAGTAGGCTTGCACGATGGCGGCGGCCTTGGCCTTGATGCCGGTCGCGCTCGCCGCGCTCTCCTCGATCAGGCCCGACAGGCGACGGTGGACGGTCATGAACAGGGTGATCGCCAGCTCGTCCTTGGACCGGTAGTGACGGTACAACGCGCCCTCCGAAACCCCCGCCTCGGTCGCGATGGCGCGGGTGGTGGCGGCGTCGACGCCGTCGCGGACGAAGACTTCCAGTGCGGCGCGCTCGATGCGAGGCTTGGCGGACATGCGGGGCGACTCCCTGTGTGAGCATTTGCTCACATTCGGGCGCGCCGCGCAATGAGCAAATGCTCACATGGAGCGATGATGGCGGTCAGCCCTGATTTCCTGGCGCATCTGGAGGAACTGCTGGCCGGCCTCGGACGGCTGCGGGTCAAGAAGATGTTCGGCGGGGCCAGCCTGTCGGTCGACGACGCCGCTTTCGCGCTGGTGTTCGGCGAGACGCTGTATCTGAAAGTCGACGACGACAACCGCGCCGCCTTCGAGGTCGAGGGCAGCGCGCCCTTCACCTACGCCATGAAGGACGGCCGCACAGGCATCCTGCACTACTGGTCGCTGCCCGAGCGGGCGCTGGATGACCCCGATGAAGCGGTGCGTTGGGCGCGGCTGGGCCTCGAGGCCGCCTGGCGGGCGCGCAAGCCGAAGACGAAGAAGGGCCGGGCGATGCGCGACGACATCGGGCCCGGCCCTTGGGACGGCTAGCGACCGACCAGGCCTCAAAGCAGGGAGCGAGGCCCTACAGGACCCCGCCAGCCGCTTTCCAGTCGTTGAACACCACGGTCGGCGCTGTCGGGCCGAGGTCGGCCTGGGCCAGCTGGACGACCAGCGGCGCGATCTCCGAAGGTTCGGGCAGGTTCAGCGGGTCCTCGCCCGGATAGGCCTCGGCCCGCATGCGGGTGCGCATGGTCGAGGGATCGAGCAGCACGGCCTGGACGGTGGTGTTCTCAACCTCGTCGGCCCAGCAACGCACCAGCGCCTCCATGCCGGCCTTGCTGGCCGCGTAGGCCGCCCAGAAGGCCTTGGGGCGCACCACGCGGCCGCTGGTCAGGAAGATGGCCCGCCCCCGGTCTGACGCCTTCAGCAGCGGCTCCATGGACCGGATCAGCCGCCAGCTGGCGGTCAGGTTCACGGTGAGGGTCTCATCCCACTTCTTCGGCTCGATGTGACCGGTCGGGGTGATCCCGCCCAGCACGGCGGCGGCGTGGACCAGGACGTCCAGCTTGCCCCAGCGCTCGTGGATCGTGGCGCCCAGGGCGTCCAGCCCCTCGGGCTGCCGCAGGTCGATCGGCACGAGCGTGGCGTGGGTCCCGGTGTCAGCGAAGATCTGGTCGTCCAGCGCTTCAAGG